>JBDGZR010000122.1:0-9582 GCA_039588495.1 Gemmatimonadota bacterium | reverse complement strand
CTGTGCGACAGCGAGGGCACCCCTCTCCCCGCCCACCTCCGCCAGCAAGCAGGCGAACTCGTCTCCACCGAGTCGGCTTGCGGTGTCGCTGCCTCGGAGGCAGGCACGAATCCGGTTCGCCACCTCGACGAGCACCTCATCGCCGGCTTCATGCCCCAGCGTGTCGTTGATTCGCTTGAAGCGCGAGAGGTCCAGGTAAACGAGGCCAGCCTGGATGCCGTGCCGGTCAGCGAAGGCCAGCGACATGCGGGCCCGCTCCTCCAGGAGCCGCCGGTTGGCCAGATCGGTCAACGGATCGTGATATGCCATGCGCTCGAGTTCCGTCTCGAGTCGTTTGCGGGCCGTGATGTCCACGATCGTTCCCTCGATGACGGGCTCCATCAGCTCCGGGTCCTCGACGAGGATCGAGTTCTCCAGAACCCAGATGGTGGAGCCGTCCTTTCGGGTGAATTGGAGTTCCCGATTCGCGATCGCCCTGTTTCGCTCAAGATCTTCGCCGAAGCGCCGACGCTCGGGCAGCGAAGCGTAGAAGTCGGTGATCGCTTTTCCTTTCACCTCCAAGGGGGCCTCGTATCCGACGAGGCGCGCAAAAGCGTCGTTCACCTCCAGGATCGCCCCTTCCTTCGAGGCGCGGAACACACCTGCCACGTTCCGCTCGAAGAGAAGGCGATATCTGCGCTCGGAGCTCCGAATCGTCTCCCGCGCCCGCTGCTGACGCGTGACATCCCGGAAGGAGATCACATGCCCGACGAGGTGATTGCCGATCGGCAGCGGTCTCGAGAACCGCTCTACCGTTCTTCGGTCGCGGAACTGGAGGAGCTCTCTCGATTCCCGATCCGGCTCGCCGGCCTCCCGGTCGGCCATCTCCATGAAAACCTCAGGATCTTCGAGCTGCTCCTTGGCGATCGAGAACACAGATTCCAGGTCGCCGCCCAGGGCGGAGTGCGGGACCTTCCACATCTCGACAAAGCGCTCATTGCAGTAGAGGATCCTGCCGTCCAGATCAGTGCAGAGGATAGCGTCCTCGGCGGCGTCGAGCGCCGCCTCGTGCGGCGTGCCGCCGCGGATCCCGGGGTCGGACGACGAAGGGTGAAGCAGAAGGTGGATTCGACCCCCATCGCCAGCGGCACGAGAGGCGATCGAGATTCGGAATCGAACCTCTCCCGAACCCGTCTGCAGAGGAAGGTCCAGGGCCGTGAGGAATGCAGAGGCGCCGTCTCGCTCGGCCGCGTGGACCTCGGAGAGTGCCGCCTGGAAGACCTGCCTCCAACAGCGACCGATCAGCTCGCGGAAGGGACGACCTTCGAGCTCTCGCAGAGAAGCTCCGAGAGCCGTCGCCGCGGCTTCGTTGGCGAGCGCGATCGTCCCGTCGGCCGAAAGAACGACCAGTGGGAGGGGCAGCGCCTCGAAGCCCGTTGCCTCGCTGCCTGAGTGACCGTGCCCGACCATCGCTCCAGGCGGTCTCCGTATGTCCGTTTGACTGCCGCTTCGATCGATCGTCAAGCTTTCCTCAACCCTCGCCTAACACCCTGTTCTTCGGTTGCTTATCGCATTCTGCCCGGCCAGGCGGCGAAAAGCTTCCCGTCAGCCGAGCCCGGGCACGGGCGTTGGGTCGGCGCGATCTTGTAACCGCTTACAATTGAGGGTCTTAGTGACAGCCTTGCTTCGACCCACGCGCACCCGATTGTCAGATTCAGACGCATGGCGGGTGCCCGCGTGATTCGGAGCGCAGCGGCGGACGGCTAGGGGTTCGGAGAGGGGTCGTCGCTCAGGTGGATCTCCGCGGCGGCCTCACGTCTGATTCGGCGGTGCACGAGGAGGGCGAACGAGACAAGCGCGAGGGTGAGCGCGATGGCCATCACCGGGTGCTTTCGGTAGAGCGTCGCGAGACCCGAACCGGACACCGTGAACAGAATGGCGCCGGGAATGATCCCGAGCGCTGTGGTCCAGAAGAAGGTCCACCGGCTGAGGGGGGTGAGGCCGGCGGCCCAGTTGATCGCGGTAAAGGCGACCACCGGGGTCAGGCGGAGGAGAAGGAGGCCTGGCGCCCCAGATGCTACGACCACGCGATCGGCGCGGCCGAGTGCCTCCGGCTTGAGAAAGCGCGCCACGAGAGGGCGGCCGAACCGTCGGGAGAGCTCGAAGCTGATCTGGGCTCCGAGCAGGGCGGCGCTCCAGGTGATCATCGTGCCCAAAGCCGGGCCGAAGATCATCCCGTTGAGCATGGCAGGGAACTCGGCCGGGAAGGGGACGATCGCGACCCCCATGGTGTAGCCGTAAGCCAGGATGAAGGCCCAGCCGCCGCTGCCTTCGATCAGCGCCTCAATGCCCGCCGCCATGTCTTCCATCAGCCATCGTCCACTTAGCTTGACGGCCGGTCCACTAGTCGGATCGACCTAACAGCTGCGGCACGATCTCGACCGCTCTGCCGAGCAGGGACAGGTCGGCCTGCGCGGTGATCGGGGTGGGCTCGATGTTGACCTCTACCAGTACGGCGCCGGCCCGGGCGGCCACGGAGGCGATGGAGGCCGCCGGCTGAACCACGCCGCTGGTGCCCACCACGACACACACGTCCGCCTGCTCTGCGAGCGCGAAGCTCCGGTCGAGCACGTGCCCGTCCAGAGACTCGCCAAACCAGACGACGTCGGGCCGAAGCATGGCGCCGCAGCGGTCACAGCGGGGCAGGGCTGATTCGGCCGACGCATCGATCAGCTCGCGCGACTCTCGTGTTGTACCACACCTCGTGCAACGGGTCCGGAAGAGCGAGCCGTGAAGCTCGAGCACGGCGCCCGCGTCATTCGCGGCGGCCACATGCAGGCCGTCCACGTTCTGCGTGATGATGCCGACCCCGCTGCGGTCGGCCGCCCAACGCGCCAGCGACAGGTGCGCCTCGTTCGGCCGGCATGCGGCGACCAGCTCCCTCCTCCATCCGTACCACTCCCACACCAGCCTCGGATCGCGGGCGAACGCGGCCGGGGTCGCCAGCTCCTCGGGGCGATGGCTCCTCCAAAGCCCTCCGGGACCTCGGAACGTGGGCACCCCCGAGTCGGCGCTGATTCCCGCGCCGGTCAAGACGATGACAGTAGCGGCGGCGTCGAGGGACTGCCGCGCGGCCTGGATGTCACGGGCGGAAACCGAGCTAGTCAACCAGATCCCAGTGGAGGGGCGAGCATCAGGAGGGCAAGGAGCGCCGCCCGTTCCGGCAGACTGTCCGCCTCCACGTACTCGTGGGCGGCGTGCGAACCCGCGCCGACCGGCCCGAGCCCGTCGATGGTGGCCGTATGCAGGCTCGTCGTGTTCCCGTCGGATCCGCCACCCACGGCTGTTTCCTCCAGTTCGAGGCCGACCAGTCTGCCGGTACGCCGAGTGACCTCCCACAGGGCCCGGTTTCTCGGGGTGCGCTCCAGCGCCTGCCGGAAATCCCAGTCCTCCATCGCGATCCGCACCCCGGGCGTGACGGGCTCGATCGCCAGGACCGCATCCCGTATCTCCATGGCTTCCGCTTCGTGGTACGCCCGGATGTCCACGTTGGCCAGGCTGTCGGCCGCCACGACGTTCGACCGGTTTCCTCCCGAGATGACCCCCACATTAACGGAGATCCCCCGCTCGGGGTCGTTGAGCGCGTGGAGGCGCTGAACGAGGTGAGCGAGCTCCAGCACCGCGCTCGCTCCCTTCTCCGGCTCGACGCCGGCGTGGGCAGCCACCCCCCGGATTCGGACCTTGAAGTGTCCCACGCCCTTTCGAGCCGTCTTGATCTTGCCCGAAGGTCCCTGTGCAGGCTCGAGGATCAGAGCCCGATCGGCGGAGCGAGCGAATCGCTCGACGAGCGGCGTCGAGCTGGGGCTACCGATCTCTTCGTCCGAGTTCATGAGCACCAACGGCGTCACGCTCGGCTCGAGGCCCAGCTGCTGGAGCGCTCTGAGTGCGTAGATGATGAGTACGAGGCCGCCCTTCATGTCGTAGACACCGGGCCCGCTCAGCCTCCCGTTCTCCACCCGGACCGGCATCTCGCCGATCGTGCCGAGAGGCCAGACGGTGTCGTAGTGGCCCACGAGAAGTTGGGTCGGTCCGTCGACGGTGCCGTTCCTGCTGCGGGCGACCAGGTGGGCACCCTGCTCGCCCCCATCCAGACGTTCGACCAGGCAGCCCGTGTCGACGAGCTGTCGGGTCAGGAGGTCCTGGATCAGGGCATGAGTATCCGGCCTGTCGCTGGGAGATTCTGCGAGCGCGAGTCGGCAAAGCAGATCGACCATCTCGCCCTGCCGCGCCTGCATGAAGAGACGGACGGCAGGAGCGACGTTCGCGTCAGACGCTCCCGTGGACCGACCTCGGCCTCGGCCCGGGTATCCCCCCGCCTCGTTATCCCCCATTCCGTTCAGGTTCTGCCCAGCTCCAGCCAATCGTCTGCCCGCATTCGCTTGCCGACGTAGAACGGCCCGAACTCCGCGTATCTGGCGCTGGCCTCGTCGTAGCGCATGTCGGTGATGACGTTCTTGAAGTCCAGAGCATCCTGCGCGAACAGGGTGACTCCCCACTCCCAGTCGTCGAAGCCGATAGATCCCGAGATGATCTGGTTGATCCTCCCGGCGTAGGCCCGACCGACGAGCCCGTGATCGCTCATCATCGCCGCCCGTTGCTCCAGCGGGAGGGAGTACCAGTTCTCGCTCTCGCCGCGCCGCTTCGTCATCGGGTAGAAGCAGATGTACGGCATCTCGTCAGGCTGCTGCGGGTAGAGCCGCCGCCGCGCGAAGTCCGTGTCCGCCGCCTTTTCCGCCTGCTGCTCCAGCTCTTCTCGCCAGGTCGCCAAGGCCTCCGGCTCATCGGGCACGGCCTTCCGTTTGGCGAACTCGGCCGTCAGTTGATAGAGCCCGAGCTCCACGACGGAGAGGTAGTCGTACTCCAGCTCGAGGTAGTCACCCAGCGTGGTGAGCTGTACCTTGCGCTCCGCCTCGGCCAGGAGCTCCAGGGTGGGCCGGAAATGAAGAAGAAGAAAGTCCGCGCCGCCCCCCACGACGCGGTAGCAGCGACTCCAGCCATCCTCCAGCGACGACCAGCGCTGGAGCAGGGTGGTGAACTCGGCGCCGATCTCGTTGAGGCGGCGCCCGTCGTGACGCTTCAGAGCGGGCCAGGAGGCCCTGAAGAACTGGTGCAGGACGAACCAGCCATCCAGGTTCTTCGCTGCGATCTCGGTTTTCTGCATCCTCTCTCCCATCAGCCGCGGGGGTGGACGAACGGGGCAAGCTCGCCCTCCATACCCGTTCGGTCAACGCTCGATCGACGCGACCAGGCCGCAGACGCTTCGCTTGCCGGCTTGGCGCTCGCGTTTATGTTGTGGGAACGCTTTTTTTTCGAGTCCGATGCGGGTGAGGCCGTACCCGCCGCTCGATCCGAACCTGGCCGGAGGTAGGCATGAGGATTCAGGACATCCTCGAGTCCAAGGGTGCCCGTGTGGTCACGACGTCGCCGAGCGGCAACGTTACGGACGCCATGAACGTGCTTAACGAGCACAACATTGGCGCCGTCGTCGTGGTGGAGGGAGACGCGATCAAGGGGATTCTCAGCGAGCGCGATGTCCTCAGGCTCGGCGCCCGGGGCCCCGAGCTTCTCGCCACGACGACGATCCACGACACGATGACCCGAGATGTCATCGTGGGTCTGCCCGAGGACGAGGTTCACTCGGCGATGGGCGTGATGACCCAGAACCGGATTCGTCACCTCCCGATCGTCAGGGATGGACGGCTGGTGGGCATCGTGTCGATCGGAGACCTCGTCAACGCGGCCTGGCTCGAGGCGGTCGACGAGAACCAGCACCTGAAGGACTACATCCAGAGCGGAGGCTAAGAGAAACTAGCTGCTCGCCGGATCGCCCGATTCGGTGAGCAGCTCAGGAAAGCGGTAGATGACGACGCCCGTCGTCGGCTCGTTGTCCACGTCGACGTACCCTTCGACCAGCATCTCCGTCAGCACCTCCTCGACTTCCTTGAACGAGAGACCCGTCTCCGCCACTCCCTGCGTGACGGTCAGGTTGCCGCCGTATCTGCCGGCTGCCTTGAGGAGTTGCTGCGTGACGGTGGGCTCGCGTCGGGCGGGTCGCGGCGGCGAGGAGATCAGATCCCGGGCATAGCGAGGATGTGGTAGATACCCCTCGCGGATGTTCGCGTCCATCACGAGCGACTTCATTCGGAACAGGTCGATGAACTGGCCGATGCCCAGCAAGCCGAAGGTGAGCATCCACAGGATGCCGGTGCCGTACTTGCCGAGGTAGATGCGGTGCACGCCGGCAAAGCCGAACAGAAAAAGGCACCACAGCCCGTAGCTGAGGCCGTCCTTGTACATGAAGCGCTCGTCCTGCGGCTCGCGCTCGTCCATATCTGTCTGGATCTCCAATCTCCTCTAATCTAGTTCCTTGTACGGGCGAAGCGGCCCCGGGGTTTCCTTCGGGTCACGCGCCCGTGCGGAACCAGAGGATGTCCCCATCCCTGACCGCATATTCCTTGCCCTCGAAGCGCACGGCGCCGGCCTCTCGGGCGGCCCTGAGCGAGCCATAGTGCTCGAACTCCTCGAAGGCGATCGTCTCCGCGCGTATGAACCGGTCCTCGAAGTCGGTGTGCACGGTTCCGGCGGCCTGCGGAGCGAGGGCCCCCTCTCGAATCGTCCACGCGCGAAGCTCGTTCTCGTTGAACGAGAAGAAGGTAATGAGTCCAAGGAGCTCGTAGCCCGCGCGGATGAGGCGAGCGAGCCCGGACTCCTCCGCGCCGATCGCTCCCAGGTACTCGGCTCGCTCGGCCTGCGGCAGCTCCGACAGCTCCGCCTCGAGGAGGGCCGAGACCGGCAGGAGGACCGCACCCGAGTCCTCCAGGCGCAGGCTGGAGAGGAGATCCTCATAGCCGGCGGGCGGCTCGCTCCAGAAGTCTTCGCTCACGTTGGCCACGTACATCTGGGGCTTGAGGGTTACGAGGTTCAGACCTCGGAGCCGCTTCTCATCCTCAGCCGTCAATGACTCCCTGCGCGCCGGCTCTCCCTTCTCCAGTCGCTCGCGAATCCGCTCCACGACGGCGATGGCCTCCTTGGCGTCGCGATCCCCGGAGCGTGCCTTGCGAGCGAGTCGCTCGATGTGCGCCTCTACGAGCTCCAGGTCGGCCAGAGCCAACTCGGTCTCCACGAGCTCGCGATCCCGGCGCGGGTCCTCACCGGCCGTCACGCTGGCCACCGTCGTGTCCTCGAACAGACGAATGACGTGTGCGACGGCATCGACTTCCCGGATGTGCTGAAGGAATCGATTGCCGAGCCCTTCGCCGCGGGATGCGCCCTCGACGAGTCCGGCGATGTCCACGAATTCGACCACGGCCGGGGTGACCTTGGGCGCGCTCACGAGCTCCCCGATCCGGTCCAGCCTGCCGTCCGGAACGGCCACGATCCCCACGTTGGGCTCGATCGTGCAGAACGGGTAGCTCTCGGCCGGGACGGCGACGGTCGTGAGTGCCTGAAACAGCGTGGACTTGCCTGCGTTCGGAAGCCCGACGATTCCGATCGACAGCTTGGCCATGGGCGCAAACTAACCGCCAAGGAACTTGCTTGCCGCCCATCTCTATCACGCTACATTGATGCGGTGCCGGCACCCGGTGCCGATCTCGTGGTGGGCGTAGCTCAGTCGGTTAGAGCGCCAGGTTGTGGCCCTGGAGGTCGCGGGTTCGAATCCCGTCGCTCACCCCTGTAAATCGAAAGCCCCGTCGTGGCTTGCGGCGGGGCTTTTCTCAGCCTTCGTGACACAAGGCCGACTCAGGCCAATGGGCTGAGAATCGTCGCGAACAGGTTCGAGCGTCCGACCTGAAGGACCAACAAGCCGGCCATGACGACCAGGATGAGGATCCAGAGAGCCAGGAGCCTATTGGGGCGATTGAATAGGTACGGCTGAGGGTCCTTCTCCAACTCCAACTCCCGACTATGAGGCGCGTGATATCATCGTCCTGCGAACGTTTGCACAGGAGATCTCAAGCAAGTCGGGTACCAAGAATCGAGATGCTGTAACCATTACTGATGAAACGGGATGTGGTGTTCTCTCAGCTGCGGGAAGTTGCCGCGTGTGGACGAGAGCCGACAGAATGCTGGAGCAGCCCGCGGCCTTCGACGCCACGTGGACGTCACAACTGGGGGAGAGATGATCGAGATCGACGTTTCGGCGGTTGGCGGTGACGAGTACCTCGTGGAGGTGAGTGAAAGTGGGTCTTCCACCCGCCACACGGTGACGCTGGACCGCGACGCCCTGGAGCGCTTCGGCGGCGGCGTCCCTGCCGAGAGGCTGCTGGAGGAATCGTTTCGATTCCTGCTCGAGCGCGAGCCCAAAGAGGCGATCCTGAGGCGCTTCGAGATCTCGGTGATCGGGCGCTATTTTCCCGAGTTCGAGAGTGAGATCCGCACGAGGATCAGCGGATCCTGAGGAGAAAGGGTGGGAGGGGGGAGCGGGACAGGGGGCCGGGGAGTGCCCGCTCCGCCGCCTCCCGAATAGTCGTTTCTAGGCGGTAGCCCGCATGGCTTCCGGGACGGGGCGTTGGGTGTCGCTCCGAACCTCTTCGAGGCCATTCTGGTGTTTGCTCTTCCGCAGGAAAGCCGCCGTCTCGTCCTCTGCCACCTGGCCGTCCGCAGACAGCAACGCCGAGAGCGCGGCCGCGGCGGCGCGCAGCTTTTCGGCTCTCTCCTGCAGCCTTCCGAGGTCTTTTTCGCTGTTCTCGAGCTCGAGCTTCACCGCTTCGTAGCTCGCCTCGAGCAGCTCGTCTCGATACTGACGGTCGACCATGATTCTCTCCCGTTCCGGTTGGGGCGCTGAGACGTCTTCGCGTCCTCCCGGATGTCACGGAGCATGCCGTGCGCCGTCACACAGCTGTAAGCATCTGAGACATGGTTGCTTATAAGGTCGATACCGGAGGCTGATGTTCGCGCGGCCGGCCCGGCCCGCTCGCAATGTGCGGCGAACGGCTGCGATCTTCGGCCCATGATGGTCGACCGGAAGACGGGCCCCGGCGCGGACCTCTCGCGCGACGCGAAGGGCGGGCTCGGGCGTGGCATCCCGGCGGACGTCACACGGGAACCTTTCGTCTCCATGCGACTAATAGGTATGGCTGTTGGAATGACGCTCGGCGAGTGTGCTCGAGTGAGCGTGGCAGGTTTCTCCCGGCAGCTGGTGCCGCACGGCGGCAAACAACAGGGAATGCTTGACGGACGCGGACTTTCCGACTAAACTAAGGATTCCTGTCGCGACGGGTTTTCCGTCGCGACTGCTATTTGACAAGAAGGTGTGAGTGGCGTGCAGGGCCCCGACGGGCCTCGGGCATCACTTCCCGAGTGTCCATGGGGAACTAAAGTGATTCGATTCCGAACGCATCAGCCTCGGTCGACGCGCCTTGGCGCGCGATCGATGGCAACCCGCGTTCGAACAGGTTTGTCGCGTAGCAAGGTGACTTCGGTCGCCGGGCTTCGTGCCAAGCTCTTCATATTTGGAGAGTTTGATCCTGGCTCAGGACGAACGCTGGCGGCGTGCCTAACACATGCAAGTCGTGCGAGAAAGCCCCTTCGGGGGTGAGTACA
>JBDGZR010000121.1:0-9619 GCA_039588495.1 Gemmatimonadota bacterium | reverse complement strand
CGTGCCCGCGGAGTGCCACGTCATCCGGATGAACAACGGTCCGTAGTGGCCGTAGTCGGCCGGCCACCAGTCCTGCGACTCGGTCATCAGCGCATCGACGTCTCTGGCCAGGGCTTCGAAATCGAGGCTATTGAACTCCTCGGCGTAATCGAAGTCCTCGCCCATCGGATCGGCCTTCGGATGGTTCTGACGGAGGATCCCGAGGTTCAGCTGATTCGGCCACCAGTGCCGGTTGGCCGTGCTCCCGACTGCCTGGTGCGCGACGCTCATCACCGGGCACTTCACCGCCGACGGGTCGTCGATGGAGACAGGCGTGTCGTGCTCTATGGTACTCATCTCTCACCTCGGGCCTTGATGTAATGGACTTCGAACAATTCTCGTTCGCGTGCTCGCAGGTGCCGCTGGCTTGCCTCCCGACACGGCGATCCTGCAGGGCGATCGCGCTACCATACGACGACTCGGCACGATCGGGCATACTTGGACTGCCGGCGAGTCGCCAGACTCTGGACTAGATGTGTGGGGAAAATCACTACTTGTCAAAGCTCGGCAGCCCCGGTGGACGCCGCAGCGCTGGTGGACGCGTGCGGGGGCTGGCACTGTCGCTGGCCCTGTATTCGAAGCCGGCCCTCAGCGTATGGTTGTGCGATTCGTGCGGGCTCGTAGGCACAGTTCCGGCACCCACCGATAAGGGCCTCGTTGGCCACGTATCACAATGTGCCCGTTCCCGTCGACGAAAGCCGACAACGTCGCCCGCGTATGGTGTGTGGGCACAGCGGTGCTGGCGGGCGTCGCAGGGCAAGACAGGCGCGGACTCCCTGTCACACTGCCGGGTTGATGTGTGGCTGCCGGGGCAGGGATCGAGCACCCACACAATTGCGCGGTCCCAACTAGCAGAACGAGGCCGGATAGAAGTCGGCGCACGAGTACTCCTTACCACCTTACTCGGAACCTGAGCTCGGCAGAGGCTGCGGTGTAGGGATACCCGACGGGTGTATATTCGTGGCTCGCTCCGAGAAAACAGACCAAGGTCAGCGGCCCAACGAACATCCGCCTGTAGGGCGAGTGTCTTGTGCTCACCATATCCTTCTCGTCACGGGCGCAGCGAAAAGGCCAGCCGTACCGAGCCGTCCTTGCCGAGACTGACGGCAACGGGAGGTGCGGCGGAGAACGCTGCCTCGACCCAACGTTCAGACTTGATGAGGGACCCGACGGCGGCTCCGAAGCCGCCCCCTAGTACTGTCGTTAGAAGTACGACAGCAGCCGTCGCGTCACCGGGTTCGAACCATTTATCGCAATTCGCCTCGTCTGCCCCACAGATAACGAGTCCCGTCGCCAGCCGAGGCCTGCTCCGGCCCATAGACCGAGGAGTGTCTTCTTCTTCTGCCCCTCCGACACTTCAATCCTGCTTAGGTCGCTGGAGTGATAGGCGAGAACCTCTTGGAGCTCTGTAAGCACGATGAGAGTATCGAGGGCCATGTCGACGACGATGCCAATGACCGGCGCGGTTGCTCCAGAAGCTGGAAAGACCTTCACCCGCGCACCCTCGCTCACGAACGTCGTGTCCGAGGCTTGGCCCAGGGACGACTCAGAGACGGTCAGGGCCAGAACGCACGCCAAGCAGTTCAGGACGCTTGACATCGGGTCCTCCTTCAGCTGGCAAAGCCTCTGATTGGAGAGGCCGGTCGGCTCGGGCGCACGGCCGGTCTAATGGGTTAGGCGTAAAAGCAGCGCGTAGGGGTTCATACTTCGGAGTGAGTTGGTAGACCGGCTGACCCTGCGGGTAGCCAAGAGGCGACGGGTCAGCTCGTGATCGTACTCTTGGGTATCCGCGAACGGGGTTCACGCGGCGACGAAGGACCGTGAAGCACCTTTCAGGTTGGCGTGGGCGCGGTCAAGCTTGGCACGCCTCGTCTCGAAGCTGCCGGGCTTCCTTGACCAAGGTCTCCAGCGGCGGCTCGGGCCGACCCCAGATGCGCACGACCTCGGCAGCGTGCCGGCATGCTCCCTCGGCGTTATCCATTGCCAGCGCGATCCGCGCTTGACGTAGGCGCGCGAACGCAGCAAAAACCCAATCCACTTCAGCTGCCTGCGCGGCGCCGGCTGGCAGACCCTCCAGATCCTCGTTTTCGTGCCAAACGAGCTCCATTGATGCTGCCGCCAGATCCCCGCTTCGCTCGAACCAGTCAGCCCGAAGAAGGTGTGCCGCCGAGCGAGCGAACGGCTGCTCGACCTTGTCCAGAGCATCGTACTGTATCAGGGGGGCGCTGGTCTTGAGCGCGGCAGCATAGTTTCCGGCCGAAGCTTCGAGAGCCGCGGTCAGTAGTGTTGCGAGTCCCGCGTAATCGCCCGCACCAGCCAGGTCGCTGATGCGGCGAGCTCGCCGACGCGCCGCAACGGTGTCGCCTTTCCTCAGCTCCGAGATTCCTAGCGACCATAGCGCCCGCATCGCTCGGCCCGAATCAGTGCCCGCAGTGTCGGAAGCTGCGATCTCGAGTGCGCCCCTACCCGCCGCCCCCTCGGTCTCGGAGACCCCCGCGAGACCGAGGGCAGCAGGCACGACCCGCCATTGGGCCGCCTGAAACACCTCCTCTTCATCCCCGATCGCCGCTGCGCTGTCGAAGAAAGCGAGCGCCCTGCCTGGTTGCCCCAACGCGAAGGCCGCGAGTCCCTGTGCCACCCGACCCGTGACGCGCTCGCTCGGCTGACTTCCCTCGGCCTCCGCGAGTAGCGCTCCTAGTGCCGCCTCGGTGGCGCCAAGGCCGAGCGAGAGCCCCCTTCGCGCGGCGAGCGCGACGGCATACCGATTCTGAGGATTCGCCACCGGAAAGAGATCCGAGCGTCGAGCTGCCGCTGCTTCCGGCTCAAAGCGCTCCAGATACGCCTGCTCCCAGAGAGCGGGCAGGTAGATCTCGACCTCCGGCGGCAGTGCAGACAAGCGGTTGAGTTGCTCCAGCGCCAGGCGAGCGCTCGCGCTGTCACCTAGTTGGATGTCGGCTTGGACGAGGTGGTCAAATGCTGGTATGAGGAACGTGTCGATCCGGGCTGCCTGCCGCAGGACTGCGCGGGCGCTGTCCAGCGGGACTCCCCAAAGCGGCCCCCGGTGAAACAGCTCGTCTCCGTATATGAGAAGCGCATAGGCATCTTTAGGGTGCTCCCGTATCACGGCCTCGTAGGCTTCCAGCTGATGTGGGCCGTGGCCCAGCAGTCGGGCCTGAAGAAGCATCCGGTCTACCTGGCCAAGTTGCTCCGCCACCGCCGAATCGAGTCCTCTCATGTCGGCGGAGGTCGCCGTTATCGTCCAGCGCCGGATGTCGGCAAGGCGCCACCGAGCCAAAACGAAGCTGGAGTCGATGATCAGTGCATCGGTGTAGTGTCGCTGGGCTGCCGCCCAAGCTCCTCTTTGGAACGCGGCTTCTCCGGCGAGGAGGGCTCTGATCGCCTCGACATGGTGACCCGAAAGGGCTTGGTATCCTAGATCAGAGAGCACCACGGCCGGCCTTAGCGCTCCGACGATCACCAGGGTCAGGGAGTCGGCCAGACCGACGGGCGGGCTTATCGCCTGCCCACCCACGACCGAGGCGTGATCGACGTTCCCCTGAGGATCAAGCAGCTCGAGGCGGACCTCATATCGATCCGGGGGCACACGCACCAAGGAGCACCGAAGAACGTGTTGGGCACCTAGGACGTTCGCCGCCTCGATCCACCAGCTGGCGCTCGTGTTATGCGCATCCCACCAACGGAAACTGGTATGGACAGGAACTTCCCTCAGGTTCGGAATGCCCTGGAGGTTGAGTGCGGTCATCCGGGCAATCGCGCTGGCATCGCCGCTGTCCGTTGGTACCCCGGGGCTACAAGGGAACACCGCGATGTCCGAGTCGATGCTAGCTGGCAGCGAGGTTTCCGGGCCGGGTTTACGAACGAAGCGCCACCCCGCAGCAAGTGCCAGGACGACGACCAGCAGCAGAACCATCCTCTCTCTCGATCCTCGCCGACGGGCCGTACCTGCGGGCTGATCTTCGAAGTGATCCCCATGCTCCAGCGCCCTGCCGAACTCCTCGGCCGTGGCAAAACGGTCCTCGCGGGACTTGGACAGCGCCCGATGGACGGCCGCCTCGATGTGCGGGGGAATCCCCTCGACCCTGCTTCTCAGCGGCGGAGGCGGCTCGCGCAGACTTCGAGCGATCGTCTCCAGCGGCGTCGTGCCGGTGAAAGGTGGCTCGCCCACCAGCATCTCGTAGACGAGGCAGCCCAACGAATAGACGTCGGTGCGCGCGTCGAGGTCGTGTTCACCCAGCGACTGCTCCGGGCTCATGTAGGCGGGCGAGCCCACGGCGGCCCCGGTCTGGGTCATCTGCTCCGTCCCGGCTTCGCCGAGCGCCTTTGCGATCCCGAAATCGGCAACAACCGCTTCTCCCGCCGAAAGCAAGATGTTGCCGGGCTTGATGTCCCGGTGCACGACGCCGTGTTCATGGGCGTAGCTGAGCGCGGACGCGACCTCACGGGCTATTCTGAGCGATTCCGCCAGTGGGAGGCGGCCCATGCGCTTCAGCCGCTCCTTCAAGGACTCACCCTCGACAAGCGGCATGACGTAATAGAGAACGCCAGCTGCGTTCCCGGAGTCGTGAACCGGGAGGATGTGTGGATGGCTGAGTGGAGCGGCGATTCGAATTTCGCGCTCGAACCTCTCCCGGACTTCGGTGGTCGTCAAGCCGGGATGGATCGTCTTGACGGCCACCTTGCGATTGTGCCTGAGGTCGTCGGCGACATAAACGGTGCCCATCCCACCTTTGCCAAGGATGTCGAGGAGCTCGTACCTCTCGGCCAGCCCTTCGCGCAGGGCGTCGTCCAGCTCGTAGGTGGGTTCGACCGTGTCCGGACTGGCGAGCTCCGAAAGCGGGCGGAAGAGGTCGTCGGCCTCCCGATCGGCCTCCAAGAGCAGGGCCACCTCTGCTGCGAGTGTTGGATCGCTCTCCGAAAGAAGGGCCAGCCTCTCCGAGCGTTCATCTGCCCCCAGCTCGACGAGCTCATCGAACAGCGCCTGAATCTCATCGTGACGATCGCGCGTCACGGTGATCCTGGGAGGTGCGTCTGGATTCTCGATCGCGGCTTCGTCATCAGCCGGTAAGCGGCTCCGGCTTCAGATCTCGGGCAAGCCAGGCCTTCGCGAACCGAAACTCTCGCTTTACGGTGGTGAGGGAGACGCCGAGAACACGCGCACATTCCTCCAGCGTCAGCCCGGCAAAGTAATGTTGCTCCACAATCCGGCTCTGGCGCTCGTTGAGCTCCTCGAGGCGAGTCAGGGCCGCGTCGACATCCTGTATGGTGCTCAGTGTTTCGTCGGAGATGGCCATTGCATCATCCAGATCCACCTGCACCCAACCCCCGCCCCGTTTGACCGCCTTCCGTCGCCGGGCATAGTCGACGAGAACGCGGCGCATCAGTCGGGAAGCCATCGCAAGGAAATGGGCGCGATCCTTCCACTCGACGCGCTCCACTTCGATGAGCCGCAGATACGCTTCGTGGACCAGGGCCGTGGTTGTGAGCGTGTGGCCTGCCCGCTCGCCCTTCAGGCGCTGATGCGCCACATGGCGCAACTGTTCATAGAGCAAGGGTGTGAGAGCGTCGACAGCGCCTCGATCTCCGGCGCTGACGCGGAGCAGCAGTCGTGTGGTTGCCGTGCGGTCGTGCGTCGTCATGGGGGACCCCGATTTGGGGATGTCCATGAATAGTAGGTGGCGCAGCTAACCCGTCAACTCTTGGGCACCTGCACGCCCAGCCGCTCTCGGGTCACTCCCCCAAGCGTGAACCCCTTCGGGCCTTTCTTACGCCTAACCCAATAGAACGGGCGGTGCGGCCGCATTCGCCGAACCCTCAATGCTGATGCGCTTCAAAGCTGAAGGAGGATCCGATGTCTATGCCAACCTTCTCGACGACGGTTTTGACCTACGGGAAGTCGAAAATGCACTTCCAGAGAATCGCCGCCTCTGCCGTAGCTGCGCTGCTGGCGCTCGCGGCGTGCCAAGATGCGCCGATCATGGGCCCTTCAGCTGATGGAGTCCCTGATCCACTCTTGGACGCTAGCCGCTCCAACTCTCGAGCGGTCTCCATCTACAACCAGAACCTTTACGTCGGTGCCGATCTCGACGCTGTCCTCGCCGCGCTGACGAACGAGGACCCGACGGACGACCTGCCAGCAGTGCAGCAAGCCGCCACTACCCTGCTGGCCACCGATTTTCCGTCGCGTGCTGACGCGATTGCAGATGAAATCGCCAAGACGCATCCGCATGTCATAGGCCTGCAAGAAGTATGGACCTTGGAGGTCGATGTCCCCGGCGTCCCTGTCGTGAATCAGAACTTTCTCGAGATCCTCATGGCAGCCCTGGCGGACCGCGATCTCGACTACGTGGTCGCAGCCAGCGTAACGGGCGCGCAGGCGCAACTTCCAGGCGTCAACGCCGTGGACCACGACGTGTTGCTGGTAGATGCGACACGTGTGGCGATCTCGTCGCCGATTTCTCACGTCTATTCGTTCAACGTCGGTGAGATCTTTCCCGGAGTGACGCTTGTCAGAGGGTTTGTGGCGGTCGAAGGAATGGTCGAGGGAGAACCGTACCTGTTCGTCAGCACTCACCTGGAATCGGACCTGCCGGGTTCGCCCCTTCCGGGGCTCAGAGCTGCCCAAGCCACAGAGCTGGTCACCGCGATTGGTGCCGCGGAACGCGTGGTGCTGATGGGCGACCTCAACGATGTCTCCGGCTCCCCCATGTACCAGGTAATTGCCGGCGCAGGATTCACGGATGTCTGGGACAGCATGCGCCCGGGAAGCAACGAGGGGCTGACTTGCTGTCACTCAGCGGATCTGTCCAACCGGTTCGCTGCCTTCGACAAACGCATCGACTACGTGTTCTCGCGTGGGATCGGAAACCACGCAGGCGTGAGCGGCTGGATCGAACGCATCGGCACGCTGCCGTCTGACAAGCTGACGGGGCCGCTGTACGACATATGGCAGTCCGATCATGCCGGCGTCGCTGCCCGGCTGCGCGGATAGCGGTAACGACCTTATCGCTGAGGCTGTGATGCGCTTCTCGATAGCCAGACTCGTCCACCAAGTGATGCTACCGGTCACGCTCGTGGCCTTCATGTCCGCGTGCCATAAGTGGAGCACTGTCGAGCCCGGTCAGCCGTTTGCGGAGGAAGGTACCGAAGACCTGCGCATTACCCGGACCGATGGCCAGTGGTTTGTGCTCGAGGATGCAGCGGTCGTTGATGATTCGGTCGCAGGTCTTGTTGCGGGAGATTCGGCGTCGATCGCTCTTTCCGAAGTGGACAGGATTCAGGTCCGCAATGGAGACTGGGTCGGCACAGGAGTCTTGATCGGCTCCGTCGTGATCGTGGGTGCAGCTATCGCATCTCTCGTGGCCTTATCCGCATGGGAAGGTCCTTTCAGTGGCTGCTGCAATTGATGGTCACTGGCCTTCGATTCGGCCCTAGACGTCACTTAAAACAACGCCGCTAACCGACTGTCGGATAGCGGCTTATCAGTCGGGGTGACCGGATTCGCCTGACCGGCGACCGAGCGCAGCGAGCGGAGCCAACCGGCGGCACCCTGCTCCCAAAAGCCGATGACGAAGACTGCCAAGAGGCTCTCGGGAGAATCCTTAACGTGTGCTATAGTGACTGTGTCAGCAGCGACGCCCCCCTTGAGTGGAGGTCTCCCATGAAAATGCCAGTCGCCGTTCTCGCCCTGGCGGGCCTGGCCATTTCGGCAGCCGCCTGTGTGCCGGCCGCCGACGAGGAACCAGCCGGTGACGAAGCCGCTGCCGCGGCCGATGCCGATATGCCGTCCGCCGAAGCCGGGATCGCGGAAGCGGACGCCGCGTTTGCGGCTGCATGGGACGCCGGCGACGGAGTCGCGATGGCGGCCCTCTACACGGAGGATGCGACGGTGCTGCCGCCGGGCGGCGAAGCGGTTGAAGGACGGGAGGCGATTACGGCCTTCTGGCAGGGCTTCCTCGAGAGTCTGGCGGGCTCGCAGGTGGCGCTCGAGACGACGGAGGTGCACAGCGGCGACGGAGCGGCCATCGAGCTAGGCTCCTGGGCTATCACGGGTGCCGACGGAGAGCACATCGATCACGGCAAGTACATGGTGGTATGGAAGTACGTCAACGGGGCTTGGCGCCTGCATCGCGACCTCTTCAACAGCAGCATGGAGCAATAGGACTTCTTCATAGGGAGATCATTTCATCGGCCCGTGGAATCCCTCATCCTGACGCCCATGGATGGTTCGTTTCTTCTTTGGCGGTGCCTCCATGACGGCCCTGTCACCCGGGAGAATCTGGACGTTCCACCTGATGAGTCCCATCTCTTTTTTAAGAAAACGGCCCTTCCCCTTCTTAAGAAACTCACAGAACTTTATGGGAGTGCGGCCATTCTCGCTTGGGAGGGGAATCAGGTGGTGGGGCTTCTCCGCTTTGTTCCCAAGGTGGTCTCCCAAATGGAGGGTGGTGGGGAGTTTTGTCTCCTTCAGCCATATCCGGCAGGTCCCAAAGAAGATTTCCCCCAAGGGGTTCTTCCCTCTAAGGAGACCATCGAAGACAGGACCCTGGTGGTCACCTGCATGCAGCTTCTTTCCGACAGGCAAAGGAAAGGGGTGGGCCGTGCCATGGTGCAAAGACTCAAATCCTGGGTGAGGGAAGAAGAATGGGAGGCCATTGAAGCGACGGCCTATCACGACCTTCCCCTTGTCTATGAAATCACGGGCAATGCCGGCCGAAACTGGTGGAAGGACCTTGGGTTCCATGTTATGGAATCCCTGGAAGAGGAGGCCATGAAAGGGTACCGCGAGTTCGTCCAGACCCTGGAAATCCAGGCCAGGGAAAAGGGAATGGACCCCGACAAGGTCACCCAGAAGTTCATCATGAGGTGGGAAGCGGCGTAACTACAGTCGGGGCGGCGGTGGGGGATGTCGGGGGATGTTTTCGACCGATTGAAGCGCAACGAGGAGAAACGGTCAGAAGATGCGCTTGATCCGACCACTCGCGCGGAGGAGGAACCGCCGCAGTCTCGAAGGTCTTGTCGTCTCGACCCACGCACGCTCCGGTACGATGCGGAATATGGCAAGCAGCTCGCCGCATCTGAGCCCGATCTGACGGTTGGCCAACACTGGCACGCCGAGCTCCTCCTGAAGTCGCTGAGCGAGTCCTCCCAGATAGGCGCAGTTCGGTATCAACACGTCCACACCGCGCACCTGGGTTTGCCAGCGCCCCTTCCTGAGCAGTTCGAGGACGGTTCTCTCTTCATCATCCGCCAGCTCGAGCGGAGACAGGTCGGCCGGGAAGATATTTGCCGGATTCTCGCCGATGAGCGATGCGATAGCTCGCGTTGCTTCCCAGAGGCCGACGACCGGGATGTCGACGACCCGCTTCGCTTCACGCACGCCGGGATCGAGCATGCAGTTGACCACCACCGCATCGTAGGCTTGCCCCTCCGCCCACCGGCTCTTCTCGACCACGAAGGGCTTTGCCTTCTCGCACGCAGCGGCGTTAGGAATCGTCCGGGGCGCTCCGAGGCAGTAGAGCTCATCGACGCGCGTGGTCGGCAGGAGATAAGGTTGCGGGTC
>JBDGZR010000120.1:0-9767 GCA_039588495.1 Gemmatimonadota bacterium | reverse complement strand
ATGGAGGAGGCCGGGGTCCGAGTGGACTACGCCGAGGTCGTGGAGGCGGACGACTTGTCGCCCGTCGTCGAGGCCCAGCCGGCTTCGGTGTGCGCGGTGGCCGGATACGTGGGATCGACAAGACTGATCGACAACGCGTTGTTGGCTGGCTCGTCCTCCCTGGATGACTCGGGGGCATAGATGCGCAGAACGCTGTTCAAGTCGAAGATTCACCGAGCCACCCTCACGGGCGCTCACCTGGATTACGAGGGATCCATCAGCGTCGATCGCGACCTGATGGATGCTGCGGAGCTCGTCCCGTACGAGAAGGTCCAGGTGCTGAATCTCTCCAACGGGGTCCGTCTGGAGACGTACGTGATCGAGGGGACCCGCGGTAGCAGAGAGATCCAGCTGAACGGTCCGGCGGCCCGGTTGGGACACGCCGGCGACCAGATCATCATCGTCAGCTACGCGGAGTACTCGGAAGAGGAAGTGGCCGGCCATGCACCGACCGTGGTGCACGTCGATCGACACAACCGCCTCCTTCCGGATCTCCGCTCCGGCACGGCGGTCTGAGCCCGCCGCATCCCCTCCTAGATCGAGCCGCCGACGGGCGGCTTCCCGACTGGGCCCTCTGCTCCCAGGCCCGCCTCGAGCACATCCGCCGCGTGCGCGATCTCCTCGCCTCCTGGGGAAGCGCGCTGGGCCTCGAGCAGGCCGAGATGAATCGCTGGTTGGCGGCCGCCACCCTTCACGATGCGTTGCGGGACGTGGATCCGGCGGAGTTCGTGACCGATGCGGCCCACCCTCCGGACGTCGGGGCTTGCTGGCCTCGGCATCTTCTCCACGGGCCTGCCTGCGCCCATCGGCTTCTGGAGGAGGGAGTGAAAGACGAGGCGCTTCTGCGAGCGGTGGCGTACCATACGACTGGGCACCCGGACCTGGACGAGATGGGCGAGTATCTTTACCTGGCCGACTTTCTGGATCCGGGCCGTGACTTCATGCATGAGAAGCGAGGCTCGCTGAGAGCGCGACTTCCCGGGGATCGATCGACCGTGCTCCTGGAGGTCATCGGCCTTCGCATCGGCCACCTGCTCGAGCGAAGAAGCAATATCCTCGAAGAGACGTTGCGTTTCTGGAACAGGGTCGCGGAGGAGACGGAGCGAACGTGAGTCAGCGAAAGTCGGGGAGTCGAAAGAAACCGGCGAATCGGAGAGGATCGAAGACGCGTCGACGTCGAGGCCCCCCGAGGGCAGCCTACGCGGCGGCGCTGCTGATGGTCATTGTGATGCTCGCCTCCGCCTGGTGGGGGTGGAGACAGGCGCGTGAGAAGACCGATCCCGCCGAGGATCCGTTCGCCCGCCAGGTCGAGCTGCCTCCCGAGCCTGATCCGATCGCGCGCGTGGAGGTGCTGAACGGTGCAGGCGAGTCGGGAGCGGCGCAGCAGGCGGCCGAAATCCTGCGCGCCGCGGGCTTTGACGTCGTTTACTTCGGAAACGCGACCGACTTCGACAATCCGCGCACACGGGTCATCGCGCGCGTCGGAAGCGGCGGGCGAGCGGATTCGGTGGCCGGCTGGCTGCGCATCGACCGCCTCGAGAGCGACGTGGATCCGACGATGCACCTCGACGCCACGATCGTCCTCGGCGATGATTGGCGGCGTAGGTTTCGCCTCGGCGCCGATGCCACGACGGAGGCCGAGCTCGACCCGCAGCGCTGAGGCGACGATGCGAGATGGGAGCGCTTCCGGTTCAACACCCTCCGCTTTCCCTCTAGGTGTACACCTGTACAGGTAGAAAGACGAGCACGTGAGGTCTTCGCGGCGTGGCTCGAGCTGCGAGCCGGCCGAAAGGCGCTCACAGGGCAGCGGGGCCGTGTCCAGCGAAACTGCGACCGGGTAAGCGACCGGTCAGCGGATCTCGATTCCCGATCCTTCGCTCGCGCTCTTCGGACGCTCCTCGCTCTCGAGCCGCAGCTGCCCGCAGGCCGCCGCGATGTCGCGGCCCCGGGGCGTCCGGACCGCTGCCTCCACGCCGCGCGCCCGCAGCGCTCCGGCGAAGGCGGCCACCCGCTCGGGAGGGCTCGGTCGCCAGTTCACGTAGGGGATCGGATTCAGCGGTATGAGGTTCACGAACGCAGACAGGCCCCGCATCAGCAGAGCCAGCTGTCCGGCCAGGGCAGTCGCGTCGTTGACGCCGTCTATCAAGGTGTACTCGAAGGTGATGCGCCGACCGCGTAGCCTCGCGTACTCCCGGATGGCCTCGAAGAGCTCGGGCAGGGGATACCGGCGCTCGATCGGCATCAACCGCGCCCTCAGGTCGTGATTCGGCGCATGCAGCGAGACGGCGAGACCGAACTGCTCAGGCCGTTGGGCGAGCTCGAGGATTCCGGGCACGAGCCCCACCGTCGAGACCGTGATCCGACGGGCGCCCACCCCGAACCCGCCGTGCAGGACGTCCAACGAGCCGTGCACCGCCTCGAGGTTGGCCAGCGGCTCGCCCATTCCCATGAACACCACGTTGTCGACCGCACGCGCCCACTCGGATTGTGCGAAGCGTGTCGCGTCCCTGTATTGAGCCGTGATCTCGGCGGCGGAGAGGTGCCGGCGGAAGCCGAAGTGGCCGGTCGCACAGAAGACGCAGCCGAGAGCGCAGCCCGCTTGAGAGGAAAGGCAGAGCGTCAGTCGATCCGACGTTGGGATCAACACCGACTCGATCTGCTCGCCGTCTTCCAGCCGCCAAAGGTGCTTGACCGTTCCATCGCGGGAGCGGGCGACGTGAGCCGGTTCCAACGGCGTCAACGAGAACTCCGCACCAAGACGGGAGCGAAGCTCCTTGGGCAGCGTGGTGGCCTCGTCGAACGAGCGGGCTTTCCGATCGAACACCCAACGGCGAAGCTGCTCGGTTCTGTACGAGGGCTCGCCCCGCGCCTTCATCGCCGTGCCGACCCGACGCGAGAAATCCGCCGGGCCGAGCTCGAGCAGATCGACGCGACTCGGGTTGGCGCGGCTCGGGCGGGACGGATGATCGTCGGGTTCGGTCGTCATCATCGAGGCTCAGGCCCGCTTGGCGCTGGTTGCCGGCTCAGCTGTGGGTACCGGTCCTGCTGGTTGCTGGCCCAAAAGGCCGGAAATATACTGCGAGGCGTTCTACTTGCGCGTGCGCCACGCGTTCCTCCCAGCCTGCCAGAGGGTGCCGTGTCCCGGTCAGCCGTGAAACCTCGGTGAAGAATCGTGTGGACGCCTGGTGGCCGGTCGCCGGCTGGACGCTCGTCATCCTCGTGCTCACCTCGCTGCCCCTGCCCACATGGGTGGGTATGTCCGGCTCGAACCTCGACAAGCTCGTACATTTCGGGCTCTACCTGGGGCTCGGACTGACTCTCGGACGCGCGGCCCGCATCTCCGGCTTCACGGGCGTCGCCATGCTGCTCGGCTTGCTGCTGGCCGGAATCTCATTCGCGGCCGCCGACGAGCTTCTGCAGAACTGGGTTCCGAGGAGAGCGCCGCAGATGGCCGACTGGCTGGCCGATGTGGCGGGGCTGGTCACGGGGTACGTGCTCTACGTCGCACGGTGGAGACGTGGGATGATGAAGACGTAGGAGACGTAGGACGGTGAAGACACAGGGCGGCGAAGACATAGAGTGGAGACATAGATAGATGGAAGACGGAAACACGACATCCTTCGCTACCGCGTGGAGAGACGCGCGTTGCGGAGACATCTCCGAGGTCTGGCTCGACCGCCGCGTGAAGCTGGCGGGGTGGGTCCACCGCGTCCGGGACCTGGGGGGAGTCATCTTCGTCCAGATCCGGGATCGCGGGGGGCGCGTCCAGCTCGCCTTTGGTCCGGACTGGTGTGACGCCGGGATGATTGATGCGGCCCGGGGCCTGAGCTCGGAAGACGTCGTACAGGTCGAGGGCGAAGTCGTCAACCGGCCGCCGGAGGCCGTGAATCCTGAGATGACGACGGGCTCGGTCGAGGTCCACGTGGATGATTTCCGAGTGCTCTCGGAGGCCGCGCCCCTGCCGATCCTCGTGGCGGATGTCGATGTGGCAGAACTACCTGCCGAGGAGCTCCGTCTCCGCCACCGGGTGCTGGACCTTCGCCGTCCGGAGATGATCCGGAACTTTGAGGTGCGGCACGAAGCGGTCGCCGGCGCGCGCGAAGCCCTATCGGCCGAGGGTTTCCTGGAGATCGAGACGCCGCTGCTCACGCGGCGGACGCCGGAGGGTGCGCGCGACTATCTGGTACCCAGCCGCGTCAATCCCGGCGAGTTCTACGCGCTTCCGCAGTCGCCGCAGCTCTACAAGCAGCTTCTGATGGTGGCCGGCTACGATCGCTACTTCCAGATCGCGCGCTGCCTGCGCGACGAAGACCTGCGGGCGGATCGGCAGCCGGAGTTCACGCAGGTTGACGTCGAGATGGCCTATGTGGGAGTGGACGACGTTCTTGGTGTTTGCGAGCGCATGCTCCAGCGGATGTGGAGTCGGGCGCTGGGCCAGGAGCTTCATCTGCCTTTCCCGCGACTCTCCCACGCCGAGGCGCTGGAGCTCTACGGAACGGACAAGCCCGACCTTCGGGTCGGCTGGAAGCTGGTCGACCTCACGGACCTTCTCACCGGGCTTGGCTTCGGCATCTTCGATCACACGGCCGAGGCGGGAGGCCGCGTGAGGGGCTTCGTAGCCGCGGGAGGCGCCTCCCTCTCCCGATCGGAGATCGGGGGCCTCGAGGAGCTGGCCCGAAAGCGCGGCGCTAAGGGAGTGATCTGGCTGAAAGCCGGCGCGGAGGGGTGGTCCGGCCCGATTGCCAAGTACGTGGACGACGACGTCGGTGCCCAGCTGAAGGGGAAGCACGGGATGTCGGAGAGGGATCTCCTGCTCGTCCTCGCCGGCCCCGACTCCGAGACGTCCGCGCCCCTCGATGCCCTTCGGCGCGCCGTGGCGAGTCGCCTCGACGCCGTCGACGAAGGTGGAGCGCACTGGCTGTGGGTCGTGGACTTCCCGCTGTTCGATCAGGACCCGGAGACTGGCGCCCCGGTGGCCGCGCATCACCCCTTCACGATGCCTGTGGACGCGAACGCCGACCGGATTCGCGAGGCGCCGTTCGACGTGACGGCTCACGCTTACGACGTCGTTTATAATGGTGTCGAGCTGGCCAGCGGCAGCATCCGCTGCCACGACGCCGAGATTCAGCGTGCGATCCTCGAGGCCCTCGGTTTCGACCGTGACGAGGCCGAGCGGCGATTCGGGTTTCTGCTGGAGGCCTTCCGCTATGGAGCGCCCCCTCACGGCGGCTTCGCGCTTGGGCTGGACCGAACGATCGCGCTGATGGTAGGCGCTCCGTCCCTCCGGGATGTGATCGCGTTTCCGAAGACGACGGCAGCCCGCGGGCTCATGGAGGGTACCCCCTCCGGCGTGGAACCGGAGGATCTCGCGGGGCTACATATCCAGCTATGCGAGGAAGACTGAGGGGGCGCTGGTGAGCTCTCGGTCCGCCGACCCCCAGGCCGACGCCCAGGCTGACGCCCAGGTCGTTCAGGAGCGGCTCGATGCCGTCGGGGCGGACCAGCTTCTGCTGGCGGGCGTGAACGACGCCCACCTTGCGGAGCTGGCTCGGCTCTCCGGGGTGCGGGTGATCCTTCGCGGAGACCACGTCATCCTCTCCGGATCGGCGGGAGCGGTCGAGCATGCCGTGCCCGCGGCGCGCCACATGATCGAGATGGCCCGCCGGCTGAAGACCTTCGCCGTCTCGGACGTAGCGCGGTTCCTGGGTGGCGAAGCGCCGGAGCCTGGTGCCGAAGATGAGGCCGAGGCGCTCATCCTTCCGCGCGCCCGCAGGGTGATCCGGCCACGCTCCAAGGGTCAGGAGCAGTACCTCGATGCGATCCGGGACAGCGACATCGTCGTCGGCATCGGCCCCGCCGGGACGGGCAAGACCTATCTGGCCGTGGCCCGTGCCGTCGAGGCGCTGCACCTGAAGCGCGTGAGGAAGATCATCCTCACCCGTCCCGCCGTCGAAGCGGGCGAGGCCCTCGGCTTCCTCCCCGGCGACATCAGGGAGAAGGTGGATCCCTACCTGAGGCCCCTGTACGACGCACTCGAGGACATGATGCCGGCGGAGAAGGTGCGCCGCGCGATCGAGGAGCAGACGATCGAGATCGCCCCGCTGGCGTACATGCGCGGCAGGACGCTCTCCGACGCTTTCATCATCCTGGACGAGGCCCAGAACGCCACGACCGCGCAGAT
This sequence comes from Gemmatimonadota bacterium, assembly GCA_039588495.1. Classification (GTDB taxonomy): domain Bacteria; phylum Gemmatimonadota; class Gemmatimonadetes; order Palauibacterales; family Palauibacteraceae. Next base: position 3,547 of record JBDGZR010000120.1, on the reverse strand, counting down.
GAAGATGTTCCTCACCCGTCTCGGACTGAACTCCAAGACGGTCGTCACGGGTGACAAGACCCAGATCGATCTGCCGCGCCGCGCCGACTCGGGGCTGCTCGAGATCGAAGAAGTCCTGAAGGGGATCGAGGGCATCGAGTTCATCTACCTGACGGGGCGGGACGTCGTCCGGCACCGGCTGGTCAGGGAGATCATCAGGGCGTACGGAGAGCGTACGACGGGCGAGCCGCGTCCGGAGGAGGGGGCATGACCGCCCACTACTCGGAGAGCTGGCGTGACGCGCTGCACGCCATCGGGCGATCGCCGGGCTCCGGCTGGCGATCCAATCTCATACATCACGGGAGCCGAGCCCTGCTCATGCTGGTCCTCGCGCTCGCCGTGCCGATGCTCTTCCCCGGCGCTCCCCTTCCGGACTTCGCGCGGCTCGAGCAGGGGCAGGTCGCCTCTGAAGACGTGCTCGCGGAGATCTCCTTCGACGTCCCCAAGTCGCCCGAGCGCCTTCAGCTGGAGCGAGCCGAGGCCGAGCGGGGCGTCGCGCCGATCTTCACGTTCGATCGCGAGGCGGCGGGCCGGGCGACGGAGCGGGTGAACGCCATGTTCGCTCGCCTGGACAGCGCCCTGGCCGTGGCCGACGAGGATACGGTCGCCATCCGGCTGGTGCTGAGCGACATCGAGAACGCGACCGTGCCGACTCAGGCGCAGGCGGCCTACCTGCAGGTCGGGGCGCGCCGGCGCACGCTGAGAGACGCGCTTGTCAGGGTATACGACCGGCTTCTGCCCGTCGGGGTCGTGTCGAGCCGTGACCTCTCCGACGTCCTCTCGGCCCAGGTCATCGTCCGCGAGGAGGGTGGCGACCGGCTCGTGAGACGCGATTCCCTCCTGGATGTGGGGAGGTTCTACGCGCGCGCCTCGGAACTCGCACCGGCCTCGCTGTCGGTCGACGGTCTTCAGCTCTTCCAGACGCTCGTCGTTCACTACCTGGAGGAGAGTCTGAGACTGGATTCGGAGGCCACCGGGCGCGCGCGCCAGCAGGCACGAACCGCGGTTCAGGGATCCGCCGGCTTCGTGCTGGAAGGAGCGCGCATCGTCACCGCGCACGAGCGGGTGGGGCGCGAGGAGATCGAGAAGCTGCGTGCGTACAGCTCGGCTCTGGCCAGCGCCGGTCAGGCCGGCGTCGGTTCCTTCTTCCGCTCCCTGGGTGGCGTCCTTTACGCCATCGTCGTCGTCGGAATCCTCTGGGGCGTCCTCTACTACCATCGCCGGGAGGTGTACGAGGGCGCCCGGAACTTCTCCATCGTCGTGGCTCTAGTCTTCGTCGTGCTCCTGCTTGCCAGCGTGATCGCCCGCGCGGACGCCTCGCCAGCCCTCATACCGGTGGCGCTGGCGGCGCTTCTGCTCGCGGCCCTCTTCGACGGCCTGCTGGCGGTCGTCACGGTGATGGTGATCGCGGCGCTTCTCGCCGGCCAGACGGCGTTGCCGGGGCTGAGCGCGGCGTTCCTGACGATGGCCGCGGGAGCGTCGGCGGCCACGGCCGTTCGCATCATGCGCCGGCGAGCGGACAGCTGGAAGCTCATCGCCGTGATCACGGCGGCGTATCTCGTGGCGGCGCTGGCGCTCGGCTTGCTCTTCACGTGGTCGCCGAAAGAACTGTTGCTCACCACGGCGTTCGGTGCCCTCAACGCGACCGTTTGCACGGTGCTGGTCGTGGGCGGACTCCTCCCCGCGCTGGAGAGCTTCACGGGAATCACGACCCGGCAGACCCTCCTCGAGCTTTCGGACCTGAATCGTCCGCTCCTGAGTCAGCTGGCGAAGAAGGCCCCGGGGACCTACGCGCATTCGATCAGCGTCGCGAACCTGGCCGAAGCCGCCTGCTCGGCGATCGGCGCGAACGCCCTGCTGACTCGGGTGGGCACCTACTATCACGACATCGGAAAGACGAAGCAGCCCCAGTACTTCGTCGAGAACCAGCCGGCCGGCCGAAACCCACACGACCGCCTGCAACCGTCGCGCAGCGCTGAAGTCATCAAGGAGCACGTGCGAGAGGGCCTGCGTCTGGCCGAGGAGGCGCACCTGCCGTCGGCCATCAAGGACTTCATCCGGGAGCATCACGGCACGCTCACGATCTCCTACTTCCTCAACAAGGCCAGGGAGCAGGAGCCGGATCTCGACATCGACCTCTGGGACTTCTCCTATCCGGGCCCCAAGCCGCAGTCGAGGGAGACGGCCATCGTCATGCTGGCGGACTGCGTCGAGTCTGCGACCAGGACCCTGCCCGATCCGACGCCCGAGCGGATTCGCTCCCTCATCGATCAACTGGTGGGGGCACGTATCCGTGATGGACAGCTCGACCAGTCGCCGCTCACGTTGGACGATCTCCACCAGATCAAGTCCGAGTTCGCCAAGACGCTGACCAGCTTCTATCACCAGCGCGTGGACTACCCCAATTCGGTACGGAAGCCGGTCGCCTCCTCCGCTTCGGTAGCGACCCGCGCCGATGAGGTGCGGTCGGAGCCCTCCCCTCCGGCGGCGGGCCTCGCCGGTGCCGAGACCGCTGGAACCGGAGTGGAGGCGGCAGGCGGAAGCGAGACCCGCGCCCGCGCCGATTGATCATGCCGGCACTTCCGGGCCTCGCGCGGCCGGGGCGCGTGCGTCGGGGCCGGTGACCATCCGGATTCAGCTCAACCTGGCGGAAGAATGGCCGGCGACGGCGCGAATCAAGCCAACCCTCGAGCGAGCCGCGCTCGCCGCCATCGCGACGGCGGAACGGACGGCCAACGGCGAGATCGGGGTGAGCTTCGTCTCCGAGGAGGTGATCCGGGAGCTCAACCGCCGCTACCTCGGCCGAACCGCGAGCACGGACGTGATCGCCTTCCAGCTGGGTGAGGCCGAGGAACTGCTGGGCGATGTCTACATCGCGCCCGAGGTGGCCGCCCGGACCGCCCTCGAGCTGGGCATCCCCGAGGAGGAGGAGCTGGTGCGCCTCCTGGTGCACGGAGTGTTGCACGTGTTGGGGCACGACCATCCGGAGGGGGAGGATCGTTACGGCTCGGCGATGTTCAGCCTCCAGGAGGAGCTGGTCGAGCGCTTGACGGGGGCTGAGTCGTGAGACACCCTCTGCGAGCCGATCCGGCGAGACGAGAAGGCGCGAGAAGACCGCGAGAGGACACGGCTGAGCGGTGACCGAGCGAACCGAACTCGAACTGCAGGCGATCCGCCTCGAGGAGCTGCTGAAGCGAGGCGACATCGACGAGCTGCAAGAGCTCGTGGAGAAGGTGCATCCGAGCGACCTCGCCGACATCCTCGAGGACCTCGACGAGGAGAAGCGCCTTCGCCTGATCGGTCTGCTGCCGGCCTCGACCGCCGGCGGGACGCTCGCCGAGATGGAGGAGGGCGAGCACCCCGAGGAGCTCCTGGCCCAACTCGAGCCGGAGAGGATCGCCGAGGTCGTCGAGGAGATGCCCGACGACGACGCGGCCGACCTGATCGGCGAGCTGGAGCCGGAGGAGCAGGCCCGGGTCCTGGCGTCCCTCGAGGATCCGAGCACGAT
>JBDGZR010000119.1:0-9862 GCA_039588495.1 Gemmatimonadota bacterium | reverse complement strand
CACGACATACTCCTCGACGTACGGGCGTAGCTCCTGCGGACCCTCTTCCGCCACCTCTTCGAGTGCCGGGATGTCTATCTCGACGTCGAAGTGGCCGGAGTTGGCCACGATGGCTCCATCCCTCATCGCCTCGAAGTGCTCGCGCCGGAGCACGCCAATGTCGCCGGTCAGGGTGATGAAGAGATCTCCCCGGGTGGCAGCCTCCGACATCGGCATCACCTGGAAGCCATCCATGGTGGCCTCCAGGCCCCGCAGCGGATCCACCTCCGTGACGATCACCTTGGCGCCGGCACCTCGCGCACGAGTGGCCACGCCGCGGCCGCACCATCCATAGCCCGCCACGACGACGGTCGAGCCGGCGAGAAGCATGTTCGTGGCGCGGAGAATCCCGTCCAGCGTGGATTGACCGGTTCCGTACTGGTTGTCGAACATGTGCTTGGTGTAGCTGTCGTTGACCGCCATCACCGGGAAGCGCAGAATGCCGTCCGCGGCCATCGCCCGCAGGCGGATGATCCCGGTTGTCGTCTCCTCGGTCGAACCGACCACGTTCTGGAGAATCGTGTCCAGCTGCCCGGCGGGCAGGCCCGTGCTCCACTCCCGGATGCCGGGAGCCAGATCGTCGTAGCGATCCAGCGCCAGCATGTGGATCGCCCCCACCAGGTCCGCACCGTCATCCATCGTGACGCTCGGCTGGTGAGCCAACGCGGCTCGGATGTGATCGTAGTAGCGGTCGTTATCCTCGCCTTTGACGGCAAAGGTCTTGATGTCCCGCGTCACCAGATAGGCCGCCACGGGATCCTGAGTGGAGAGCGGATTGGAAGCGCACAACAGCACATCGGCGCCGCCCTCCTGCAACGTGAGCATCAGGTTCGCCGTTTCGGTGGTCACGTGAAGGCAGGCGGACACCCGCACGCCCTCCAGCGGTCGTTCCGCCGCGAATCTCTCACGGATCTGCCTGAGCACCGGCATGAACCGCTCGGCCCACTCGACCCGAAGCCGGCCGGCCTCGGCCAGGCCCAGATCCGCTACGTCATGCTCTATGGTTGTCGTCTCGTTCATCTCGATCCTCACACATCTCTCAAAGAAAGGGTATTCTGGCGGCAGGCTGGCCGCCGCCTCGATGGCCGCGGCTGGCCGCGACTCCTCCGAAACCTCAAAGGCACGCTTTCAGATCGTCCATCCGGTCGGTCTTCTCCCAGCTGAAGCCACCATCGTCGTCGGGCAGGCGGCCGAAGTGGCCGTAGGCGGCGGTACGCTGGAAGATAGGATTTCGCAGGTTCAGCTGTTCGATGATCTGTAGCGGCTGGAGGTCGAATACGTTCCCGACCCACTTCTCCAGCTCGGCATCGGGCGCCACCCCGGTTCCGAACGAGTTCAGCATGATCGACACGGGCTCGGCCACGCCGATCGCGTAGGCCAGCTGGATCTCCGCGCGCCGAGCGAGGCCGGCAGCAACGATGTTCTTCGCCACCCAGCGCGCGGCGTAGCTCGCGGAACGATCCACCTTCGTCGGATCCTTGCCGCTGAACGCCCCCCCACCATGGCTGCCCACGCCGCCGTACGTGTCGACGATCACTTTCCGTCCCGTGACCCCCGCGTCTCCCTGGGGCCCACCGATCACGAAGCGCCCGGTCGGATTGATGTAGCAGCGCAGGGAATCTTGATCGCACATGTCCGACGGCAGCACCGGGTCGATGACCTCACGCCGGATCCCCTCCTCCAGCTGCTCCTTGGGAACGTCCGGGTCGTGCTGCGTGCTGATGACGACGGTGGTAACCCGCTTCGGAGACCCGTCCTCGTACTCGACCGTGACTTGAGACTTCCCGTCCGGGCGGAGCCAGTCGAGGATGCCCTGCTTGCGGGCTTCAGACAGCCGAAGGGTGAGGCGGTGTGCGAGGGAGATCGGCAGCGGCATCAGGCTCTCGGTCTCGTCCGTCGCGTAGCCGAACATCATGCCCTGGTCTCCGGCGCCGCCGGAATCCACACCCATGGCGATGTCCTGGGACTGTCTGTCCATCGACACGAGAACCGCGCAACTGTCGCAATCGAAGCCGAGCGCAGGATCGTCGTACCCGATCCGTCGAATGGTCTCGCGCACCACATCGGGGAGATGGACGGATGCCGAGCTCGTCACCTCTCCAGCGATGAGGGCGAGGCCGGTGGTCACCAGGGTCTCGCACGCCACCCGGGAGAGTTCATCCTGCTCCAGCATGGAGTCCAGCACCGCGTCGGAGATCTGGTCCGCGACCTTGTCGGGGTGACCTTCCGTAACCGATTCGGATGTGAAGAGATGTATCCTTGGCGTCATTTTGTCCTTTAAGCCCGCTTTTGAGCTCGATGTGCGCCCGCTGTAGGCCTATGCCAGGCCCGTCACGGTTTTCGCGGCTAGAAACGCGCGTGAAGGTACCCGACCCTCAAACGACTGACAAGCGATCGAGATGCCCCTCTCCCTCGGGCAGAATCTCCTCCAGATAGCGGCGGAACGGGCGTCGGATGTCGCGAGGTCGGTCGCCATCCTCGAGTCGCGCCGCGATCTCGGCCAGGTCGGAGGCGGAGGCGGCCAGGACCGCCTCCTTTACCTCCGGATGAGCCGGTGGCGGGAGACTGAAGGTCCGATACCCGAGTCCGATGAGCGCGGCGACCCCCACCGGATCTTCCGCCAGATCTCCGCAAACGCTCACCCCAACGCCCGCCTCGTCCGCCGACCGGGCCAGGCGGCGATACATCCGGAACAAAGCCGGGTGCAGCGGATCGAAGAGGTCCACCAGGCGAGCGTTGCCGCGATCCACGGCGAGGGTGTATTGCGTGAGATCGTTGGTACCGAGGCTGAGAAAGTCCACGTGCGGTGCCAACCGGTCCACGGTTTCGAGGGCGGCCGGAGTCTCGATCATGATCCCTAGCGGCACCTCGGGAGCCGAGCCGGCGTTCAGGGAGGCGCGCACCTCGTCGAGCATCTCGCGGGTGCGCCGGATCTCATCCGATGAGACGATGAAGGGGAGGAGGATCCGCACCCGGCCGTGCTCTGCCGCTCGCACCGCCGCGCGCAGCTGATTGCGGAACAGATCTGGAAGATCGAGGCACACACGGATGGCGCGCCAGCCGAGGTATGGATTCTCCTCCATAGGCATCGGCAGGAAGATCGGGAACTTGTCGCCGCCGATGTCGAATGTTCGCAACGTGATTCCGACCTCCGGAAAGGCCTCCACGACTCGCCGATACGCGTCGTACTGCTCGTCTTCGTCGGGGATCGTCCTGCGGCCGATGACGAGAAACTCCGAGCGGAACAGGCCCACGCCCTCTGCACCGACCCTCAGCGCGGCGGGCGCGTCATCGGGCTGATCCAGATTCGCTTGCAGGATCACCCGGACCCCGTCGGTCGTCTGGGTCACACAGCAGGCGAGCTCCTCGAGGCGGTGTTCCCGCTCGCTGGTGTGCAGGGCCGAGCGCCGGTAAGTGTCGATCTCGGCTTCCGTCGGGTGCACGATCACTCGACCGGTAGCGCCATCGAGGATGACCTCGTGACCGTCCGTCAGTTCGGCGAGCCGCGGCCCGATGCCGACGACGCAAGGCACGCCGAGGGAACGGGCGATCACCGCCGAGTGGGACGCCCGCGACCCGGTAGCCGTGAGGAGACCGAGCACCCCGTGACCACCCAACTGCACGGCCAGGCTCGGCGTCAGCTCGTCGAAGACCAGAACGGCTCCGCCTTCGGGCAGCTCCGAGACGACGTCCCGCTCCTCGATGCCCAGCAGCCGAGAGAGCACGCGCTGGCGGATATCCCGCAGATCGGCGAGGCGATCGAGTGCCATCACGTGGGCCGTATCGGCGAAACGGGACCGGAGCTCCAGGAGTCGCCAGTCGATGGCCCGCTCGGCCGGCAGATAGTTGTCGCGAATGTAGGAGATCGTTCCGGAGACCAGATCGGGGTCGTCGAGCATCATGGCCTGCGCCTCGAAGATCTTGCCCTCGATCGGTCCGATGCGCTCGCTCGTTGCCAACTGGATCCGCAGGATGCGCTGCCTGGCCCAACTTCTCGCTTCCTCGAAGCGCTCCACCTCGGCGTCGACTTCGGCCGGACTGATCGTTCGATGCGGCACGGACGGGACGTCCCAGCCTGCTCGCAGGGTGTGGCCGTGGGCTCGGCCGGGCGACGCTCCGATTCCGTGCAGCATCCAGCTCATCTTCCGTGCGACATCCAGCTCATTGGCTCTGCTCTCTATCCGCTGAGCTAAGCTCGTCCAACTCGCTATCTGCAAGCCCACGCTCGATCAGGTGAGCGAGCGCCTCCAAAGCCGGCTCGGCATCGTCTCCGACGACGCGAAGATGCAGCTTCGATCCCGATTCAGCCGCCAGCATCAGTACTCCCATAATGCTCTTTCCGTTTACCTCGAGTCCATCCTTCTCGACCCAAACCTCCGACCGGAAGCGCGATGCGAGCTTGACGAACTCCGCTGCGGGCCGTGCGTGAAGCCCGTACCGGTTCGTCACGCTCACGTGCGTGGAGACCTCGATCTCACGGCCCGTCACCCTGCCTCCTCAGCCACCTAGAAGAGAACCAGAACGACAGGAGCGGCCAGTACCAGGCCCGCTGCGGCCCGCTCGCCGAGCGCCGGTCGCGCATATCCGAGCAGGGCGGCCGCCGCCAGCCCAAGAGCGACTCCTGGGCGGCCAAGTGTATCCGGGGCGATCAACCAGGACACCAAAACGACGGCCGATCCGATGAGGCAGAGGTTCAGGCTCGTGATCCAGGGCAAAACGCGGGCCCAGGGAGGATCGCCGAGCTCCTTACCGACGCGGAAACCGTCGGTCCAGCCTCGCCGGAAGGACCACGCCCTGAGCCAGATGTGCCCGAGATTGTAGACGAGCAGAAAGATGCCGACCGCTACCCACGGGCGACCCCAAAGCCAGAACAGCGTGATCGACAGCAGCAGGCAGAAGGGCCTCCACGTCGCCCATACCAGCTCGTCGCCCACCGCACCGAGAGGCCCCCGCAGCGCGGAGCGGAAGCGGTCGATCCTCTCCGGAGACTCCCCATCGTGCTCCAACCGAGCAAGTGCCGTCACGGCCATCGGGCAAAGGTACGGGTGTCCGTTGAACGGCTCGAGATGTCTCTCCATCGCGGCCCGAAGGCGCACCGGATCTCCCGCGTAAATGCGTCTCAGCAGAGGTAGCATCGCGTTGGCCAGGCCGCCGGCGACCAGCGAGCGGTAGTTCCAGGAGCCCTGAACGGCAAAGCACCGCAGGAACGATGCGACCTGGTCGGATCTCGTGGGCTGCACCGCGCTACCTCCCCGTCACGATCATCGCCAGGGCTATCGCGCCACCAGCGAGGAGCAGCACCGGATCCGTCGCGCGTCGGCGCATCAGGCCGGCGCCCGCGCCGCCCGCGAAGCCCAACCCCACCAGAAGGAGCGCCGAAGCCGCAACCACTCCCTCGATCGTCGAGATCCCGTGAGCCAGCTTGACCAACAACATGACCGGCAGGGCAAAGGCTGCCGTGAGCGTCCCCGCCCGCAAGGCATCCAGCACCATGGCGAGCCGATGCCGGCGCTCGAGTCTTCTCGCCGGCGCGGCGAGGCCGTCTCCGGCGAGGAGGCGCTCGTTGAGGCTCCGTTGCATGCGCACAGAAATCGCTCCGATCCAGCCGATTGCCCAGCCGCTCGCCGCAGCGACGAGCAGCGGTCCGATGGCGGCTCCTCCACCGGCGGCCAAGCCGGCACCCGCCAGGAGGCCCGCCGGCCCCGTTTCCGGGTAGACGGCCGCGCCGTAGGGCGTGTGACCCAATCCGAGGAGCTCGAGCACGGCCCCCACCAGAAAGCCGGAAGCGGCATCTCCCAACAGCGCTCCCCCGAGGGTCGCCGCCACGATCGGCCGGGAGATCATGACCTGTGGCCATGACACGGCATCCAGACCCAGGGCGGCGCCGCACGCGACCAGGGCGGCCAGCAGCCCGAGGCTAAGGTCGAGCTCGCTCAACCGTCTTCAGCAAGCGTCGCAGACCGATCCGTGGTGACCCGGGCAGGTCACGCGCGGAGACCGTGCCGGCGAGGTCGCCCAGCACACGGATGTCCTGGAGCTCGTCACGGGAGGCGAACAGGTAATCCAGAAGCCTCTCACGCCCCTCCTTCGCGTGCAATCCGCCGAGGTTGACCTCCTGATCGACCAGCAGCCCGGCCTCACCGAGCCGGCGCATCTCCGCCGTCCCTGCCGTCAGCACCATGCCGACGTCGCCACGCCCTTCCAGCTCCGGCAGCCGCTCGATCCCGTCTTCAACCGTGAAGAAGAACGACTCTACCCCCGTGGGCAGCGCGCTTCCGTACAGGTCGCGCTCCCACGCGGTCCCGGCAATCCCGTCGTCGACGACCGCGTAGAAACCGATCCCGAGCCTCCGACCCCAGCCCACGACGACCTGGCCGTGGAGCAGGCGCTCATCGATCCTGTACACCGTTATCGGCATTGGCTACTCGCTCGGCACGTCCGCGGTCGCACCCGCCCTCCCCTTCTCCACCACCCGCTCGGCGAGCGCTCGGAAGTCCATCTCGCGATGGAAGACGAAATCCAGAAGCATCGGCAGGTTGACGCCGGAGACGACCGCCACGTTTCCATCCCTGGCGATGCGCTGGCCGGCGAAGCCGCAGCTTCCTGCGGCCATGTCCACGAAGATGATGGCAGGTCCCTCTCCGACCGCCCGAGCCACGCGGCCAGCCAACTCGTCGGGCGTGCAGCCGACGTTCGTCACCGACTCCAGCGCCCCCTGCACACCCGATATCCCTTCTACGACCCGAACCAGTGCGGGAGCGAGCTCCCCGTGCGCGACGACGACGCCACGCACTTCACTCATAGTCTTCCTCCAGGTACTCGCGGACCGGCTGCATGCGGTGCCGCATGCTCCGGTGGAACTCGAGGGCGCTGTCGACCCCCGAGTACTTCAGGAGGTGCCGCATCGAGACCACTTCGGCGATCACGGTGATGTTCTTCCCGGGGTTGAGCGGAATCACGACCACCGGCAAGTCGACATTCAGAACCGAGGTCGTCCTCTGGCTCAGTCCGGTGCGGTCGTAGTCGCCCGTGTCGCTCCACTCCTCGAGCTGGACGACCACCTCGATGCGCTTCTGCTGCCGCGTCGCGTGGATGCCGAAGAGCGCCCGCACGTCGATGATCCCGATGCCCCGGATCTCCATGTGGTGCTGCTGTTGCTCCAGACCACGGCCCAATATGACGTCGTGCCCGCGGCGCGTGACCACGACGACGTCGTCGGCGACGAGACGATGTCCCCTCTCCACGAGATCGAGCACACACTCGCTCTTGCCGATGCCGCTCTTTCCGATAAAGAGCAGGCCCACCCCGTAGACATCCGCGAGCGACCCGTGCATGACGCTCGTCGGCGCGAACTCATCGTCCAGGTACGGCTTGACGCGGCGGTAGAACTCGCCGGTCTTCAGCTGCGACTGGATGAGCGGGATGCCGTGCTCGTTCGCCGCTGCCATGAGCGACTCCGGAGGATCCATCCCCTTGGTGATGAAGAGGCACGGTACATCGGCGCGGAGGATGAACTCCGCCGCCGCGCGCTGCGCCTCCGGGTCGAGCGACCGCAGGAAAGCCACCTCTGTCTCGCCGAAGACCTGGACACGGCCGCTCGGAATCCGCTCGACAAAGCCCGTGAGAGCGATTCCCGGACTCGAGACGTCGGCGCGCTCTACCTCCCTGTCCAGGCCTTCCTCGCCGGCGATGACTTTCAGCGCGAGGCTCTCTCCCTTTTGCTCGAGCAGCTCGCTTACCCGCAGCGTCTTCAAGCGGTCGGCTCCTCGCTGGGGATGATCAGACGGTCCTTGTTGACGGCGTTGCGTTTCTTGTATCGAGAGCGGTTCTTCTTCAGTTGACGGGAGAGCTTGGCCACGACCTTGTCCAGGGCCGTGCGAAAGTCGGCGGCCTCCGCGTGGGCGTGAAGGCTTCCGCGGCCGTCGATGCTCAGATCGCCCTCCACTTCATATCGGTTCTTTTCCTCCAGCAGCGTCACTTCCACTCGGCCGATGCGCTCTTCGAACCGGTCCATCCGGGAGAACCTCTCCTCGACCAACCCCCGAAGTGCGTCCGAGACTTCGAAATGCCGTGCGGATATGATCACCTGCATACGATTCTCCTTCCTATCGGCGGCCCCCGTGGCCGCTGAGCGCGGCATCTAGCCACGCCTCCGTTTCGTCGGCCGCTCGATCCCACGAGTAGCCGGCGGCGTGCTCCAAGGCTCCGTTTCCGAGGCGGTCGCGCAACTCCGGGCTGTCGGTAAGCTCCCGGAGGCGGTCCACCCAATCACTCACCTCGTGATGACTCACGAGGTAGCCCGATCTCTCATGAGCGACGGACTCGCGCAGTCCCGGCGAGTCGCTGGCGATCGCGGCCGTCCCGCATGCCGCTGCCTCCACGTTCGTGAGACCCCACCCCTCCTTCGGAGAAGGATACAGGATCGCCCACGCTCGACGCAGCAACTCGACCTTACGCTCCTCGGCGACGAAACCCAAGAACTCGACATTCTCATCGAGACCCTTGTCCAGCACGAGGTGTCGAAGCCGTTCCTCGTCGTCGCCGGTCCCGGCGATCAGGATTCGACCGGGCCAACCCGACCGGTCGAGCTCCGCCGCGGCCGACAGCACGACGTCCAATCCCTTGTAGCGCTTCAGCCGCCCCACGTACGCGAAAGTTGGCTGCTGAAATCGTGCCAAACCGGGGTCCGGCCGATAGACACGATGATCCACGCCGGGGTAGACCACGCGTATCCGGTCTGCCGAGAAGCCCCGCCCGACCAGATCCTCCTTCGTGCTCCGGGAGATCGCCTGTATCGGCACGTGTTCGTAGGCGGGAAGCATCCGGCGCTCCGCCAGCCATACGGCAGAAGCCACCGGCAGCCACGCCTCGCGAAACACCGTCGTTCCGAAGAGATGAGGAACGAGCACGGTGACGGGAGTGTCGCTCCAGCGCGGCGTAAACAGCGGCGACTTGTTGATGTCCTCGACGAGGAGATCGAAGCGCTTCCCGTCCAGGCGCCGAAAGGCCCGGCGCGCGTGCAGCGGAAACGTGTAGCGGCTTCCGGCGCGAACGACCTCCATCCCGTCCAGCCGTTCGGTCGGCGGCGCGCCTCGCCAACCGGAGACGAGCAGCGTGACGTCGTGGCCCCGCTGGGCAAGCCTGCCGAAGATCTCGTGCAGATGGATCTCCGCACCGCCCGCCTGCGGGTTCCGGCGGTCCTGCCAGTTGACGACGAGGATTCTCGTTCCGGATCGCGTGGCTTCACCCGGCGATGGTGGCTTCCTGGTAGACGGAGTCCAGCACCCCGTTCACGAACGCGCCGCTGTCATCGGTCCCGTATCGCTCGGCCAACCCGATCGCCTCCGTGATCGCGACCTTGCCTGGTATCTCTTCCACGTACCGCAGCTCCAGGACGCCCAACCGCAGGATGTTGCGGTCGATGGCCGCCAGGCGCTCGAGGCGCCAGTTGGGGATGTGGCTTTGAAGAAGGCCGTCGATCTCCGTGAGGTGCTCGTCGAGCCGGGCTACGAGCACATCCAGGTAGGGGCGGTAACGGGGGGAGACGCGTCGATAATTCAGGGCCGCTTCCGCAAACTCCGTCAGGGATTCCCGATCGCTCATCTCCCACGCATAGAGCAGATGAAGGGCCCACGCCCTTGCCCTGGATCGCGCCTGAAACGGCTTCACCGTCCGGCCTGCGAGAGCTGCTCGAGCACGTCGCAGAGCTCGAGCGCCGCCATCGCGGCCTCCTCACCCTTGTGCCCGTGCTTTCCTCCGACCCGGTCGCGCGCCTGTTCCATCGTGTCGGCGGTGATCACGCCGAAGGTGATCGGCGTCTCTT
>JBDGZR010000118.1:0-14952 GCA_039588495.1 Gemmatimonadota bacterium | reverse complement strand
CGAGACCTGCGGGCGCATGCACAAGCGCTGCTCCCTGGAGATGGGAGGCAAGAACGCCCAGATCGTGATGCCCGACGCGAACATGGATCTGGCGATCGAGGGCGTGCTCTGGGGTGCCTTCGGCACGACGGGCCAGCGATGCACCGCCACGAGCCGGCTGCTTCTGCACGAGGAGATCCACGACGCTTTCGTCGAGCGCCTGGTTGCCGAGGCGGGTGCGCTCCGGCTCGGTGACGGGCTCGACCCCGACGTCGATGTCGGACCCCTGATCCACATGGATGCGTTACGAACGGTCGAGGAGTACGTGGAGATCGCCCGCAACGAGGGGGCGGAGGTCGCGGGAGGCGGCCGGGTCGCGCAGGGGGATGGGCTCTCCGACGGGTTCTTCTTCGAGCCGACCGTCCTGACGGACGTCAAGCCGGGCATGCGGGTCGAGCAGGAGGAGATCTTCGGGCCCGTGCTCGCGGTCATCAAGTTCGGATCACTCGATGAGGCGATCGAGATCAACAACGATGTGAAGTACGGACTGTCGTCCTCCATCTACACGAGGGATGTGGAAGCCTCCTTCCGGGCGATAGAACAACTGGACACCGGCATCAGCTACGTGAACGCCCCGACGATCGGCGCCGAGGCCCACCTGCCGTTCGGCGGGGTGAAACAAACCGGAAATGGCCACCGTGAAGGAGGATGGGAGGTCTACGACTTCTACTCCGAGACGAAAGTGGCGTACGTCGACTACAGTGGGCGGCTGCAGCGTGCCCAGATCGATGTCACCTGGTGATCCCGGCCGAGTGCGGATCGGGCGCTGGATGAGCGCGAATTGAGGGGCCCGTGTAACTTGTGGCCGCGGTCCGGCGGAAACGGCGGTCCGAGGCTTGCGGAACGGGCCTCTTGCGGCGTGTGTACCGATCCCACGGAGGCTTACTGAAGGTCGATATGGCGAGGGAACAGGAAGAGGCGGAGTCGATGGAGAGGCAAATCGAGCCGGATCAGGACGAGGCCCGGAACGTCGCGCCGGCCAGACCGAGCGGCGTGCGTTGGGCGTGGGAGTGGACGAAGTCCATTCTGGTGGCGTTCGTTCTCTTCCTCGTCGTGCGCGCCTTCGTCGTCGAGGCCTTCCAGATCCCCACGGCCTCGATGGAGCAGACCCTCCTCGTCGGCGACTTCCTCCTGGTGAACAAGATGGTCTACGGCGCCGAGATCCCCGGCACGATGGCGCGGTTGCCGGCCTTCGACGCTCCCGACCGGGGAGACATCGTCGTCTTCGAGCCGCCTCCGGCGGCCGGCCAACCCGAGCGCACGAACTACGTGAAACGGATCGTGGGCGCGCCCGGCGATACGCTGCAGATGGTCGACGGCTCCCTGCACCTGAACGGGATCAACATCGACGAGCCATATGCCCAGCACTCTCGCCCGTTCGAAGATCCCTACAGCCCTCAGTTTCGCTGGCAGCGTTCCTACCTGGTACGGGACGGCCGGCTGCAGGGCGAGTACAGGCCGACGCGCGACAACTGGGGTCCGATCGCCGTGCCCGACGAGCGGTTCTTCGTGATGGGCGACAACCGCGACAACTCGGAGGATTCCCGCTACTGGGGCTTCGTGCCGGCCGACGCCATCAAGGGGAAGCCGCTGATCATCTACTATTCGTATGATCGGCAGGAGATCGCGCCCTTCCCGTGGTTGACCGAGATACGCTGGGACCGCTTGCTGAATCTGATCCGCTAGAGATCGCCGTCGTCTGACGGCGGCGAGGTTTCCGGGCCAAGAGCCCTCATCTGCTCATCTGTCACAGAGCCGAAAATGACCGTCACGCTCCCTCGGGCGCGCACGGGTGACGTACGCCCGCGGGCCCCACAGGACTCGTTCGCTCTCTACCTTCGGGAGATCGGCGACCACCCGTTGATAGGACCGGAGGAGGAGAGCAGCCTGGCCCAGCGAATCCGCGCCGGGGACCGCGCGGCTCTCGACCGAATGGTCGAGTCCAACCTCCGTTTCGTCGTCTCCGTCGCCAGGCGCTACCGCCATCTGGGCGTTCCGCTGCAGGATCTCGTCACGGAGGGGAACGTCGGTCTTCTCGAGGCCGCCGAGCGGTTCGATGAACGACGGGGCGTCCGCTTCACCAGCTACGCCGTCTGGTGGGTCCGCCAGTCCATCATCTCGGCCATCCGCCAACAGATTGGAATCGTGAGGATGCCGGCGTCGAAGCAGCGTCGCCGCATGGCGCGCGAGCGCGGACCCATGGATCCTCGCAGCCCGTTCGGGGTTCGCTATCTCTCGCTGGATGCCCCGCTCGGAGATCCGCGCGGGAAGCGCGGCACGGTCCTGGGCGAGCTGGTCGCGCGGGAGGCGGGCGCGGATCCGGCCGATCGGGTCGATCGAGCGGCGCTCCGCGATCTTCTGGATAGAAGCCTGACACTTCTGGACGAGCGAGAGGCCGGTGTGGTGCGGCTTTCTTTCGGCCTCGAGGACGGCGAACCGCGAAGCCTGGGGGAGATCGGGGATCACCTGGGAGTGTCGCGAGAGCGGGTGAGGCAGATCCGGGAGCGCGCCCTCGCGCGGCTCAGAAGCGGTGTCCTGCGGCGGAATCTGGAGAGCTACCACCGGTAGCTCGAGACCCTCGGCTGCAGTCGCCACCGGGTTGACACTACGGCATGTAAAAAATAAACTTCTGGGCTGCGAGCGATTCGCCGAGAGCCGC
Source organism: Gemmatimonadota bacterium (assembly GCA_039588495.1). Classification (GTDB taxonomy): domain Bacteria; phylum Gemmatimonadota; class Gemmatimonadetes; order Palauibacterales; family Palauibacteraceae. Next base: position 12,254 of record JBDGZR010000118.1, on the reverse strand, counting down.
CGGTGACGGGTGGCTCCTTTTTTCACCTAGGAACCCCAGGTAAAGAGACGCGTCGGGGTCCGACCCGACGCGCGTTCGATATGAAGACGTATACGGTCAAGGCGGGGGAGATCGAGCGTCGCTGGTACGTGGTCGATGCAAAAGACCAGGTGCTCGGCAGGCTGGCATCTTCGATCGCCACGATCCTTCGCGGCAAGCACAAGCCGACCTACAGTCCGCATCTGGACGTGGGTGACTTCGTGATCGTCGTGAACGCGAAGGATATCCGGCTCACCGGCAAGAAGGCGTCGCAGAAGACGTACTTCCGGCACAGCGGTTACATCGGGGGGGACCGCCAAATCCCGTTTCGGCGGATGCGCGAGCGGCACCCCGACCGGGTGATCAGGTTGGCAGTGAAGGGCATGCTCCCGAAGAACAGTCTGGGCCGCGCCATGCTGCGTAAGCTCAAGGTCTACGCTGGACCGGAGCACCCGCACGAGGCGCAGCTGCCCGAGCCACTGGAGTTTTAGGAGGAAGCTTGGCGGACACTCAGTATCAGTCGGTGGGTCGACGCAAATCGGCCGTGGCCAGACTCACGATGCGCCCCGGGACCGGCCGTTGGAGGATCAACGGGCGCGAGCTGGACGAATACTTCCCGATGCACCGGCACCGGGAGGTCGTCGAGCGGCCTATCGGAGTCGTCAGCGCCGAGGGATCGTACGACATGCTGGTGCGCGTCCGTGGTGGCGGTCCGACGGGGCAGGCGGGAGCCGTGCAGCTGGCCGTGGCGCGGGCGCTCGTCGAGGCCGACCCGGATCAACGCCCGGCGCTTCGTTCCCATGGCCTGCTCACGAGGGACCCGCGCACCGTCGAGCGCAAGAAGCCGGGACAGCCGAAGGCGCGCAAGCGCTTCCAGTTCTCCAAGCGCTAAACAAACGGGATTGGATCTCCACCAGGGAGTCGCCATTAGGATGTCGGATGTCGCTCTGAAGGACCTGCTGCAAGCGGGTGTGCATTTCGGGCACCAGACACATCGCTGGAACCCGAAGATGAAGAGGTACATCTTCGCGGAGCGCGGCGGGATCTACATCATCGACCTCAAGAAGACCCTGCTGCAGATCAGGCGGGCTCAAGATCTCGTTCGCGAGACGGTGCTCGCCGGCGATTCCGTGCTTTTCGTGTGCACGAAGCCGCAGTTGAAGGGGACCGTCAAGGCGGAAGCCGAGCGCGCCGGCGCCTTCTACGTGACCGAGCGCTGGATGGGCGGCATGCTCACGAACTTCCAGACGATCAAGAAGAACATCGCGCGGCTCAAGGAGCTCGAGCGGGGTGTCGACGAAGGCGCGTTCGATTTCTACACCAAGAAGGAGCAGTTGCTTCTGGAGCGCGAGAGGCAGAAGCTCGAGCGCTATCTCTCGGGCATCAAGGACATGACGAAGGTCCCTGGCCTCGTTTTCGTCGTCGATGCGAAGAAGGAGGAGATAGCCGTACGGGAGGCGAACCGGCTCGGGATCCCGGTGGTGGCGATCGCCGACACGAACGCGGATCCCGACATGATCACGATCCCGATAGCGGGCAACGACGACGCGATTCGCTCCGTCGCGTTGATCACGCGGGTCATCTCGGACTCGCTTGAGCGAGCGACACACGAGCTTCCGCAGTTGGCCGCCGTGGCGAAGGACGAGGACGAGGTCTACACCTACTCGTCCGACATGACCGAGCGGAAGGACAAGTCGGCTCGTCCCAAGCGGCGGAAGCCGCGTCCGCGGCGACGGCCCAAGCCCGAGGTGATCGCCGCGCGGCTGCACCACGCGGATGGCGAGGCCGAAGGGGAGGGATCGGAGAAGGAAGCGGCCGATGGCACCGAGGGCGACAAAGCCGATACCGCCGCCGAGGGCGATACGGTGGCCGCCGCTCCGGAGGGCGAGACGACCGAGACCGGCGTCTCGGAGGCGGACGGCGGTTCGGCCGATGCGGAAAGCGACGACGACGCGTCCTCGAGAGAGGAGGCGGTGGCGGTCTCGCCCGACGCGTCCGGAGGTGAAGAGGAGCGCGGGGCGAGCTGAGGAGCTGCAAAGGCCACCGCGGGGTGGCCTTTTTTTTGGCCCGGGCTCACGAAGAGATAGCCGTCAAGGACGGCATGCTGCACTAGATAACGATAAGCGGGAGGATCGACGAAGATGACCGAGATCACGGCTGCAGCGGTCAAGACGCTGAGAGAGCGGACCGGGGCCGGCATGATGGACTGCAAGCGAGCTCTGCAGGAGGCGGGCGGAGACGAGGAGAAGGCGATCGATCTTCTCCGGAAGAGCGGCGCGGCCAAGGCGGCAAAGCGAGCCCACCGCGAGGCCACGGAAGGAACGGTGGTTCTGGCTCGGGACGAGGCGACCGGGGCCGTGGCGATGGTGGAGGTGGCGAGCGAGACGGATTTCGTGGCGCGGAACGAGGATTTCCTCGCCTTCGCCGAGCGGGCAGCCGCCACGGCGCTTGCCGAAGGGGGCGAGGGCGGCGAGGGTGCGGCACGTCCGGGAGAAGAGCTTCTGGACCTGCCGGCTGACGCGCCCCTCCGAACCGAGCTCGATGAGCTGCGGGGCAGGATAGGGGAGAACCTGGTGTTGTCTCGCTTCGTTCGATACCAGCCGGCGCCGGATGCGGTTCTCGCCAGCTACATCCACTTCGGGAACCGAATCGGCGTGCTCATCGAGCTGGAGGGAGCGAGCGAGTCCGCCGACCTGGCGAACCTGGCACGGGACGTGGCGATGCACATCGCAGCCAGTCGGCCGTCGGGGATCACGCCCGATGACATCCCCGAGGAGGAGAGGGAGCGCGAGCGCCGCGTCCTCGTCGAGCAGGCCGCGGCCGAGGGCAAGCCACCGGAGATCGCCGAGCGGATCGTCGATGGCCGCATGCGCAAGTTCTACGAGCAGGCCGCGCTCTTGTGGCAGCCTTTCGTGAAGGATCCGGATCGGAAGATCTCGGATCTGCTCGAAGAGGCGGGCCCCGAGGTGGCCGTGGCGCGCTTCGTCCGTTTCGATGTCGCGGATTGATCGCGGCCGGAGCCGACAAGAGCCGTCCAACGATAGGAGCCGTCCGCCGATGAGAGTCGTCCGGAGATGACCGAGCCGAGCACCCTGAAGTACGGCCGCGCCGTCGTCAAGCTGTCGGGCGAGTCTCTCGCGGGAGACCAGGGCTTCGGCATCCAGCCGCCCGTCATCGAGGGCCTAACCCGGGAGATCGAGAAGGTCTGTGCTGCCGGCGTGCGCCTGGGCGTCGTCGTCGGCGGCGGCAACATCGTCCGCGGGGCCGTGGCGAGCAGCCAAGGCATGGACCGGGTGAGCGCCGACTACATGGGGATGCTCGCCACCGTCATCAACGCCCTCGCGCTCCAGGACATGCTGGAGCGCAACGGGATCGAGACCCGCGTGATGAGCGCGATCCGCATGGAGGAGCTCGCGGAGCCCTACATCCGGCGCCGCGCTCTCCGCCACCTGGCGAAGGGTCGTGTGGTGATCTTCGCCGGGGGCACCGGGAATCCATATTTTTCGACCGACACGGCGGCGGTGCTCCGGGCGATCGAGATGGAGGCCGACGTCATCCTGAAGGCGACGAAGGTGGATGGCGTCTACACGGCAGATCCGGAGACTCACCCGGATGCCGAGTTCATCCCCCGGATCTCGTACCTCGAGGTGATGACACGCGAGCTGGGCGTGATGGACGCGGCCGCGGTATCGCTCTGCAAGGAAAATCATCTTCCCGTGATCGTGCTCAACATTCGTCGGCCGGGGGCGATTCTGAGCGCCTTGAAGGGCGATCAGATCGGCACCATCGTGGCAAACGCCTAGAGAGTTCGGAAGGAGGAGAGAGAGGGATGGCCGAGGAGAAGATGCGAGAAGCTTCGGCTTCCATGGACAAAGCGAACGAAGCAATCCGGCGGGAGTTCACGACCGTGAGGACGGGGAAGGCTTCGCCGATGATCCTGGAGACGGTGCGGGTCGAGGCCTACGAATCCGTCATGCCCCTCAACCAGCTGGCCAACGTCTCGGTCCCTGAGCCGCAGCTTATCGTGGTGCAGCCCTACGACGCCAGCATCGCGTCCTCGATCGCCGCGGCGATACAGTCCGCCGACCTCGGCCTCAACCCGTCCGTGGACGGCAACATCATCAGAGTGCCGATCCCGCCGCTGACCGAGGAGCGCCGGCTGGAGTTCGTCAAGGTGCTCCACCGCATGGCCGAGGAGGGGCGCGTCTCCGTGCGCCACGTCCGACACGTGGTCAAGAAGGAGCTGGAGACGATGCAGCGGGAAGGCGAGATCGGCGAGGACGACCTCCACCGGCGTCTTCACGAGCTCCAGGAGCTTACCGACAATCATATCGAGGCCATCGACCGCCTCCTCGAGAAGAAGGAGGAGGAGGTGATGGAGGTTTGAGCGGAGCCGGCGGGATCGACGTCCGGCGGGCTCTGCGCACCTACGTTCTCGGGCGCGACGCCGGCTATGATTCGGCCCTGAAGGAAGAGCTGGCCGAATCGCGCCTCGAGCGCGGATCGGCGGCGGGATCCGCGCCAGCCTCCACCCCGGATCCGGCGTTCCGGCCGGCCGAACCGGGACCCCGACCGGAACCCCGACCCTCGTTCGGCGTCCCGGTGCCCGAGCGGCTCGCCTTCCACCGCTCGGCAAGCCGGTGGCGCGACCTCATCCCGGGTCTCAGAAGCGGAGGAGCCTAGAACGGCCTCGCTCCTCGATCGCTTCGCAGCGCATCTCTCCCGCCGTCCCCAGCTGCTCCCGACGGGAAGCCGCATCCTCCTGGCCGTCTCGGGCGGCCCCGATTCCATCGCCCTCCTCCGCCTCGCTCGCGCGCTGGCAGAGGACAACCGCTGGCGCCTCCTCGCCGCTCACTTCGACCACCGGCTCCGGGCCGGGAGCGACGAGGAAGCGAGACAGGTCGTCGACTGGGCCGAAGCGCTCGGCCTCGAATGTCGCGTCGGCGCTCCTTCCGATGCCCTGTCTCCGCGGCAGGCACAACTACGGGCGGCCCGCTACACCTTTCTGCACGAGGTCGCCGAGGAGGAAGCCATAGACCGAATCGCCACCGCTCACCATGCTGACGATCAGGCCGAGACGGTGCTTTTCCGGATCCTCCGTGGAACGGGCGTGCGAGGGCTGGCCGGGATCCCGGAGCGGCGAGGAATCATCGTGAGGCCGCTCCTGGGGTTTTGGCGCGAAGAGCTGGAGAGCTACTTGCAGGACGCTGGAATCGCGTACTTGACGGACCCATCCAACGTGGATCCGCGCTGGACGCGGGCACGGATCCGAACGAGAGTGCTGCCCGCACTGGAGTCGGCGTGGGATGGACCTGTTCGCGAGCGCCTGGTGCAGGTGGCCCATTCCGCACGGCGGACGGATCGAGCGCTGTTGGCTGAGGCGCGACAAGCGCTTAAACGAAGCGATGTTACGAAGGATGGACGTGGATTCAGGTTTGTACGAGCAGGCTTCTCCCGGTATCATCCGGCGGTACAGGCGAGAGCGCTCGCCTTTCTGGCCGAGCGGCTGAATGTGCGCTTGTCGCGCGGAGGAACGCGCGTTGCGGTGGAGTTTATCAAGGGCGGGCGAAGCGGCGCGTCAGTGGATGTGGGTGGTGGACTCGAGCTGCGCCGCGAGTTCGAAGAGCTGCGGCTCGGGGCTTCGGCGGCCGAGAAGGGCTCGAGCACCGTGCGGATCGAGGCGCCCGGTGCTGGAGAGGCCTCGCTCGAGCTGGCCGGGTCGAGCTTCCGCGTGACGTGGTCGCCCGCCGAGCAGCCGGCGGTGGCCGGGCCAAGCAACGACGACGGGGACAGCTACTCGTTCCTGCCGGAGAACGCGATCTGGCCGCTCGAGGTGCGGAGCTGGCTGCCGGGCGACAGGATTCGCCTCGGCGGCGGAAGCCGCAAGCTGAAGCGCGTTTTCGGCGACCGGCGGGTTCCGCTCTCTGAGCGCGGCCGAATCCCGGTGCTCTCGGACGCGGAGGGTCGCGTGCTCTGGGTTCGGGGAATAGCGAAGGCCGGTGAGGCCAGCGTCAGCGACCCCGGCAGCGGCGTGCGAGAGCGTTCCCTGCTCACCATCGAGATCGAGGAGTGTTAGAGAGCCCGCAATGACAGAGACCACAGCCGTGCCGGACACCTTCGCCGAAGTAGATTTCGAGAAGCTGATGGGCGGCCGACCGCTCGAGCGCATCGTGTACACGTCGGAGGAGATCGCCGGGCAGGTAGCCCGCATCGGGACGGAGATCACCCGGGAGTACGAGGGAGAGTCGGATCTTCTGATCCTCGGGCTCCTCAAGGGCTCGTTCATCTTTCTCAGCGACCTCGTCCGGCGGATCTCGCGCCCGCTGCACGTGGATTTCCTGGTCGCTTCGAGCTACGGCTCCGGCACTACCTCATCGGGTGACGTGCAGCTGTTGTACGATCCGGCGGCGCCGATCGCGGGCCGCAACGTCGTCATCGTCGAAGACATCGTGGACAGCGGAAACACGCTGAGCCGGATGATCGAGGCGTTGGAGGGACGCGGCCCGAAATCGCTGGAGATCTGCGCGCTGCTTCACAAGCACATAGCGCCACGACTGGCCAAGGAGCCACGTTGGGTGGGCTTCGATGCGCCTCCCGATTTTCTCGTGGGTTACGGGCTCGACCACGCCGAGGACTTCCGTCATCTCCCGTTTGTAGCGAGCCTTGCAGAATAGGACCAACATCCCGCGGACGCGTTCGCGGGAAGAGGTGTATAGGTAGAACGGATGCAAAAACCAGCCAACGGACCGGAGAACATGGACGGGGGCCGCATGAACCGATTTCTGCGGACCGCGTCCTTCTGGGCCCTCATCGTCCTGATTCCGTTGCTGATCTTCCAGTTGATGAACAGCAACCGGGAAGCCCAGCAGGAGCTTACCTACTCCGAGTTTCGTGCCCAGGTAGAGGGCGGAAACGTGGAGAGCGTCACGATTCAGGAGGGCCGCAAGCTGGAGGGAGTCCTCCGGTCGAGCATCGAGCAGGACGGCGTACAGGTGGAGAAGTTCCACACGCTCCTGCCGTTCGAGGCCGACAAGGCGCTCATCGACGAGCTGGAAGAGGCCGGGGTCCAGAGTCAGGGTGAAGGTCCCGGGAACAACTGGGTCGGCCTCATGGTGGGCGTCCTGCCATGGCTGCTGATCCACGCCCAAGGTCACGTTCGCGGATGTCGCGGGGTGCGACGAAGCGAAGGAGGAGCTCGAGGAGATCATCGAGTTCCTGAAGGACCCGGCCAAGTTCAGCCGGCTCGGCGGCCGGCTCCCCAAGGGCGCGCTGCTTATCGGCCCTCCGGGAACCGGGAAGACGCTGCTCGCCCGGGCCGTCGCCGGTGAGGCGGCACGTCCATTCTTCTCGATGTCGGGTTCCGACTTCGTCGAGATGTTCGTCGGCGTCGGCGCCAGCCGGGTTCGAGACCTGTTCGAGCAGGGAAAGACGCACGCCCCCTGCATCATCTTCATCGACGAGATCGACGCCGTCGGCCGGCACCGCGGAGCGGGCCTGGGCGGAGGGCACGACGAGCGGGAGCAGACCCTCAACCAGCTCCTCGTCGAGATGGACGGCTTCGAGTCGAACGATGGCGTGATCCTGCTTGCCGCCACGAACCGGCCGGATGTGCTGGACCCGGCGCTTCTGCGGCCCGGACGCTTCGATCGTCAGATCGTCGTTGACAGCCCAGACGTGAAGGGGCGCGAGGGCATTTTCCGTGTCCATACACGCGACATCCCGATCGCGGACGACGTCGAGATAACGGTGCTCGCGAAGGGAACACCGGGACTCTCCGGCGCCGACATCGAGAACGTAGTCAACGAGGCCGCGCTCCTTGCCGCCCGCCACGACAAGGACAAGGTGTACATGGACGACTTCGAGGCGGCGAAGGACAAGGTGATGCTCGGGGTCGAGCGGAAGAGCCTCGTCATCTCGGAGGAAGAGCGGAAGGTCACCGCGTACCACGAAGCCGGCCATGCGGTGATCGGGATGAAGGTCCCCGGCCTGGATCCGCTCCACAAGATCACGATCGTGCCACGCGGGCGGGCGCTGGGCCTCACCGCCTCGCTTCCCGAGGAAGACCGACACAACTACACCCGCGACTGGCTGCTCGGACAGCTGAAGATGCTGTTCGGCGGTCGGGTGGCCGAGGAGATGATCTTCGGAGACGAGAAGATCACCACCGGCGCCGGAAACGACATCGAGCGTGCCACGTCGATCGCGCGGCGGATGGTGACCCAGTTCGGCATGTCCCCCGTGGTGGGGCCGATCGCTGTCGGAGATCGGGAGCAGGAAATCTTCCTCGGCCGGGAGCTGTCGCAGCGCCGCGAGGTCAGCGAGCGGACGGCGCAGCTCGTCGACTCCGAGATCAAGCGGATCGTGGATGAGGCGTTCGCAGCGGCGCGCACCGTTCTGGAGAACAACACCGATCTGCTGACGACGATCGCCGAGGCTCTGCTCGAGCGGGAGACGTTGGACGCGGACGAGATCAAGCTCCTTGCCCGGGGCGAGGCACTACCACCTCTCAGGAGCGCCTCTCCGGTCGAAGCGCTTCCCGAAGCGGCGGATGCCGAGGAAGCAAAGCCCGCCGCGAGTCGGCCTGCGCAGGACACGGGCGGAGGGGAGCCATCTCCCGCGCTCGCCTGACCCGGTCGGGCGGCTGAAGGTGTCTGGCGGTCCTCCGGACCCGGCAGACGCGGGCGATCCGCCCACATGGCGTATCCGGGGCGGCACTCTCGATCTTCGCCGCCCTCACATCCTCGGTGTTCTCAACGTCACGCCCGACTCGTTCTCCGACGGCGGTGTGCACCTCGACCCTCGGATAGCCGCACGGCATGCCGAGGAGCTGGCCGAACAGGGCGCCGATCTCGTGGATATCGGGGCGGAATCGACCCGTCCCGGCGCGGCGCCGGTCTCGGCCGAGGACGAATGGAGCCGGCTCAAGCCGGTGCTGCGGCGGCTTCAGGGCTCGCTCCCGGTCCCCATCTCCATCGACACGACCAAGGCCGAGGTGGCCGCCCGGGCGCTCGAGCTCGGCGTCTCGGTGATCAACGACGTCTCGGGGCTCCGGGCGGACCCCGCGATCGCCGGTTTGGCGGCCGAAACGGGTGCCGGTCTCATCGTGATGCACAGACGTGGCGATCCCCGGACCATGCAGCGCGATGTCGAGTACGAGGACTTGATCGGCGAGATTCGGGCATCGCTCGCCGAGTCGCTTTCGGTGGCGGAAGGCACGGGGTGCGGACTCTCGCAGACCGTCGTGGATCCGGGCATCGGCTTCGGCAAATCGCCGGAGGGGAGCCTTCGCCTGCTGGCCCGCCTGGGTGAGCTTCGCTCCCTGGGCCGGCCGATCATGGTCGGTCCGTCCCGTAAGTCGTTCATCGGTAAAGTTTTGGAATTGTCCGTGGAGGAGAGGCTCGAGGCGACCATCGCCGCGTGCGTCGTGGCGCTCGAGCGCGGTGCCCGACTCTTCCGGGTCCACGATGCGCGGGCCCTGCGCCGCGCTCTGGACATGGCGGACTCGATACAACAGGCTGCCAATGATGGTGGCCGCATGACGCTGGTAGGATGATGATGGCGATGAGGGCCGGTTGATGGGGACGCTTTCGGAGTATCTCGGTTACCTCCAGCTCGACTGGAAGGACGTGATCGAGATCCTGATCGTCTCCTATCTGATCTACCGCATCCTGGTTCTGTGGACCGGCACGCGGGCGTTTCAGATTCTGGTGGGCCTCGTCCTGCTGGTCGCCGTCTACGCGGTGGCTCAGCTGTTGGAGCTCGGCCTGATCACGGCGATTCTCTCCCAGGCGTTCACCTACGGCGTGTTCGCCCTCATCGTCGTCTTCCAGCCCGAGCTCCGGAACGCGCTCGCGCAGCTCGGACGGAGCCGGCTTTGGAACGTCTTCGCCCGGTTCGAGGAGAGCGAGGTGCTCGAGGAGATCGTCAAGGCCTCCGAGCGTCTCTCGCGAGCCAAGATCGGTGGCCTGATCGCGCTGGAGCGCGAGGTGGGGCTCGGCGAGTACGCGGAGCGGGGCACTCGGTTCGAGGCGGATGTGTCGGCCGACCTGCTCACGACGATCTTCACGCCGTACTCTCCGCTGCACGACGGGGCGGTGATAGTCCGCGGCGACAAGATCATCGCGGCGGGCGCGCCGCTTCCCCTCACCCAGTATCCCGTGCGTGACAAGACGCTGGGGATGCGTCACCGGGCGGCGATCGGTTTGTCGGAGGAGACGGATTCCTACGTCGTCGTGATCTCGGAGGAGTCCAGCCAGATATCGCTCGCGGCGGGCGGTCAGCTCTTCCGCGGTCTGGACCAGGACAGGCTGCGCGCCCATCTTTCCCGCGGGAGGTCTCTCGAGGCCGGCCCTCCCCGTGAAGGCGCCCGCTGGCGGGACATGATGCTGACCGGACGCGCCAGGACGACGGCGCCGCCGACCGGTGGCACGCCCGAGATCGGGGAGAACCAGGCGGCTCGCGCGGACGAAGCACCATCCGGAGGCGGGGTGGAGGAGGAAGCGGCGCCGAGCGAAGCCGCCGCGGGCGCGGATCGGAGCTCCGAGCTCGCCGTTTGACGCGATCCGGGCCGGACTTTAATATTTTCGGTCTGTTTTTAGCCTTGAAGCATGCGAAGGGTCGGGCCCTCACCACTCCTTTGGGAGGCAGGTAGCTTGGAGCAGGTCGACACCAGTTATCAGCTCCTCACGTTGTTCTCGGACGGGGGCTTCATGATGTACCCCCTCGTCCTCTGCTCGCTGGTCGCTCTCGGGGTCATTATCGCCAAGGGCTGGACCCTCTTCATCGCCCACCGGGAGTCTCAGCAGCTCCTGAAGGAGATCGCGGCGTTGGGCGGAAGGGGTCGCTTGGACGACGCGATCCGCACGGCGGAAGAGACCAGAGGACCGGTCGCGGCGATCCTCCTCGCGGGTCTGCGTCGCGTACAGGAGAGGCACACGGGATCCGACGTGGCCAAGGCGATCTCCACGACCGGATCGATAGAGCTCGGCTTCCTCGAACGGGGTCTCCCCGTGCTGGCGACGATCGCGAACGTCGCCCCGATGCTTGGCTTCCTGGGCACCGTGATCGGGATGATCCTGGCTTTCCAGGCGATCGAGGTCGCCGGACAGGTTGAGCCCGGCCTCGTGGCGGGCGGGATCAAGGTGGCTCTGATCACGACGGCCACCGGGCTGTCGATCGCCATTCCCGTGAACGTGGCCTATAACTTCTTCGTGAGCCGCATCGACCAGTTGGTGGCGGACATGGAGGAGGGTGCGCAGGCTGTGCTCGATCTCGTCTGGTCGCTTGACACCCGGATGCACGGGGAAGCGGTGGTAACCGGAGAGCGGATCGATTCGCACGACGCGGCGATTAAGGACTACGAGGATTAAGGACTAAGGTAGGACGAGAGGTTCTCATGCCGATTCTCAACCGCAAGCAGCGCGTCTCCGACGAGATCCCCACGGCGTCGATGGCGGATATCGCCTTCCTTCTTCTGGTCTTTTTCCTGACGACGACGGTGTTCAACGAGGAGAAGGGGCTCCCGATCGTCCTTCCCGAGGAGAAGGAGGAGCAGGAGGTTTCCGCGAAGAACATCCTCTTCCTCATCGTCCAGCCGGACGGATCGGTCGTGGTTCGACGGGGTGAGAGCGAGCAGGAGCAGATCGTCGCCTATCGGCAGGTGGAGGGAATCCTCAGGCAGGAGCTGGCGGCGAACGAGAACCTGATCGCTGCGATCAAGACGGACCCGTCGGCCGCCTACCGCCACATGATCAACGTGCTGGACGAGGTGAAGAAAGCCGGCGCGGAACGCATCTCACTGCAGATGGTAGGAGAGTGACCATATGGCAGTGAAAGCGGGCGGTTTCAAGCGAAGGTCGGGGACCAGCAGCGACATTCCGTCGTCGTCGATGGCGGACATCGCGTTTCTGCTGCTGATCTTCTTCATGGTCACGACGGTGTTCCGGCGAGAGAAGAAGCGGGACATCGACTGGGTGAGCGCCGAGGCCACGAGGAAGATCGATGAGAAGCGGAAGAACATCCTGCACCTTTGGATCGATACCGAATCTCAGGTGTGGATCAACGACCAGGCGATCGCCGACCAGGACATCGCCCAGGTCGTTCGTCCGTTGTACGCGGAAAACCGGGAGATCGTGATCGCGGTTCGTGGAGACCGCGACGTTCCGTATAGCAAGATCAACACGATTACGAAGCAGCTTCAGGCGGCGGGGGCGGTGAGGGTGACGTTTGCGACCCGC
>JBDGZR010000117.1:0-10060 GCA_039588495.1 Gemmatimonadota bacterium | reverse complement strand
ACGCGCTCGGTGCCGGACGTTCTCGCGCCGGGCCGTCTTTTCATCGGGGGAGAGTGGCAGGACGCCGCGAGCGGCAAGACGTTCGAGGTGATCGACCCGGCGCGCGCCGAGGTGGTCACGGAGGTCGCCGAGGCCGATGCGGCCGACATAGATCGGGCCGTTCGGGCGGCCCGCGAGGCGTTCGAGGGCGACTGGCGGAAGATGGCGCCCCGGCAGCGCGGCCGTCTGATGTGGAAGCTCGCCGAACGCCTGGAAGAGCGGAAGGACGAGATCGCGCTCGTCGAGACCCTGAACAACGGAAAGCCGCTGTTCGAGAGCGGGATCGACGTCGCGATGGCGATCCAGACCTACGAGTACTACGCGGGCTGGGCGACGAAGATCGAGGGGGAGACGATTCCCGTCTCCGTTCCCTTCCAGTTCAACTACACGCTCCGCGAGCCGATCGGCGTGGTGGGGGCGATCGTGCCCTGGAACTTCCCGCTCAACCTGGCCTCCTGGAAGGTGGCTCCCGCACTGGCCGCAGGTTGTACGGTGATCCTCAAGCCGGCGAGCGAGACGCCGCTTACGGCGCTGCTCCTCGCCGACGCCGCCGCCGAAGTCGGTTTCCCTCCCGGCGTGCTGAACGTCGTCCCGGGACACGGCCGGACGGCCGGCGAGGCGCTGGTCGCGCATCCCGACGTGGACAAGATCGCGTTCACGGGCTCGACGGCCGTAGGACAGCACATCGCCAGGGTCGCGGTCGACAGCGTGAAGCGGGTCTCCCTCGAGCTCGGCGGCAAGAGCCCCAACATCGTCTTCGCGGACGCCGACCTACCGGCCGCCGCCAAGGGAGCGCTGAACGGGATCTTCTACGGCAAGGGCGAGGTGTGCGCGGCCGGGAGCCGTCTTCTCGTGGAGGAGAGCGTGCACGAGCAGCTGGTCGGGATGGTAGCCGAGGGCGCGGACGCCATGAAGGTCGGCGACCCCCTGGAGAAGGGCACGCGGATCGGCGCGGTCGTCTCCGAGCAGCAGATGGAGACGGTCCTGAGCTACATCGAGAAGGGCGTCGAAGAGGGAGCCCGCGTCGTTGCCGGCGGAGGGCGGGCCGACATCGAGCCCGGCTACTTCGTCAAGCCCACCGTCTTCGACGGCGTGACAAGCGACATGACGATCGCGCGCGAAGAGATCTTCGGGCCGGTCCTGGCGACCCTCACCTTCGACGGCGTGGAGGAGGCGATCGAGCGGGCGAACGACTCAATGTACGGCCTCGCCGCCGCCGTCTGGACGAGCGACGTGAAGAAGGCGCACTACGTAGCCTCGCGCCTCAAGGCCGGAACGGTGTGGATCAACACCTACAACCTCTACGATCCGGCCAGCCCGTTCGGAGGCTACAAGGAGAGCGGGTACGGCCGTGACCTGGGACAGCACGCGCTGGAGCAGTATACGCAGGTGAAGTCGGTATGGGTGAACCTCCGATGACCACGCCGATAACCCCACCGACACCGGCGAACACCCTGGATTTGGACTTGGGCCCATGACCGAAGACCGCAGAGACCGAGTCCCCGTCATCATCGACGCCGTGCGCACGCCCGTCGGGCGCCATGGCGGCGCCCTGGCCAGCATGCGCCCGGATGACCTGTTGGCAATCGCCATCCAGGCTCTCGTCGAGCGCACCGGAGTTCCGACGGATCGGGTGGAGGACGTGATCGCCGGCTGCGCCAACGGGGCCGGCGAGGACAACCGGAACGTCGGCCGGATGGGCGGTCTGCTGGCGGGCCTGCCGATCGAGGTCGCCGGCCAGACCATCAACCGGCTCTGCGGCTCCGGCCTTCAGGCGATCGTCTCGGCCGGACACGCCATTCGCGCCGGCGAGGGCGACGTGTTCGTCGCGGGAGGCGTCGAGAGCATGTCACGCGCCCCATGGGTGATGCTCAAGCCGGAGGCCGGCTACTCGCGGTTCGCCCCTCCGACGGCCGACACGACGGTTGGCTGGCGGTTCGTCAACCCGAAGATGCCCGATCGCTGGACGATATCGTTGGGCGAGACGGCCGAGGTGGTGGCGGACGAGTACGGCATCTCCCGGGAGGATCAGGACGCGTTTGCCGTGGAGAGCCAGCGGCGGGCGGGCCGGGCGATCGAGGAGGGCCTGTTCGCCGACGAGATCGTTCCGGTCGAGGTGCCGCGCCGGAAGGGTGACCCGCTCGTCGTTGATCGGGACGAGCACCCGCGGCCCGACGTCACGCTGGAGGGACTGGGGAAGCTGCGGCCCGCCTTCCGCCGCGATGGCACCGTCACCGCCGGCTCCGCCTCCGGAATCAACGACGGGGCCGCGGCCGTGCTGGTGACGAGCCGGGCTGCCGCCCGAGAGCTCGGCCTCGAGCCGATGGCGCGGCTCGGCACCTCGGCGGTGGCCGGCGTCGACCCGTCCCGCATGGGAATCGGCCCGGTGCCCGCCACCCGGAAAGCGCTCGAGCGAGCCGGCCTCACCGTGGCGGACCTCGATCTCGTGGAGCTCAACGAGGCGTTCGCCGCGCAATCCCTTCCCTGCATCAGGGAGCTGGGGCTGGATCCCGAGAAGGTGAACGTGAACGGAGGCGCGATAGCGCTCGGCCACCCGCTCGGCTGCACAGGAGCGAAGCTGTTCACCACGCTCGTGCACGAGATGAAGCGGCGGTCCGCCGGAACCGGCCTGGTGACGATGTGCATCGGAGTGGGCCAGGGGATCGCGACGCTCGTCCACCGGGAGGAGCCGGAATGAGCGGAGAACGGGCGTGACCGAGGCTCCGAAGTGACCGAGGCTCCGGAATGAGCGAGGCTCCGGAATGAGCGAGACTCCGAAGTGAGCGAGACTCCGAAGTGACGGACGAGCTCCGTATCCTGGTCGATGAGCCCCGCATCCTCGTTTCGGTGGAAGGGGCGGTGGGTACGCTCACCCTCAACCGGCCCGATAAGCTGAACTCGCTGGTGGGCACCATGCGGGATGAGCTCGCGGAGGGCTTCGAGACGCTGGGGGCGGATGAGCGCGTTCGGGCCGTCATCGTGACCGGCCGGGGCCGGGCCTTCTGCACGGGAGCGGACGTCCGCTACCTGTCGGAGATGGTGGAGAACGGCCGGCTCGAGGAGTTCCGGGACCTCGTCGAGGCGGGACGACGCGTCGTCTCCACGATCGTGGAGATGCCGAAGCCGGTGATCGCCGCGATCAACGGCCCGGCCGCGGGCGGAGGCGCGAATCTGGCGCTGGCCTGTGACCTCCGCTGGGCATCCGACCGGGCATCGATCGGACAGACCTTCAGCAACATCGGCCTCCACCCCGACTGGGGCGGTGCCTACTTCGTGCCCCGGCTGGTCGGCGAGGCCCGCGCCGCCGAGCTCTTCTTCTTCGGCGAGATGGTCGGCGCGGAGCGTGCGCTTGAGATCGGTCTGGTGAACCGGGTCGTACCCCACGACCACCTGATGAGCGAGGTGACGGATGCGGCGGAACGCCTGGCAGCTCGCCCGGCCGTCGCGCTCCGGCTCGCCAAGGCGGCCGTCCGGAGGAGCCTCGCCGCCGGCATCGACGAGATGCTGGACTACGAGCTGGAAGCGCAGGCAGCCTGCTTCCTCACCGCCGACGCTCACGAGGGCACACGGGCTTTTCTCGAAAAGCGGGTCCCGAGCTTCGGCCGCGCGCCGACGGAGCACGAGGGATGAGAGAAGAGAGCCATCTGCGCGAAGCGACCGAAGACGATCTCGACGAGCTCGTCGCGCTCTGGGCGCACTACATTCGAGACCACCGCCACAACCCGGCGTACAACCGGGTGGCGCGCACGGGATTCGTGAGCCGACGGGCCGCATTCGCCAGCGACATTCGAGATGAGCACGCGGCCGTGTACGTGCTCGCCCGACGGGACGGCGGCCTGGACGGCATGATCTCCTGCCGGGTCACGACCAACCTCGCGTACTTCCAGCCCCACCGCCTCGGGCGCATCCAGACGCCGTATGTCCGGCCCGATGCCCGCAGGAAGGGCAACCTCAAGAGGCTCCTCACGGCCGCCTACCGCTGGGCGCGCGAGCGCGAGCTCCTCGAGGTCCGTCTCTACGTGGGAGCAGACAACGTGGTGGCCAACGCGATCGCGGAGGAGCTCGGCTTCGACGCCGTCGGGGTCGTGCGACGCAGAGCGATCGACTGGAGCGGCTCGCCGGAGCGACAGATCGAAGAGCCTGAATGAAGCCCGCGGTCGTGCCAGCAATGATGCCAGCAACTACGCCAGCGATTACGGCAGTAGACACGCTAAAAAATGCGCCAGCAGACACGCCAGGAATGATGCCATGACGAACGCAGAGGAAGCCTCCCGCCCGGTACTGGCAGTTCTCGGAGCCGGCACGATGGGCCACGGAATCGCGCAGATCGCGGCTCTCGCCGGCTACGACGTCCGACTGACGGACGTGAGCGACGAGGCGCTGGAGAACGCGATGCGTCGCGTGGAGGCGCAGCTCGACAAGGGCGTCGAGCTCGGCAAGGTCGAGTCCGAAGTTCGCGACGCCGCGCTCGGCCGCATCCGCGCTACATCCGATGCCGCCAACGCGATGGCCGGCGCCGAGATCGTCGTCGAGGCGGTCCCGGAGGTGCTGGAGCTGAAACAGGAGATCCTCGCCGGCGCCGCCGAGACCGTGGAGCCGAACACGCTGCTGGCCACCAACACCTCCTCGCTGTCCATCACGGCGATCGCAGAAGCGGTTCCCGGGCAGGAACGCGTCGTGGGCATGCACTTCTTCAACCCGGTCCACATCATGGCGCTGGTCGAGATCGTCCGGGGCGACCGTACCGCGCCCGACGCGGTCGAGCGCGCCCGCGAGGCCGCCGAGCGCATGGGCAAAACGCCCATCGTGGTCGTTGACTCTCCCGGCTTCGCCTCCTCTCGACTCGGGATCGCCCTCGGGCTCGAGGCGATCCGGATGGTCGAGGCCGGGGTCGCATCCGCCGAGGACATCGACCGCGCGATGGAGCTCGGATACCGGCACCCGATGGGCCCCCTCCGGCTCACGGATCTCGTTGGCCTGGACGTTCGGCTCGAGATCGCGCGCTACCTGCACCGGGAGCTCGGCGACCGATTCCGGCCGCCCGAGCTGCTGGAGCAGATGGTGGAGGAAGGCAAGCTGGGAAAGAAATCCGGCCGTGGTTTCTACGTCTGGTAGAACCGGCCTTCGTCGACAAGGAGCGAACGAGATGAGCGACGTGCTGCTGAAGGAGAAGCTGGACGGCCGGGTGGGTGTTCTCACCATCAACCGCCCGGACAAGATGAACGCCCTGAACGGAGAGGTGCGCCGCGCGCTCGTCGGAGCCCTGGAGGAGTTCCGCACCGATGACGAGGTCCGTGTCGTCGTGCTGACGGGTGCGGGCGAGAAAGCCTTTATCGCGGGGGCGGACATCGGCGAGTTCAAGGACGCGAAGCCGACCCAGCAGTACCAGAACATGCAGAGCGGCAACATCTACTCGGCGATGGAGGCCTTTCCCAAGCCGGTCATCGCCATGATCCACGGCTTCTGCCTGGGCGGCGGCTGCGAGCTCTCCATGGCGTGCGACATCCGGATCGCCTCCGATCAGGCGCGGATCGGACAGCCCGAGATCAACCTGGGCCTCATCCCCGGCGGCGGCGGCACGCAGCGCCTACCGCGCCTGGTGGGTGAGGGCCGGGCGATGAAGATGATCTACACCGGGAAGATGATCTCGGGCGAGGAAGCGGGCCACATCGGCCTGGTCGACGAAGTCGTGCCCGCCGACGAGCTGCGCGAGCGGACCCTCGAGATCGCCCGCACGATCGGATCCAAGTCACCGATCGCCCTCAAGGCCGCGAAGGAGAGCATCCTCGCGGCGAGGCGCATGCCGATGGACCAGGGCCTTCAGTTCGAGCGCGCCTGGTTCAGCCTGCTCTTCTCGACCCACGACATGGACGAGGGAGTGAGCGCCTTCCTGGAGAAGCGCCCCGCCGAGTTCACCGGCGAGTAGTCCCGGCGGGGCTTCCGGGCGGAGCCGATCACCGCGCCGCCGGCCCCCGACCGCCTGAACGACAAAGGCCCCGCTTTCGGCGGGGCCTTGTGTTTGGTACGAAACCGCTCGCGAGCCCTCTCGCGAGGGCGCTCTAGATCACAGTTCCGCGAGAACGCTCACCGTCTTGCGACCGCCGCGTCCCGTCGAGAACTGAACGAACCCGTCCTCGAGGGCGAAGAGCGTATCGTCTTTTCCGCGGCCCACATTGCGTCCCGGATGGATCCGCGTACCGCGCTGGCGGACGATGATGCTGCCCGCACTGACGGCCTGCCCTCCGTACCTCTTCACGCCGAGATACTTCGGGTTGCTGTCACGGCCGTTGCGGCTCGATCCTACGCCCTTTTTGTGCGCCATTTCGCTACTCCCCGTCAGCCTGCGCGCGAATCGCCTTGTCAACGTCGCCCTTGAGGATGCGACCACCGGCCCCGGACCCCTCCAACCCCGCGAGGTCGATTCCGTGCTCCTCGGCCAGCTTGCGCGCGGCATCCGTGATGTTGATCTCGACAGCGGCCTCCGCCTCGGGAGCCTCCTCCTCCGGAGCGGCTGCCTCTACCTCAGCGACCTCAGCCTCCGGAGCGGCGATCTCAGCCTCGGCGACCGGTGCCTCTTCGACGACGGCCACCTCTTCCACGACCGCCGGAGCCTCTTCCTTCTTCGGCTTCTTCGCCTTGCGCGGCTTCGCCTTCCCGATCGTGATCTCGGTCACGCGGACCTCGGTGAAATCCTGCCGGTGGCCCTGCTTTTTCCGGTAGCCCTTCCGTCGCTTCCGCTTGAAAACGATGATCTTCTCGCCCCGGCCGTGCCGCACGACCTCCGCGGCGACGGAGGCGCCCTCCAGAGAGGGCTGCCCGATCTGGACCTTGCCGTCCGTCTCGGTGAGCAGGACCTCGAACGTCACCGTCTCACCCGGCTCGGCGCGCAGGCGAGGGATGCGAAGCGTGGAATCGGGCTCCGCCCGAAACTGCTTCCCTTTGGCTTCTATGATCGCGTACATGCAGTTGATCTCTTGATTCTGGCGGATTTGCGATAGCCCACAAAGCTAATCGGCGAATTCGAGACGGTCAACGTCGGCTGAATGCCAGCGAGCAAACGCCGCGATCCGAACGTATCTACAACGCCTGATCGCTCTCGTTCCAGTTATTCTCTGCCTCGGCGAATCCGTGGCTGGGGTCAGACCGTACTAGTTGGAGAAGCACCTCCTGACGATCCACGGGTCGACAGGATGCATAACGGCTATAAGTGCCGCACTGGCAGAGAGATAGAACGATGGAAATACTGCTGGCCTTGATTCTCGGCATCGGCCTCTCCGCCGCGGCCGGTTTTCGCGTCTTCGTGCCGCTGCTCGGAATGAGCATCGCGGCGCAGGCCGGCCACATCGAGCTCGCCGCCGGATTCGGCTGGCTCTCCATGCCGACCGTCACGATCGCGCTCGGCATCGCGACCGCCCTCGAAATCGCCGCCTATTTCATTCCCTGGCTCGACAACGCGCTCGACACCGTCGCGACGCCCGCCGCAGTCGTGGCGGGGACTATCATGACAGCCTCGCTGCTGGGTGACATGTCGCCGCTCCTCAGGTGGGGACTCGCCGTGATCGCCGGAGGCGGGGTGGCGGGCACCGTGCAGGGAGCCACCGTGGTCGCGCGCGGGACGTCGACGGTCACCACGGCGGGGCTGGCGAACCCGCTCGTGGCGCTGGCCGAGCTGGCAGCATCGAGCATCACGACCGTGCTCGCCCTCTCCGTACCCCTGATCGCCCTCGTCTTCGTAGCCAGCTTCCTCATCGTCCTCGGAGCTCGAAGACACCGCACCGCCCCCGCCGACGAATCCGGCTGACCCCGAGTCGCCGGAGTCACGACCAGAAGGCCGCCCCCCCGCTTAGAGCTACGCGATCGTCGGCCGCCGAAGCGCTGAGCGAGGATTTCCGAAGCGAGGGCACCGGCCGAAGGCTGGTCCGAGGCGCCCCGAGGAGACTCTGAGCGAAGCGAGGAGGCTCCGAGGAAAGGCGCCGGCAGCGAGACGGAGGAAACCTCGCTCAGCGCCCGAGGCGGCCGCTACGCCACCGCGTACGACCCGCTACGCAACCGCGTACCGGCTCGTTACATCCTGGTCCGAGGGCGCGGCCAACAGCCGGTACTCCGAGGCGTTGATCAGCGGGTCATCCCGGAAGTCCAGGTCGATCCGGCACTCCCGCTTCATGATCTTGATGAACTCCGACTCCTTCTCCAACAGGCAGAGAGCCACGTCCGGGTGGATTCGCACCGTAAGCTTCCGGTTCTCGCCCGCCGAAGCCGCGCGCCGGATCGCCCGCTCCACCCGTCGCAGAACCGTCTCGGGCGAGAACACGCGGCCCGTTCCCTCGCAGTAGGAGCAGGGCTCGGACATGATCTGGAACAGGCTCGGCCTGACCCTCTGGCGACTCATCTCCAGCAACCCGAGGTCCGAGATCCCGAACACCTTGGTGCGCGCCCGATCCCGGCCGAGGTGCGATTTCATCGACTGATACACGCGCTCCCGGAACTCCCGGTCATCCATGTCGATAAAGTCGACGACGATGATTCCGCCGATGTCCCGGAGCCGGAGCTGGCGCGAGACCTCGGCCGCCGCATCCAGGTTGGTCCGGAGGATCGTCTGCTCGGGGTCCTTCTTGCCGGTGTAGCGACCGGTATTCACGTCGATCGCCACGAGCGCCTCGGTCGCCTCGATCACGACATGCCCACCGGAGGCCAGGTCCACCTTGCGGCGATAGGCTCGGTGGATCTGCTCCTCGATCTCGTTCTCATCGAAGACCGGGGTCGCACCGCTGTAGAGCTTGACCCTGTCGACGAGCTCGGGGCTTACCTCGCCGAGGTACGTCTTGATCTCGCGGGCCAGGTCGCGCGAATCGACGGTCAGCGAGTCGATCCGGTCGCTGAACAGGTCCCTGATGATCCCGCTCGTGAGCTTCGCTTCCTCATGGATGAGCGCGGGCGCCTGCGCCTCCTTCACCACCTCCTGCACCTTCTCCCAGGTGGCGACCAGCGTCGAGAGATCGCTCTTGAACACCTTCTTCGTGAGCTCCTCGCCCACGGTCCGCACGATGACGCCCCCCGGCTTCTTGGCCAGCAGGTCGCGGGCCATCTTCCGGAGCCGGGATCGCTCGTCACGGTCGTCGATCTTTCGGCTGACGCCGACATGGTCGCTCCCGGGCATGTATACGAGGAAGCGACCCGGGAGGGAGATCTGGGTGGTGACGCGAGGACCCTTGGTGCTGATCGGCTCCTTCGTGATCTGGACCAGCACTTCCTGGCCGCGCGAGACGAGGTCCTGGATGGGGGGATATCGGCCGCCTCGCTTGCCGCCGCCACCGCCGTTCTTCTTCTCCTCGTCCTCGTCGTCCTCGCGCTCCGCCGCGTCCGAGGCGTGGAGGAAGCCCGACTTCTCCGTTCCGATGTCTACGAAGGCAGCCTGAATGCCGGGAAGCACGGCTTCGACGCGGCCGAGATAGATGTCGCCCACCATGCGCTGAGCGTCCGCACGCTCGTGCATGAGTTCGACCAGCCGGCCATCTTCCAGGATCGCGACCCGCGTCTCTTGACCGGCCGCGTTAATGACTATCTCGCGCCGCATATGATCGGCGCGCTAGCTCTGGAAGTCTTTCAGGACTTCTCGCGAGATCACGATCTTCTGGATCTCGCTCGTCCCTTCCCCGATCTCGGTGATCTTTGCGTCTCTCATCATCCGCTCGACCGCGTATTCGCGTGAATAACCGTACCCGCCGTGAAGCTGCACCGCCTTGGTCGTGACATCCATGGCCGCCTCGGAGGCGAAGAGCTTGGCCATGGAAGCCTCTTTCTTATGCGGTTTGCCCTCCATACGGAGGCGGGCAGCGTGGTAGGTCAGCAGGCGTGCCGCATGAATCCGCGTGGCTATCTCGGCCAGCATGAACTGCACGCCCTGGAATTCGTTGATGCTCTTTCCGAACTGTCGACGCTCGCCGGTATACTTCGCGGCTAGCTCGAAGGCGCCCTGTGCGATCCCGAGGGCATGGGCCGCGATTCCGACGCGCCCTCCGTC
>JBDGZR010000116.1:0-10107 GCA_039588495.1 Gemmatimonadota bacterium | reverse complement strand
GAACTCGTAGATCTCGCGGCCCAGGTAGTAGCCGGCGAAGGGGAGCACGATGAGCGCCCCGATCGCGATGAAGTTCCCGACGTAACCCATCCAGTCGTAGTGGGCCCTCTCCTCATCGGTGCGCGACGCGAGGAACCGATACGCCGCGTACGCGCCCACCACCGCACCCCCGAACACCACGTTGGCGATGAGCCGATGGACGTTGATTGGCATCCATGTCGCGTTGGCGATGGCGCTCCAGAGCCGCACCGTCTGCGGAGCCGTGTCGGCCGCGAGGTCCCCCGGCGGGCTCATCATGAAGGTGAGCCAGCTGTTGGCGATGAACATCACGATGGTGCCCCAGACGTTCAGCGCGACGCCGAGGCCGAGGTGGACCTGCTTGGAGAGGCCCTTCTTCCAGCGATCCCACCCGTAGTAGTAGAGGTACAGGGTGAAGGACTCCAGGAAGAAGAGCCCGGCGTACACCCACATCGACGGAGCGAAGATCGTCGTCAGATACGCCCAGAAGCGCGGGTAGAGCGTGGCGAGAACGAAGACGAGGATGGCGCCCCAGATCGCCGTCGCGCTGTAGGCGACCACGAGAAGCCGGGTGAACTCCTTGGCCAGCTTGTCGTACCGCTCATCCCCACCGAAGATGCCGATCGCCTCGACGACGACCGCGAACATCGGAACGCCGAGCACGAACGCGGCGAACATCAGGTGCACCTGTGCGGCGATCCAGATCGCCCCTCGGGCGCCGATCAGCGGGAAATCCCCGTACGCGGGAGCTTCGGCCATGGCCTCCTGAGCGAGGCCGGGCTCCAGGGCGAGGAGCAGAAGCGCCGCGGCGCCGGCGGCCGCTCTGAGCACGCCTCGGGGACTCAGCGCTTACCCCGCAGGAAGAACGGCACCCGCTTGGAGAAATCCACCGGCATCTCCTCGCGGACGCGCTCCATGAGCTCGGTCGTCACGACCGACTCCCCGGAGCGGAGGGCGAACTCCTCCAGCCGCTTCGCGACCACGCCGCGCACGAAGGAAGGCACGCGCTCCAGCCGCGCCTCAGCCTCCGGGCTCCACTGGAGCTCCGCGGCGGCAGTCCCCCCGTATGACGCGGCGCGAGGCAGGACCGGCTCGGCTTCGCCGGTCGGCTCGTAGGCACAAGACTCGTCGGAGCCCAGGTAGTCGCCGCTGTCGGCAAAGGCCCGCGCTCTGCAGCCGCCGCAGATCAATCGGTACTCGCAGCGTCCGCACTTCCCCTCCAGCTGGCCGGCGCGGATCTCTCCGAAAACCGGTGAATCCCGCCACACGTCCGCGAAAGCCTCACTCCGCAGATCGCCGGCGACGGCCGGCATGTACGGACAGGGCGTCAGCTTCCCTTCCGGCGTGATGCGGCAGTACTGGACGCCGCACGGGCAGCGGGTGGCGTAGTTGAGAAGAGGCGACTCCGGATCGGACTCGAACACGTGGCGCATGATCTGAGGCTGGCACTTCGAGCGCACCATCATGACCCCCCGGTACTCCCTCTGGAGGTCGGCCAGCTCCGCCAGCACCTCTTCGTTCTCACGAGGTTCGAGGCCTCGCATCCGCTCGCCGCGGCCCGTGGAGACTAGGAAGTAGAGATTGAAGCAAACGGCTCCGGCCGATGCGGCCCAGTCGGCGAGGCTCCGGACCTCGCCGCGGTTGCCCCGTGTCAGCGTCATCTGGACGACGAAATCCAGCCGAGCTCGGCGCAGACGCTCCACGGCGGCCAGCGTCTCCTCCAGCGCCGCCGGGCCGTGCCGAAAGCGGTCGTGGTACTCCGGGTTCAGCGAATCCACGCTGAGGGCGACCCCGCGCACGCCGGCGTCCTTGAGTGACGCGATCCGCTCGGCCGTGAGGCCGATCCCGTTCGTGCCGATCACCACGGTGGCGCCACCAGCGGTGGCGTGGCGGGCGATGGTCTCGAGGTCCTCCCGGACGAGCGGTTCTCCCCCGGACAGAACGAACATCGGAGAGGGGCTGATCTCGAGGATCTCGTCGGCGATCCTCAGGCACTCCTCCGTCGAGAGCTCACGGTCATCGCTCTCCCAGGATCCGGCGGAGATGTAGCAGTGGGCGCAGGCGAGGTTGCAGCGACGGGTGAGATTCCAAGCCACGACGTGAGGAATCGCCTCCGGCGATCGGGCGTCAGAATCGGCGGCTTCGCTTCTCTCGGCGGATGGGAGCGGAACCCAGTCCTCGGCAGGGGCCGCGGCGGAGGCACGAGCCGGGGAGACGCCGAGGGCCTCGCTCAACGGCGGGTTTCCTCCTCGGCCATGAAGCTCTCCATGGCGCGCTTCGCCTCCTCGGGGGTGGTCGTCTTGAAGTCCACCGGACAGTCGGACATCTCCCGTTCCACATCCCGGATGGGACAGCGCGTGACGCCGGAGGCCTTCGCCTCATCGATGAAGCGGCGCATCTCCTCGCTCATTCCGTCGAGGCCGGCAGCCTCCGCCTTCACCTGTTTCGCCTTCAGCTCGTTGAACATCACGAGCATCGTGTCCACGTCGAACTCGTCGGCCTCGATCATCGCCTGCTTGTTCTCGTCCATGACACGAGTCGTGACGCGCCACAAGCCCGCCTCGCGAGTGAAGCTCTCGACCGTGTTCCGCGCCAGCGGCCGGGCGATAAGCGGGACGAGCCCCAGACGCTCGAACGCTTCGTGCGTCCAGATGATCGGGTCGGCCTCCGTGCGCGGGCGCATGCTCACCTGGCCGGTTACCGGGCAGCTCGTCTCCACCGCCATCGGCTCGGCGAACTCGTCGTCGTCGGTCGTCACGACGACGGTTCTCTTCATCGATTCCTCCGCCTTGACCTCCGCGAGGGCGAACTCCTCGGCGTCGCCGATCCCCATGATGAGCTGCATGTGGGTAGGGAGGAGCTTCTGGATGGCACGATCCAGCCAGGCGCTCGTCACGGTGGGGGTCCCGGGTGGCGTGTACTCGGCGTGCTCCAGCACGTACTCCTCGACCGCCTTGCGCGCGATGCCGAGCGCGAACGGGGGGACGCGGAGGATTCGAACCTCTGCATCGGGCGCCCACTCGAGCCCCTGCTCGCCATCCGCCTCGATCCAGGGGATCTCCTCGGGCCGGACGTCCGTCGTGCCGATCAGCAGAACGTTGCAGGGGGCGAGCCGCAGGACGTTGTCCGCCTGGCTCCCCATCGCCGTGCCGTCGATCCGGTGGGCGCCGTGACGGGCCAGTACGAGCAGCGTCGGATCGAGCTCCTCGGCCCACTGCATGACGACCTGGAACGGCTTGCCGATCAGGATCTGCGTCTCCAGCTCGACGTCCGGGTACTCCTCGGCCATCGCCTCGGCCCGCTTGATGTTGGCCTGTGCCAGCTTGAGAAGGCCCTTGTCGATGATGTTGTTGTGAAGCTCCTCCTGCTCCTCGAACTTGAAGACCCGCGACGCCTGGACGGAAAGCACATCCTTGATGTTGTGGAAGACGGCGTGGTGGTACTCGACGTCGAAGGCGCTGCAGACGAAGAGCTTCGCCCCGAACTCCCGCGCCATCTCCAGAACCTGGCGCATGGCCTTGTAGCAGTACGCCGATCCGTCGACGCACACGATCCATCGCCCGCCGGCCAGCGGCCGGTCGTCCCGGATCAGCAGCATGTCCTTCTCGACGCCGCGAGCAACGCGGGAGACGACGCCGCCCATCTGGGACAACGGCTGGATGCCGATGCCGTGCGCCCCCATGACGAGAAGGTCGTAGTCGCGGCCTGAGCTTCCCGCCAGCCTCTCCTCGTGCTCCTCGTCCTCGGCGACGAGACGGCCGTTCTCGCCGACGCTGACATCGCTGCGCACTCGCCCGCCGCCATCGTATCCGGCAGCGATGTTCGGGTCGAAGCCGATCAGGCTGGGGAGGCAGCCGAGGCCTTCGTTCGCCTCCCTGATGATCTCCTCGTAGTTGATGCCTTCGAGGAGCTGGCGAGTCATTGGTACTCCAGCCTCTTCGCACCGTAAGCCCACTTGATCCAAGAAGCTATCGGAGATCAGCTGAAGGCCTTTCTCGATAAGCTTGTCGTGGATCTTGCGCTGGCGCTTGATCTCATCTGGCGTCTGGAACTGCGCCGGGAGACCGGTCTCCAGCTGGCGGAATCGGACGTCGTGCAGGCGGGCGGCGTAGACGTGGTTCGCGGTGAGGTGACCTTCGGAGGCTCTGCAAAGCTCGAGGGCCCGGTCGACCGCCCACGTCGAATGGTGGGAGTTGTCGACCGGTACGAGAAGCTCTCGATACAAACGCCGCTCCAGTCCTGTGGGTTCCGGCGGAACTTCTGCCCCGAGATCCCCTGCCCGGCTTACAGATCGCCGTTATATAGCGGCGACCCGGATCGAAGTCAAAAGGGCGTCACGGAACGATCTGGCGACCCTCTCCGTCGAGGACCCGAATCGCGTCGACCGGACAGGCGGCGCAGGCGGTGAGCAGATCCGTCGCCCGTACCGATTCCGGCGCGTCGAAGGTCGCGATCCCCTCTTCGTCGAGTCGAAACGCCCCGGGCCCTTCGGTGATGCAGTCCTCGAAGCCAACGCAGATCGTCCGGTCGATGCAGACCAGATAGCCATGCAGCGTCCGCCGCTCCTCCGCGATCTCCGCTTCCGCCACGCCTACATCCCCTCCAGGCCGAGATCCGTGCGCGCCCGGTTCATGATCTCGGGAGTGATCTCGTGGATCCCGTGCTCCTTCGCGTAATCCGTGTAGATACGCTTCACCATTCCGCGTACGAAGGAAGGAACGGCTTCGAGGCGCTGCGTGGCCGCCTCGCTCCACTCTACCGGCGAAGTCCCGGGCGAAGTCCCCGAAGTCTCCTGTGAGGTCGCGGGCGACGTCACCGACGTTGCCGGATCCACGGGCGGATCCGCGAAGGCCCCGTCGCGCCCCCCGTCGAGTGAGCTGCGCACCATCTCCAGCGGCTGCTCCGGAACCTCCCGCCCTCCGATCTTGATCCCGAGTGACGACACGACCTGCGTCTCCATCGGGTTCGTGAGCATCGCCACCTCGCGGCCGCACGCGGGGCAGCGAAAAACGGCCGCCAGCGTGCCGTCGCCTGGGAGCTGTCGCTCCCCGAAGTCCATCTGTTGGTCGCAATCGATGCAGAGGAACTTCATGGCGCGCCGTCCCACCCCAGCCGCTCGGCCAGGGCGACGATCTCCCGGCCGGCGCTGGAAGCCAGCACCCCGTTCATGTCGCCCCGCTCGGCGCAGATCGCGGCATCGGCGTCGAAGGGGATGCGAGCGAGCAGCGGGAGATCCAGCTCGCGAGCCAGCGTGTCGCCCGCGTCTCCCGGATGCAGCGGACCGACGACGCCACACCCCCCACACGTATAGCCCGACATGTTCTCCACCAGACCGACAACAGGCAGGCCGCTGTCGGCGGCGACCCGCAGGGAGCGCGCGACCGCCGCTTCGGAGGCCAACGTCGGGATCGTCACTCCGATAACGCGGGTGCGTTGCGGCACCAGCTCGCCCAGCTCCACGAGCCGCTGGGCGCCCGGCGGGAGGTCTACGACCAGCACATCAAGCTCGCCCCACACCACATCGGAGAGGAATTCGCGGAATGCCCCGCGTTCCAGGGATCCGAGCCACGGAGAGCCATCGGCGGCCGGTCCCCGCCAGCGAAGCGGCTCTCCTTCCTCGAGCAGCAGGTCCGTGGAGAACACCTTCAAGCCCGCTGAATCGACCGGGGGGACGATCCCGGCATCAGTGACGGAGAGCGAACGGCGAGGGAGCCCGAGCAGCGCAGGGGCCGTGGGGCCGTTGAGGTCGGCATCCAGAAGCCCCGCCGAGCGGCCGCCGCGAGCAGCCGCAGAGGCGAGAGTCGCCGCGATGAAGCTCTTGCCGACTCCACCCTTCCCGCTCGCCACCCCGAGGATCGTCCTCACAGCCTCCATGCGGCGGTCCACGCGGTGGCTCTGGAGATCGAGCTGCTCGCCGAGACCGGAGCGGTCCCGGCCCTCGAGATCGGCGTAGGTGCGGATCTTCCTCACGTTCGTACGATCAGAGGTCCCAGGCTGCTCGCGCCAGCATCCACAGGTTGATGAGGACGACGACCAGCGCCGTGACGTAGAAGGCCGGCGGAAGAACGCCGGGCTCGCGCAGAAAGGCGGCGTTGATCAGGGCGGGCAGGCGGAGAGCGTGCAACGCCCAGATCGCCCGCGCGAACCAGACGTTCTGCCAACGCCACAATCCCCAGAAGACCACGGCCAGGATCGCGGCACCGATCAGTAGCCACAGCCACCCCGGACCGCGGGCGCCGGGTAGCCGACCGGCCTGCCAGAGCGCCCAGACGGCCGCCTCGTAGAGAAGCCCGACGTGAAGGTATACGAAGGCAGCCTGTCGGAACTTCGCAGCGCGCTGCGGAGCGTGAACGGAGGCCATTCGTCAAGCTTCAGCCGGGCTGGGCGGCCCCGCAACCGGAGCCATCGTGTACACGTCCAGGGACGGCCCGTATCTTTCAGGTACCATGTCTCTCATCGGATTCCACAAGCTGCTCATCGTCACGGCGATTCTCTTCTGCGCTCTCTTCGCGGTCTGGCAGGGGATCATCTTCACGAGAACGGGCGAGGCCCTGAGCGTGGCGCTGGCAGCCGCGTTCGCGCTCGCCGCGGCGGGGCTCACCTACTACCTGGCGAACCTGCAGCGCTTCCTGAACAGGGATTCCTGAGCCGAGGATCAGGCGCCGGCTCCGGCCCCACCCTCGAGCAGCTCATCCGCCCCACGGGCCCGTAGCTCCTCCGCCACGAGCCGGCCGAGGCCGACCGCATCGCCGACGAGGCCTCTGGTGGAGGCCCGAATCGCCTGGCTCCCGTCCTCCGACAGCACCGCGGCGTGCACCGTGAGGTCTCCTCCCTTCCGCAAGGCCAGAGCGCCGATCGGAACCTGACATCCGCCGCCGAGGCAGGCCAAGACCGAACGCTCGCAGTCCGTCTCGGCACGCGCACGCTGATCCTCGATCGCATCCAGCAGGCCACGCACGCGCTCGTCATCCGCCCTGCCCTCGAGCCCCAGGGCTCCCTGGCCCGGTGCGGGCAGCCAGCCCGGCGCCTCCAGGGCCCGCATCGTGGGCGAGAGCCTGCCCAGGCGCTTCAGGCCGGCCGCGGCGAGGAGGAGCGCGTCGTACTCATCGCGCTCCAGCTTGGCCAGTCTCGTCTCCACGTTGCCACGCACGTCGAGCGGCCGGCATTCGGGTCTGGCGTTGAGCAGCATGGCTCGGCGGCGCAGCGAGGAAGTCCCGACGCGGGCCCCTTCCTTCAGCTCTGAAAGCCGGAGTCCTTCCAGCGAGACGAGAACGTCGGCCGGATCCTCCCGCTCCGGCACGGCGAGCAGAGCCAGACCGGGAGGCAGATCGGTGGGCAGGTCCTTCAGGGAGTGCACGGCGATGTCGATCGCGCCGTCGAGGATCGCGGCTTCCAGCTCGGCCGTGAACAGGCCCTTGCCGCCGATCGCCGGAAGGGGAACATCCCGCTTCCGGTCCCCCTCGGTGTCCATCCAGATGTTGCGCACCTGCAGCTCTGGCCATGCGGCGCTCACCAGCCTCGAGACCCACTCGGCCTGTGCCCGTGCGAGCGCCGATTTGCGGGAGCCAATCAGGAGGGTCTCAGGCATCGTCCCGTGCGCCGCTCGCGGCCTGCTGCGGCCCGGTGGATGCGCGCGAGCTCAACGACTCGATGGTTCTCGATCCACGTGCGTGTCGCCGGGATCGAGCGTGGTCAGGGCCATAGCCTCGGCCGGTGCCGGCAGCCCTGCATCCCCCGTCATCGGATCGCCGGATTCGTCGCCGCCGGCCTGAAGCATCTGCTTGAGGATCGGCGGCACCAGGAAGGTCGAGAGTATGACCATGATGAGGACGGCGCTGTAAACGGCGTTCGAGAGGATCTCCTCCCGCAGACCGATCGCGGCGAAGATCAGCCCCACCTCGCCGCGGGGAACCATGCCGACACCGATCGCGGCCCGGTTGATGCCGGGCGTCCTGACCGCGAAGCCGGCGAGGACCTTTCCGATGATGGCGATCACCGTGAGGATGAGCCCGACCATCAGCACCTGGCCGCTGAAATCCTCGCTCCCCGGAACGAAGAGCCACACGTTCACGGGCGCCCCGACGACGACGAAGAATATCGGCGTGAAGACGTCGGCCACGGGCTCGATCCGCTCGACCACGGCATCGAACTGGTTGGTGGAGGAGAGGATGATGCCGGCCGCGAAGGCGCCGATGATCATCGCGGAGCCCGAGAGGTCGGCCAGCGCCGCCAGGAGGAGTGCGAAGCAGACGGCCGTGACGAGGAGAACGCCTCGCACTCGCATCCGGTCCACGATGTTGAACAGGTACGGAGCCGCCCGGTTGCCGATGACGACGGCCAGCACGAGAAAGCCGACGGCAAAGGCGAAGATCTTGCCTACCGCCAGCACACCGACCGCCACCCCACCTGCCAGGCCGGCGACGACGGCCAGGATCACGATGCCCAGAACGTCGTCGATCACCGCGGCTCCGATGATGATCCGGGCTTCGGCGGTGTGCATCTTCCCGAGATCCGAGAGCACGCGCGCCGTGATTCCCACCGAGGTCGCCGTCAGGGTGGCGCCCACGAAGATCGCCACGACCCAGAAGTCGATGCCCTCGGGGTGAATCCCGATCGACGGATTGGAGGTGTACCAGTAGAGGAAGCCGAGACCGAACGGGAGCACGACGCCCACCAGCGCCACCGCGGCCGCCTCCTTCCCGACGCGGAACATCTCCTTCAGATCGGTCTCCAGGCCGATCTCGAACAGGAGGATGGAGACGCCGATCTCGGCGAAGACATGGATGACCTCGCCCATCTGCGTGTCGCTCGGCGGGATGACCCCGAGCAAGCTGCCCCCGAGGATCACACCGGCGAGGAGCTCACCCAGCACGGCCGGCTGCCCGATCCGCTCGGCCGCTTCACCAAAGAGCTTTCCGACCAGAAGGATGGCGATCAGGATCAGGAAGACGTGCGAGATCTCCAGTCCGTGCCCGTCTTCCGCTTCACCCGCTTCATCGACGGAGGCCTCGCCGTGGCCGGACTCCTGGATGGGCGCCGAAGCCGACCGCGTGACCTCGGAAGCATCGGGCGAATCCGCAAACAGGCGGCCGGGAAGCTCCCACGCGGAGGAGCCGAAGACGATCCACACTCCCACCAGGACGGCGGCCGGCCGACGGATCCGGCGCCACACACCGGTCACGACGTCTCGGCCTCGATGGTGCGCGGGATGATCTTCTGCCAGTTCAGGACCTGAAGGGTATCGGCGTACTCCACGGTCAGGCGGAACCTGCGGGCGCCTCTCGGAGCCGGGCTCACCTCGAACCTCTCCGCGCCGGGAGGCAGTCCCAGCTCCCTGATGACAGGAGCGAGCCTCTCTCTCGCCTCGGCCCTGTCATCGACGCTCAGCTGCCTCGCCTCCTCCTGGATTCGCTCGGCCGCCGACCGGTATCTCATCTCGGCGCGGATGAACAGGGTGGCGACATAGAAGCTCGCCACGAGGAGGGCAAGGCCAAGCAGGCAGCCGAAACGGCTGGCTCCCCGCGACCTGCTGCGCCCCTCTGGTTCAGCTACCAATCCGACTGCGCTCCGTCCACGATCTTCTGGGTCAGGTTGTCCAGCGCTATCGCCTCTCCGACCTCCTCCTGCTCGTTCTCCGGCTCGTACTCCCCGACGCCGGTCACCGAGCGGGAGCTCCAGTACATCTCCTCGAGCTCCACATCGAAGATCTCGACAGCGGCGGTAATCGTGATTCGGCGCTGGAAGACCTGGGTCGTCTCCCCCTCCTGGGCATCGAAGTTGAGGGCGATGTCTGAGTAGCGGGTGATCCGGGCGGTGACGATGAGGTCCGCCTCGCTCTCCGCGGCCAGCTGGAGCCCCAGCTTGCTCCGAACGGCATCCAGGAGGGACTGCGTCATCCTCTCGGTAAGCGTGAAACGGGGCGTGTCGTTCTGGACCGGCGGCACGAACGCCGTGTTCATGTGGGAGGGCAGCCCGCCGCCCCCGGAGAAGCCGTAGCACCCGCCGCTGGCGAGAGCCGCGACCAGGCTACATGCGATGAGGAAGTTCGTAGATCTCGGCAGCATGTCTGGTCAGCACCTCGGTCGCCTC
>JBDGZR010000115.1:0-10488 GCA_039588495.1 Gemmatimonadota bacterium | reverse complement strand
GAGGAACGGGGCCGCGACGATGAGCAAGCGCGCGATGATCTGTCCCGCCAGGCGCAGGAGCCGGGCTCCGTGCCGGAACACGTGGCGCACGCCGTCGAGCCACGTCACGCGGCGATCCTCGACCGCCCCGAACCCGATGGTCATCAGCACGCCCAGCTCGACGAACCAGACCCCCAACGAGACGGCTCCGACGATCACGATGGCTGCCAGCCCGATCGGGTGCAGCGCGAAAGCGGCGATGTCCGTGTCTGCCAGGACGCCGTCGTCCGTCGTCATCAGGAACAGTCTCAAAAGCAGCCCTACCAGCGGCGTGACCACCACTACGGTGACGGCCTTCGCAAGGAGATCGGTGACCAGCAGTTGTGGCCATGTGCGCCGGAAGTCAGTAAGCGCTCCCCGCAGGTCGGACCATTGGATCGATTTCATCGCCTTCCTTGTACGGGTTTCACTCATTCCCTCGGCCAGGTCCGGCCGGCCTCTTCCGAAT
This sequence comes from Gemmatimonadota bacterium, assembly GCA_039588495.1. Classification (GTDB taxonomy): domain Bacteria; phylum Gemmatimonadota; class Gemmatimonadetes; order Palauibacterales; family Palauibacteraceae. Next base: position 10,001 of record JBDGZR010000115.1, on the reverse strand, counting down.
GATGCTCGTCGAGATCATGCTCGTCGAGAGTAGTCGAGCGGTCCGCTGCGCCGTACTCTCTATGTTCGAGCTCAGCGGTCCGTTTATGGCTCAGCGGTCTATTCCAGCTCACTGGACTGACTTCACGATCCAAGGAGGATAAACATGGCGCACCGACTCCCCGATCTTCCGTACTCCTACGAAGCGCTCGAACCGTACATCGACTCCAAGACGATGATGATCCATCACGGCAAGCATCATCAGGCCTACGTCACCAACCTCAACAAGGCGCTGGAGAACTATCCGGACCTTCAGGACCGGACGGCGCTCGAGCTGATACTCGACCTGGACGCGATTCCGGCAGAGATCCGCATGGCGGTGCGCAACCAAGGTGGCGGTCACGTCAACCATACCTTCTTCTGGACCGTGATGGGCCCCCGCGCAGGAGGAGCCCCGGACGGTGCGCTCGCCGAGGCGATCGACGAGTCTTTCGGTTCCTTCGACGAGTTCAAGAGCGCCTTCGCCAAGGCGGCCGGCGGGGTGTTCGGGAGCGGTTGGGCCTGGCTGTGCGTCGGCGAGGATGGTCTGATCATCACGACGACCCCGAACCAGGACAACCCGGTCTCGACCGGAGCGGGCATCCCGATCCTCGGCCTCGACGTCTGGGAGCACGCCTACTACCTCAACTACCAGAACCGGCGTCCCGAATACATCGCCGAGTGGTGGAACGTCGTCGACTGGGACGCGGTGGCCGGCAACCTGGCCCTGGTGCGTCTGCGAGAAGGAGTCTCGGAGATGACGGGCTGGGCGAAGGACAAGTGGAACGAGCTCTCGGAGAAGCTGGACAAGCTGTTCGACTAGCCGGTCGGCCCCGGCGGGCCAGCCGCCGAGACCGTTCCTGGACGAAGATGCGAAGTAGGCCGCGCGCCGCCGGGACCGCTGCGGCGGCGCGCGGCAAGGCCGATAGTCAGAGCAGCCGCGCCTCACGAAGATAGCCGAGAGCCTGGTCCAGCGAGGACGCGGGGTCGCGCCCGGTGTCCACGGGGCACAGCCGCCGGCTCATTCTCCGCGGCAGCTCTTCCCACGCTTGCGCGGCGCCCAGGAAGATTTCGCTGTCGGCGTCCGAAGGAGTGCTCCCGGGGGCGCGCCGGCCGAGCCGCTTGATCACGGTTTCGGCCGAGACTTCGCAGAGGAAGAGATAGGCGGGCACGCCCAGTCGGTCGGCGGCCTCGAAGAACTCCTCCCGGTTCGCCTGCCTTCCGAAGCTCGCGTCGACCAGAATTCGCTCGCCGCGGAACAGCCCCTGGTCCGCACGCCTGAGCAACTCGGAGTAGGTCTTGCGGTTCCACTCCGGCGTGTAGATCCCCTGTCCGAAAGCCGCGGCGGCGGACGCCCGGGGGTCGAGACCGGCCAGCTCCTTTCTGGTTCGATCCGCCGAGAGAACGGTGAAGCCGCCGCGCTCCGCCACAGCGTCGGCGATGGTGGTCTTTCCGGTCCCCGGCAGCCCGCCCATGAGCAGGAGGCAGGGCCTCCGGGCTGGTTCTTCGAGCTGCGCGAGGGCGAGGAGCCAGTAAGCGCGTGACCGTTCGACGGCGGCCGCTCGGTCGGCTTCGGGCACCTCCCCCTCCTCCGTGATCATCCCCTCCACCTTGGCGCGCACCGCCGCCCGGTACGCGATGTAGAACGGCATGAGACGTCGACCCTCGACGTCGCCGGCCGTCTCCAGGTAGCCCTCCGCGAACTCGAGCGCGAGGTCGGAGCGGAGACGGAAGACGAGATCCATGGCCAGGAACGCCGCATCCGCCACGGGATCGGCATACCGGAAGCGTTCGTTGAACTCGATGCAGTCGATCACGAGCAGATCGGAGGGAGGCTCGCGCTCGGGAAACAGGTAGACGTGGTCCAAGTGGAGATCCCCGTGCGTGTCACGGGGCACGTCCGCGGCCGCACGCGCCTCGATCAGAGGCCTGAGCTCGGAGAGCCTCTTCTCCAGCATCTCGGAGAGCCGCTCGAAGACGGGTCGGCTGATCGTCTCCCCGATGTGCGGCCGCGACTGCTCGAGGTTCTCGCGCGCGTTGCCGGCGACGACCTCGAAGCTGCCGTAGTGGCTCGCCGTGGGGCAGGGCGGAATGGCGGTGTGGAATGCCGCGAGCCGGCGCGCCAGCTCTTCAACGTGAGCAGATGCCAGCTCGCCACGCTCGAGCCTCGCCAGGAAGGTCGCCCCAGGTGGGAGGCGGCGCATCTTGACCGCGTACTCAACGGCCTCTCCGTCCCCTCCCATTCTCAGGCCGCCGTTCTCGGCGGTCACCGGCGCGACACCCAGATAGACGGACGATGCCATGCGCCGGTTGAGGCGGACCTCCTCCTCGCAGAAGTGGAGCCGTTTCTCCAAGGTCGTGAAGTCCAGAAAGTCCAGATCCACCGGCTTCTTGATCTTGTAGGCGAACTGGTCGACGAGGAAGACGACCGAGATGTGCGTGTGGTGGAGCTGGAAATCCTCGAACGGGTGTGGATAGGCCTCGGGCCGCGAGAGGCTCTCGATCAGACGGGACAGTTCCATGGAAACGGCTTGTCCTTGACGGCGTTCCGTTTACGAGGCCGCGGTGACGGAGGCTCGGGCGGGAGCTACCCGCCCTCCTCGGCTCCTGGCTCCTCGGAGCCGGCAGGTTGCCGCCGAAGCTGCTCCTCCGCCGCGGCGTTATCCGCGCGGAGATTCGCGATACGCTTGTAGGCCAGGTAGTACTTGTAGATGTTGCCCACGTAGTTGACGGGCTCCATCCCGACCTTGCTCTGCACGATCAGCTCCACCTCCCGAAACCACTCGTTCGGGTTGAGTCCGTACTCGGGCGCAAGTTTGCGAAGCCGCGCGATGCGGTTGGGTCCCGCGTTGTAGGAGGCGAAGGCGAAGAGCATCCGGTTCACCGGGTCGATCGCCGGGTCGTCGAAGTACTCGTCCACGATGTAGCGCATGTACTTCACGCCGGCGTGGATGTTGGGCTCCGTCTCCTCGATGTTCGGGATGAAGATGGGCGAACCGGCCGCGGTGGTAGGGAGAACCTGCATGACGCCGACCGCTCCCGCCCGACTGCGCGTGGACTGATCCAACGTCGATTCCTGGTAGCCCTGCGCGATCAGCATCAGATGATCGAACTCGTACCGGTCCCCGTATTGGACGAAGAGGTCTACGAGCGCGTCGTACTTACGCCGCTCGCTGGTGGCGTTCGCGTTCTTGATCCAGCGGTTGCTCTTCAAATACCGGTTGAGGAGGACGTTCGCGAACTCCGAACCCACTTTGTGGGTCGTCAGGAAAGCGTTCATCGCCTCCATCAGGAGCGGCGAGTTCTTACGGACCGCGGTCGCGATGCTGCGTTTCTCGGCGATCGGAATCTCACGGTGGACGGCGATGTCCGTGAACACCTGGCTCCACAGCATGTCCAGCTTGTGGCTGTCCATGACGGTAGCCGGCAAGAGGCCGGCGTTCACCATCTCGAGGATGTCCTCGTCCTCCAGGTTCTCGTCGGCCTTCCGGATCAGGATCTCGGGCCTCTCGGCGGCCCTGAGCTCCGCGTTCATCTCCTGTAGGCTCTCGTAGTAGCTGCTCGACGCACGCACCCAGATCGCCTGTCCGGAGAGGTCCTCCCGGCTGCTCAGTTCCGGCCCGGCGAGCCCAGTGACCACGAGTTCCCGCACGTCCGTGAAGCTCGGTCTCGTGAAATCGACGAACTCCAGTCGATCTTCGGTGATGGTGAGATTGGCCGAGGCGAGATCGCCAAGCCCTTCGGCGAGAAAGGGCAGCATTTGATCGCGTCGTACCGGAATGATGATGACCTGGATCCTTTTGCCCTCGGGCTCGAGCCGTTGGTTGAGAAACTTCTCCAGAACCGGCGCATACTCGGCGATTATCCCGCGCTCGCGCCCTCCGTCGACGAAGTAAGCCGTGGGGCTATAGACGGTGAGCAATCGAACGAAGCCTCTCTCGGCCATCCCGTCCAGGTCACCGGTCCACTTGGCGACCCTCTGCAGCCGAAGCCACGGATCCTCTTCTTCGGCCACTGTCCCTGCCGAGCCCCCATCTACGGTGCTCTCCGGTGCGGCCGGCTCCATGTCGGCCGTCGGTTCGTCGGAGCAACCGAAAGCGAGAAGAGCCATGGCTAGGGCGAACGGTGCGGCAGGCAGAGCCCTTCGCGGGAGGATCATCTGTCGCGGAGTCGTCAACCGGGTCACGTCGAGTACCTCAGCTATCCAGGAGGTGTGCTCACTGCGGATCCACCAAGTATGCGGCGGCGGATCAGCGTTGGCCATGGTCGCCGATCGCGTCCGAGAGGGCGACGCGTGGCTCGACGGACACGTGCGTCCCGTACCACAGCCACTCGGGCGAGAGATGGAGCAGTGAGGGGGTTGCCGCCACCGAGATCAGAAGATCGCCTCGCTCGAACGCCTCGCTGAGGGACACCAGATCCGAGTCGAGCTGGCGGTGCAGGGAAGCCCGTCGAAACTCCAGAAGCTGTTCATCGGACAGGATTGCGGGTGTGCCACGATCGCAGCCGGCGAAACCGGCCGCGGCCACGGCGAGAACGGCGGGCGTCAGGAGCACGGGCGGGACACGCATGGTTCCACGGTGAGCAGCGGGGGAACGCCGGGCAAGAGAGTCGGCCGGGGAGCCGGAACGTGTGGGGGGATTCCGTACAGTGCTTGAGGGGGTTCCCCCCACTTACGCCTTCGGGAAGCCCGTTTAGCTTTCTGGGAATCCCAGACCGGCTGTCTGATGCCCTGGATCTGAATTGGACCAGGTCCCGTCTCGGCCATAGGAGGCATTCATCATGAAACTGGATCATCGGGAGCTGTACAGACTTCCGTGGAGTCTGCCGGACAACTCGATATCCTGGCTCGAGCCGACCGCGGCCTGCAATCTCGCCTGCCTCGGATGCTACCGAACGAACGATCCCAAGGGGCACAAGTCGCTCGAGGATATCGGCTGGGAGCTGGACCTCTTCACCAGCCTTCGTGCCTCCGACGGAATCTCGGTCGCCGGTGGCGATCCGCTTACCCACCCGCAGGTTCCCGAGATCATCGCCATGGTCGCGGAGCGCGGCATCAAACCGATCCTCAACACCAACGGCCTTGCTCTGGATCGGGAGCTGCTGGTCGAGCTCAAGCGAGCGGGCCTGTGGGGCCTCACGCTCCACATCGACAGCAAGCAGCGTCGGCCCCACTGGCGGGACAAGAACGAGGCCGAGCACAACGACCTCCGGTTGGAGTACGCGGAGATGATCGCCAGTGTCGGCGATCTGATCTGTTCCTTCAACCAGACCGTGTACGACGACACGCTGGAGTACGTCCCGGAGGTCGTCGCCTGGGGGCAGAAGCACATCGACATCGTGCAGGTGATCGTCTTCATCGCCTTCAGGGCGGGGTTGATCAACGGGGACTTCGACTACTACGCGGGCGGCGAGAAGATCGACTTCGAGCCCGTGCCCTACGCAGGTGTGGAGGGCGGTAAGATCGACATCCAGTCGACCGATATCGTGGAGACCATCCGCGGGAGGTTTCCGGACTTCACACCCTGCGCGTATCTGAACGGTACGCAGCGTCCCGACTCATTCAAGTGGCTTCTTACAGGACGGATCGGAACGAAGGACAAGATCTACGGTTACGTCGGCTCAAAATTCATGGAGCTCGCGCAGACATCCCACCACCTGAGGCACGGCAGGTACCTGGCGTACAGCAGTCCGAGGGTGCATCGGAGGGGTCGCGCGATGATGTTGCTCGCGCCTTTCGACAAGGGCGTGGCGCGCGCCGCCGGCGCGTATCTCCAGACGCTGGCCACTCACCCGATTCGGGCCCTCGGGCGTGCGCATATGCAGTCGGTGATGATCATCCAGCCCGCCGACGTCCTGCCCGACGGTCGCACGGACATGTGCGACGGCTGTCCAGACATGACGGTCTGGCAGGACCGGCTGGCCTGGTCGTGCCGCCTGGAGGAGCCGATGACCTACGGCCAGTTCGTCGAGATCGTCCCGAAGGAGAAGGAGCCCGTTCCACACTGAGGTCAGTCGGGCTCCGGCTCGCGGATGCGGATGGAGAAGTCGATGCTCTCGGCGTATTCGAGCGCACGCTCGTTGATCTTGAAGCGACGCCGCGCCTGCTCGAACGACAGATCGGTGTCGACGAGACCGAGCCCGTAGGCCAGCCTACCCGAGTATCCCGGGAGCAGTCGCTTGAGGCTGAACGGGATGCGGCGCGGTGACAGCCTGTTGACGTGCCCGACGATGTTGCTCGTGCAGTTGCTCGTCAGGGTGTTGTAGAACTCGGGGCGCTCGCGCAGCTGGTTGGCGCGGGAGAGCATCGCCACGAAGAGCTCCCGTATCGACTCCCGCGAGGCCTTGATCGGATACAGGTAGACGTCATCCCGCCGATAACTCGTTCGAAGCCGGATTACGTCCCGTTCGTCTGCGACCAGGTACATCAGCTCGTACTCTGCGAATAGGCCCTTCAGGAAGTTGTAGGGCTCCCCCTTCTCCTTTCGCGCTTCAACCGAGATGGCGACATACTCGGGACCCTCGAACCCGAAACTGAGAAACGTGTGCGCCACCGCGCCTCGCTTGGACAGGGGCTCGACCAGGAACCAGACCGTTTCCAGGCGGTTCAGGTCGAACGTTCGATCGTAGTAGGCGGGCGTGTAGACGGCGGCGGTCTCGTAGGACGTGTTCCGGATGTTGCGCACGTGAACCAGATCGCCCTCGAACTCCGCATCTGGCAGCACCGCCAGGTTCGCGGCCCAATCCCGCTGGTTGGACGGATTCGCGGTGCCCCAGAGGAGGGCCGATACGGTCAGCGCAAACGGGAAAAGGAAGAGCAGATATCGCTTCGGTCCGGGCATCACCCCAATCTGAGGCGGAGGGCGATCTCTAGGAAGGGCGTGGGCAACCCGAGCGGTCGAAGGCGGCGCTCTCCTGGTCCACGATCTCGAACAAGCGGCCGTCGGCCTCGCTCGGACGTCGTCCGGCCTGAGCGAGGAGCGTCGAGAAGATGACGAAGGCTCGATCGAGCTCCCGATAGGCCTCAGCCAGCTCCCGGCAGCCGGCAGCCTCGCTCTCGAACTCGGTTCGCCGACGATCGAAGGCTCTGACCTGCTCGGCCACTCCCCGGCGTGCGAGGCCGAGGTCGTCGACGGTCCCGTCGGGCCTTTGCGTCCCAGCGCGCAGTAGCTGAGTGGCGGGCTCTTCTGCCGTTGCCTCGCGCTCCAGGGCCGGAGAGCGTCCGACCGCCGGAGCGTTGAACTCGACCTCCGTTTGCCCGCTGGCTTCCAGCTCGCCGACAGCCGCCTGACGTAAAGTCCCGCCGTCCTCCACCTGCCCCGTAAAGAGCAACGTCGCGCCCCCTAGGGCGAGCAGGGAAATGGCGCCCACGGCCAAGACGAGCCTGGATCGTGGCCGCCCGGACTCGAGAGGATCCGGCAGAACGAGAATGGGGGAAATCAGGTCCTCGGAGCGGCGTTCGCTTTCGCCGGACCCGGGCGCTCTCGATATCTGGCCGCGACGGTCGGCGGCTTTTGGAGAATCAGGGGATGGCACGAGGCACCCCGAAAGTGAGGCCGGCGGAGACCACGGTGAACGCCGCTGCTACCGGTGGCCGCTGATGTCGCACAAAAACATCGAACGTGGCGACGCGGCCCAGCGGCGCGGCCAGGAGAAGCGTCGCATCCAGGATCGATCCGCCCAGGTTTCCCGCATCGGCGCTCAGCGCACTCTCGTCGGCGCTGACGGAGCCGAACCCCACCATCGGCTCGACGCGCCAACCGGCTCTTCCGAGGTAGTCGAGCCCTATGTATCCACGAATGTCTTTCGCGGCGCGCCGCCCCGCGTCCGAGGTATTCGTCCCGATGGTCTCGCCGAAGCGGAAGGAAGGTCTGAGAGTGAAACGGACGCCGAGGGGCACCCCGACCTCTGCATAGCCGATCCAGTCGTCCCGGTCGAACCAGCGTCCTAGGTATCCGCCGAACTCAATGAGAACGGGACGTCCCGCCCTCGGCACAGCGATCGATTGCGCCAGGTGATAGACGTTCTGAACGAACTCCTCGCCGGCGTCTCGACGGCCGAAGCCACCGCTGGTCCTCAGGCGTCCCTCCGGGCCCCAGTCGCCCGAAATGCCGCCCCACATCGACTTGAAGGCGTCGCCTCCCCGCACGAGCATCGGCTCGATCAGCTCGATGCCGTCCTCGTAGAGCCCCCAGAGCTGAAGCGATGGTGTCGGATACAGACTCAGCCCGACGGCGATCACGCCGGATGACGAGTCGGGATCGAACGTGGCGCCCCCGAGTCCCCCGAATCGGGCCCAGGGACGCAGGCGCTTCAGATTTCGGATCGCCTGGCGGGTCTCCTCGTTCTCGGGGTCGAGCGAACGCGAGATGTAAAGAGCCTGCTCCGCTGCGGCGGGGTCTCTCGCCGCCGCTCGGGCGCGTCCGAGATCTGCCCAGGCCGCCGCGTCCTCGGGTGCGATACGCACCGCTTCTTCGAGCTGCGCCTCGGTCACACCGGAGCCGGCTCCCGCGGGGGCTACGTCCGTTTGGGTGCCCGCGGGAACGTCGGTTTCAGCACCTGGCGCGGGCGACACCTCGGTCTCAGCTCCGAGGGCGGCGACTGCCGCTGCGTCCCCGAGCAGGTCCGCTTCGGCGGACAGCGGGCCGACCATGGCGCGCAGCCTGGTATCCGCCGACCCCTCCGCCAATCGGACGGAGACCTGAGCACGACCTTCCTCGTCGGTCATGGCCCCTGCAGGGTTCACCTCACCCTCTTCCACCGAGAACAGCACGGGTTGGGATGGCAGCGGCCGCCCAGCCGCGTCACGGATCTCGAGAACGACCGGGACGGGCAGCCACTCCCCGGAGCTTCCGCGCTGGTTCAATCCGGCGATGAACTCGATGCCGACCTCGTCCGGCGGCACCACTCTAACGGGAAGGCGAGCGAGCGTACGGTTCTCCGCAGTCAGACGCAGATCCTCCCCGTCTCGTAGCCAGGAGACGGAGACCTGGAAGATCGCCGCGCCACGCTCGTCCGTCGTTTGAACGAGCGAAGAGCCGTCCGGGTCTTCGCCGAACCCGAGGCTCACGGCCACCCCATCCGTCGGGGTTCCGTCCCCGTCCCGAACGAGGACGCGCACGCTACGAGCGCCCGCGCTCTCGATCACGGTGAGGAGCTCGGGCTCGAATGTCGCGTCGGCGGGTCCGGCTCGCTCGCTCGCCGGTGTCGGAGCGGGCGGCTGTACATCGGGAGGCTGCGCTTCCCCGGTCGGTGCAGCTGCCCGAGGCGAGGTCTGCGGCCGAGTGCAGCTCTCCATCGCGGCAACGACGGGTTCGGTGGCTCCAACCCGCCGTAGGTCCTCGATATCGGTGGCGGTCGGCTCGAAGCTCAGGCAGCGCCGGCGAACCTCGGCCGCCAGCTCCGCCTCGCTGAGCTCACCGAAGACCAGTTGACGAAGCAGGCCGGCCTTCGTCAGCGGGCCGTCGGCCGCCCGTTCCTGCGCTCCCGCCGTCGGCGCGGAGCAGAGAACCACCGCCAGGCCGAAGGCCGCGAGCCGCCGGTTCCGGGCACCCGCCGACCTCATGGTGCCAATCGCAGGCGTGTGGGCGGAGAGGGAGGGATCGTGTCGGGCACATCCTCGGTCGTGGCCTCGGCAGCGGCGCTGAGGTCGCTCTCGAGACCCGCCCCGTTCACGGCGGAGACCCGGTACGCGTAGGTCGTGCCCGGCTCCAGCCCGGTGTCCGCGAACGTGGTGCTCGCCGTCGCCGTGACGAAGCCGCCGTCCCGGTAGACGTTGTAGCCGGTGACGCCGCTATCCGGATCATCCACGGCGGTCCAGCTCAGGTTGATCTGACTGGTGCTTACGGCCGAGGCTGTCAGGTCGGATGGAGTCGGGGGAGGTGTGCTGTCGGTCTCCTCCTCCGTCGTGGCGTTGGCCTCTCCGCTGCGTGGTCCCTCCAGGCCGTCTCCGTTCACAGCCGATACGCGGTAGGTGTACCTGGT
>JBDGZR010000114.1:0-14752 GCA_039588495.1 Gemmatimonadota bacterium | reverse complement strand
AGGGCGACGCTCTCACCGGTGACGCTCGCCTGAACGATCCCGGCCGAGGTCTCGATCGCGATCGCGGTTCCGGAGGTCAGGCCCCGCCGGCCCGCGAAGCGGGCGATGCAGCGCGTCCCGTTCCCGCAGGTGGAGAACTCCGATCCGTCGGGGTTGAAGAATCGGGCGGCCACGCGGTCCTGGCCGCGTGGTTCCACGACGATGAGGCCATCCACCCCCACGCCCGTGGCACGCGGACAGATGAGTCGCGCCAGATCGGAGGGCTCGCGCGAGCTCAGATCCGAGGCGAGTGTGATCGCAAAGTCGTTTCCGGCGCCGCTATACTTGCTGAACGGGACCGAGGAGACGTCTGGTGGCACAGCAGCTACCCGGAGCGGTTATTAGTCCGGAGCGGTGATCGGTCTCGAGGAACCTACCGTCGGGAGAAGGTCGTGAGAACCACCACCTATGAACAGTACCGGGGCGGCCTCCTCGATGCCTTGAACCTGCAGGAGCTCCTTGACAAGCTCTCGGATTTCCTCCTCGACTCCGGATTCGGCGGTTGGAGCTGGAACCCGGCGACCGGCGAGCCGGAAGAGTCGGATAGCCTCGACGCGCTGAAGAACGCCATCCTCCGGGCGTTGATGGAAAGCGGCCAGCTCACCCCCGAGATGCTCGAAGCCCTGCGTGGCGGTGAGCCGGATCAGGAGATGGTGGAGGCGATAGCGCAGATGCTCGATGAGATCGTGGGTCGGCTCGTCGAGGAAGGATACATCCAGCTGGACCAGGCTCCTCGCGCCCCCGACGAGGCGCAGCCAGTGACGGGGGCGGGAAGTGTGGGGCACGGCGCCGCTCGCTCCGTGAAGTTCGAGCTTTCGCGGAAGAGCCTCGATTTCCTCAGCTACAGGGCGCTCCGGGACCTCCTCGGATCTCGCGGCCAGGCGGGGATCGGCGCACACGATACGCCGAGGCTAGCGACCGGCGTCGAGGCCGAGGCCGGCTCCAAGCCGTACGAGTTCGGGGAGACGCTGAACGTCGATGTGCCCGAGACGCTGCGCAGCGCGATAGCCCGGTCGGGTCTGAGATTCCCGCTGCCGATCGACTACGCGGACCTGCACGTCCACCAGGCCACCTACAGATCGAGCTGCGCCACCGTCCTGATGCTCGACTGCAGTCACTCGATGATCCTCTACGGCGAGGACCGTTTCACGCCGGCGAAGAGGGTGGCCCTGGCGTTGTCGCACCTTCTGCGCACGCAGTTTCCCGGAGATACTCTGCGCTGCGTGCTGTTCCACGACGGAGCGGAAGAGATTCCGCTCTCGGCGCTAGCCCGTGCTCAGGTCGGCCCCTACCACACCAACACGGCGGAGGGACTGCGCATAGCCCGCCGTATCCTCCGCGGCGAGAGCGGCGAGATGCGTCAGGTCATCATGATCACCGACGGCAAGCCAAGCGCGATCACGCTTCCCGGCGGCCGGATCTACAAGAACTCGATGGGACTGGACCGGCGTATACTGAGGGACACCTTCCGGGAGGTGGCGGCGTGTCGCCGGGACGGGATCGTGATCAATACGTTCATGCTCGCCCGGACACCGGAGCTCATCGCGTTCGTTCGCAAGGTGTCGGAGATCTGCCGCGGGAAGGCTTACTTTACGACGACGATGTCTCTCGGCCAGTACATTCTGATGGATTACATGAGCCGAAAGACCCGCCACATTCGCTGATCGGGCCAGACCATGAAGCTGCCGGACCGACCGCCACCCTCGGAGCTTTCCGCCACGGCGGAGGAGCGGGAGAGGGCCGTGCAAAGCCTCTCCGCCCACTTCGCGGCGGATCACCTGGAGATCGACGAGCTCGAGCGTCGCCTGGATCTCGTGTACGCGGCATCGAGCTGGGCGGAGCTGGCCGATCTGGTCGCCGACCTCCCGGCTCTGTCCGTGGACGAGGAGGTCGAGGCGGCGCCGTCCGTCAGGGTGGAACCGTGGCGCGCCGTTGCGAGGACCCAGACGATGGTGGCCGTGATGGGGGGCGCGGAGAGGAAGGGCCAATGGACGCCGCCGCGCCACATGAACGTGGTGGCCGTGATGGGCGGCGGGAAACTGGATTTCAGGGAGGCCATCTTCGGCGAGCCGGTCAGCGAGGTGACGATCGTGGTGTTCATGGGCGGGGTCGAGATCATCGTGCCGCCAGGCATTCGGGTGGAATCCAACGGCTTCGCGCTCATGGGTGGCTTTGAGCAGGTGGCCCAGGAGACGGCCTCGCCGGACGCCCCGCTGGTCAAGGTAAACGGCTTCGCCTGCATGGGCGCCGTGGAGATGAAGGTCCGCCTGCCCGGGGAGACCGAAAAGGAGGCGCGCAAGCGGATCAAGCAGGAGAAGGACCGGAGACGGCTCCAGCGCGGCCGGGACGGCTGATCCCGAGCCTGTTTCGTCGCTCCTTGACGCCTTTGGAGGCTCCCGGGTATTGTCAGCCGCCGCGCCGCTTCGCCGGCGACTAGCGCCAGCCAACGGAGGATACGGATGTCGGGAATTCCCGAGGTTCTCAAGTATACAGAAGAGCACGAGTACGTGCGCTCGGCCGATGCCGAAAGCGAGATCGTTGTCGGGATCACGGACTACGCCCAGGGAGAGCTCGGGGACGTGGTCTACGTCGAGCTTCCGGCGGTCGGCGACAACTTCGAGCGGATGGAGGTCTTCGGGACGATCGAAGCGGTCAAGGCCGTTTCGGACCTCTACAGCCCCGTCTCGGGCGAAGTCGTCGCCGTCAACGAGTCGCTGGAGGAGGATCCGGCTCTGGTCAACTCCGACCCGTACGGCGAGGGGTGGATGGTCCGGCTGCGGGTGGGGGATTCATCGGACCTGGACGAGCTTCTCGACGCAGAAGCCTACCGGGCGATCGTCGAAGAGTGACGGCGGCCTCGATCTGCTAGCCTTCCTGCGATGTCCTTCCTGACGCACAGCGAGGCAGACCGGCGGGAGATGCTGGCCGCGGTCGACGTGTCCAGTGTCCGGGAGCTCTACGGCGATATCCCGGCGAGCCTGATCCTCGACGACCCCCTACCGCTACCGGACCCGCTGTCGGAGTGGGAGGCGGTCAGCCTCGTCTCCGGGTACGCGGCGCGAAACGCGGAGCTCGTCTGCTTCGCCGGAGCGGGGATCTACGACCACCACGTGCCGGCGGCGGCCGATCACGTCCTGCGGCGGAGCGAGTTCTACACGGCTTACACGCCGTACCAGCCGGAGGTGAGCCAGGGGACGCTTCAGTCGATCTACGAGTTTCAGACGATGGTGTGCGAGCTCACCGGGCTCGATGTGGCAAACGCGTCGATATACGACGGGGCGACCGCTACGGCAGAGGCCGTTCTCATGGCGCTCTCGGTGACGCGGCGCCGGGAGATCGTACTCGCCGGCCACCTGCATCCCCACTATCGCCAGGTCGTGAAGACATACACGCAGGGCCTGGATGTGTCACTTCTCGACGTTGGGGCGGGGGAAGCCGGGACGGTGGAGGAGGGGTCGCTCGAGGTGACCGATGCCACGGCCTGTGTCGTCGTGCAGAGTCCCAACGCCCTGGGCTTGATCGAGGAGCTGTCACCCCTCGCGGAGCGGATACACGACGCCGGAGCGCTGCTCGTGTGCGCGGTGGCCGACCCGGTGTCGCTCGCCCTCATTCGCCCGCCCGGCGAGCAGGGAGCGGATGTCGTGGCCGGCGAGGGCCAACCGTTCGGGAACAGTCCGAGCTTCGGTGGTCCGGTCGTCGGCCTCTTCGCGGCGCGCGAGAAGTACATCCGGAAGATGCCGGGCCGGATTGTCGGAGCCACGGAGGACACCGAGGGACGCCGCGGCTACGTGCTCACCCTCCAGACGCGGGAGCAGCAGATCCGGCGCGAGAGGGCCACCAGCAACATCTGCACGAACCAGGGGCTGAACGCGTTGGCGGCTACCCTGCACCTGGCCATGCTGGGCCGGGAGGGATTGAGGCAGGTGGCGGAGACCTCGGTACAGAACGCGCACTACGCCGCTTCACGGATTCTGGAGTTGGACGGATTCGAGCTGCTCTATCCCGACACGCCGTTCGTGCGGGAGTTCGCGGTGCAAACGCCGGAGGATCCGCGCGCGATCTTGAGCCGCGGCCTGGAGCGAGGCCTGTTGGCGGGCGTTCGCCTCGGTCGCTTTCCGGATCTCGAGACGCCGGACGGACTGCTGCTGGCGTTCACGGAGAAGCGGACGCGAACCGAGATCGATCGGTTGGTCGACGTGCTGGCTGGACGCTGATCGGAGGGAGGCAGATATGGCGAAACTGATTTTCCACGGACACGCATGCGTCGAGTTGCTTGGCGATGAAGGGACGCGGATCCTCATCGACCCGTTCCTCTCGGAGAATCCGCTGGCGGACGTGGGCCCGGACCACTTCGACAGGCTGGACTATCTCCTGCTCACGCACGGCCACTTCGACCACGTGGCCGACGCCTGGGAGATCCTCCGCCGCACCGACGCGACCCTCATCGCCACATTCGAGATCGTCGCCTACGCTCAGGAGAAGCAGGGGGCGAAGAACGCGCACCCGCTTCACATCGGGGGAGGCTGGGACTTCCCCTTCGGGCGAGTGAAGCTCACGACCGCGATCCACGGTGGCCTGGTGGCGGGTGACGGCGCGGAGGGCTATACGACCTGCCCGGCGGGCATCCTCCTGTCGATCGACGGCCACCGCGTCCACCACGCGGGCGACACGGCCCTGACCCTCGACATGACCCTCCTGAAGGGCCAGGTGGACACCGCCCTACTACCGATCGGGGACAACTTCACCATGGGGCCGGAAGACGCGGCGCGTGCGGTCGAGATGATCGAGCCTTCGACCGTCATACCGATCCACTACGGCACCTGGGATCTGGTGGAGCAGGACCCGGAGCGGTTCCGGGAGCTGGTGGGGAGCGCGGCGGACGTTGTCGTGATCCCTCCCGGGGGGTCGTACCACCTGTGAGCCGGACCCCCTTCCCCTTCCTGGGCCCGACGACGCCGACGATCTTCGAGCGCTCCCGACCGGGCCGCTCCGGGACCTCGGTGCCGCTTCCTGACGTGCCAACGCGGCCGCTGGAGGAGCTCATGCCCGCCCGTCACCTGAGGGCCTCTCCCCCGAGGCTGCCAGAGGTGCCCGAGCACGAGGCGGTGCGCCACTACACGGAGATCTCGCTCAAGAACCACCACGTCGACCGCGCCCTCTACCCGCTCGGCTCCTGCACCATGAAGTACAACCCGAAGGTCAACGAGCAGATGGCGCGCCTGGGAGGCTTCGCCGGGCTGCATCCGTTCACACCTGCCGAGGCCGTCCAGGGGGCGCTCGAGCTCATGCACGAGCTCGGGGAGATGCTTGGCGAGATCGCCGGCATGGACGCCGTCACCCTCCAGCCCGCCGCCGGAGCGCAGGGCGAGCTCACCGGCGTGCTTCTCATGCGCGCCTACCATCAGTCGCGGGGCGACGACCAGCGCCGGCGGGTCCTCATCCCGGACTCGGCGCACGGGACCAACCCCGCCACGGTGGCGCTCGCCGGCTTCGAGGTCTCGGAGCTCAAGTCCAACGAGGCCGGCCGCCTCTCGGTAAAGGCTCTGCGCGAGGCACTGGACGATCGCGTCGCCGGGCTGATGCTCACGAACCCGAACACGCTCGGGGTCTTCGAGTCCGCGATCCTGGAGATCAGCGAGCTCGTCCATGAGGCCGGGGGGCTGATGTACATGGACGGCGCGAACCTGAACGCCCTCACCGGCGTCGCGCGTCCGGGCGACATGGGCTACGACATCGTCCACTTCAACCTCCACAAGACGTTCAGCACCCCGCATGGCGGCGGAGGGCCTGGGGCCGGGCCGGTCGCGGTGATGTCGCATCTGGAGCCGTTCCTTCCCGTGCCGACCGTGAAGTCGGAGGGCGGAGCTCTCTCCCTGGACTGGGATCGGCCTCGGTCGATCGGCAGGGTCCACGGCTTCTACGGCAACTTCGGCGTGCTGGTCAGGGCCTACACCTACATCCGGATGCTCGGCCAGAGCGGCCTTCGCGAGATGGCGGAGGCGGCGGTCCTGAACAACGCCTACCTGAGCGCCCGGCTCGAGAGCCGCTTCCCGCTTCCCTACGGACGCGGGATGCACGAGTCCGTGTTCAGCGGAACCGAGCTCAAGAAGCGGACGGGCGTGAAGACGCTGGACGTCGCCAAGCGGCTCCTCGACTACGGCTTCCACGCGCCCACGGTCTACTTCCCGCTCATCGTGGCCGAGGCGCTGATGACGGAGCCCACGGAGACGGAGACGAAGGAGGAGCTCGACCGGTACGCCGACGCTCTCCTTTCGATCGCCGCCGAGGCCGAGAGCGACCCGGAGCTCGTGACCGGCGCGCCGCACGCGACGCCCGTCCGCCGCCTGGACGAGGGACGAGCCGGACGCGAGCTCGACGTCCGCTGGAGCTTCCCAGAGGGATAGCGCGAGGCGCAGCCGCTCCCGCAGAGATGCCCACCGATTCCGTTCGCCACCTCTCGAGTCCACCATCTTCCGGACCCTGGAACATGGCGCTGGACGAGGCCTTGATGGCCTCCGCCAGACGGGGTCTGGTCACGCTCCGGTTCTACGGCTGGAACCCTCCGTGCCTGTCTTTCGGCCGGAATCAGGCGGCGCGCGGACGATACGATCCGGAGGCGGCGAGAGGTCGAGGCATCGATGTCGTGCGTCGGCCCACGGGCGGTCGCGCCGTGCTTCACCGCCGGGAGATCACCTACAGCGTGACTGCGCCGGCTGGCCTGTGGGGAGGGCTGCGCGAGTGCTATGGCCGCATAAACCGAGGGCTCGCTCGAGGGCTGGCCGCGGTGGGCGTCCCGCTGGACTCGGCGGCCTCCGTCGAAACGCGGAGTGGCGGCACGAACGCCGCGCCGCTTCCGCTGGCCCGAGCCTGCTTCCGGGACCCGCTTCCGGGCGAGCTGACCAGCGGCGGAAGAAAGCTCGTTGGAAGCGCTCAATGGCGCGTCGACGGAGCGCTTCTCCAGCACGGCTCCATCCTGATCCACGACGATCAGTCTCAGGTCGACGCGCTGCTCCTGGCGCCGCCGGCTGGGGAGCCGCTTCCTTCCGGCGCCAGCTCGATTCACGAGCTCCTCGGCCGGGTGCCGCCCCCGGAGGAGATGCTGAGCGCCCTTGCGGCCGGCTTTGCCGAGGAGTTCGAGGTCAAGCTCGAGCCAGGAGAGCCAGATCCCTCCGAACAACGGGCGGCGCGGTCCCTGGAGGCCCGCTACCTGGATCCGGGATGGACCTGGCGCCGCTGATCACCTCTCCCAGGCAGCTCCGGCAAAATGCGGCGCAGCCGCTATTCTCGGGAGGAGGCGCCAGCTTCCCGCCATGCGGCCGCACGCCTACTTTGCCGTCGTGCGGAAAGGCCGGAGTGCTGACCGGATCGTCTCCCCGACGCGGCGCATCGTCGCGCAGGACACGCTAGCTCGCCCGGGGTGGCCCGCCTGGCGGGTGCGCCGGGCGCTGACCCTGCTTTCGCTGCTGTCCACGGGTTGGGTCGCCTGCGGGGGCGGAGGTGGACGCGATGAGGGAGCCGCTCCGCTCATCCTGGGTTACACGGCCGACCTCCAGACCCTGAACCCGCTGGTCAGCACCGACCAGAACGCCAACGACCTCATCTACCACCTCCTCTACACGCCTCTCGTGACCTACGACTCGACCTACAGGGTCCGTCCATGGCTTGCCGAAAGCTGGGAGTTCGAGGGGAAGTCCGTCGTGTTCACGCTCCGGGACAATGTTCGCTGGCACGACGGCGCGCCGGTGACGGCTCATGACGTCAAGTTCACCTTCGACATGGCAAAGGACGAGAGGTCCGGATCACCACTCGGAGCCGTCTACCTCGCCGATGTCACGGACGCCGAGGTGCTCGACCCGCACAGCATCCGGTTCACCCTCGCGTCCCTCGGATCGCAGCCGCTCGAGAGCTTCTACTGGCCGCCCGTCCCCCGGCATCTGCTGGAGGACGTCCCACCCGAGGAGATGAGCCGCCATCCCTTCGGCCGCTCTCCCGTGGGAAGCGGCCCCTACCGGCTGGTCCGGTGGCAGGCGGGAGAGCAGCTCGTCTTCGAGGAGAACGAGGCGTTCGCCCCCTCGCTCGGCGGTCCGCCCGCGATCGGGCGGGTGCTCTACCGGATCGTGCCCGAGCGGACGACCCTGCTCTCCGAGTTCATCCGCGGAGAGGTGGACGTGTACGGTACGATCGGGCCGAGCGAGGTGGAGCGTGTGGAGAATGCGGAGGGGGCCGGCGTCGTCGCCTTCCCGTGGCGCATGTTCACGTACATCGGCTGGAACACTCGACAGGAACCATTCGACAGCGCGGAGATGCGGACGGCGCTCGCCCTGGCGCTCGACAGGCGAGAGCTCCGGGAGGCTGTCTTGGGCGGTCGCGGCAGCCCTGCGAGCGGTCCCATACCGCCGTGGCATCCGCTCGCACCGGGATTGGAGCCGCTTCCCTACGCGCCTGATTCGGCGGCCGCGATCCTGGAGGCGCTCGGGTGGCGCGATTCCGACGGGGACGGCGGCCGCGAGCGCGGCGGGAGGCCGCTCGAGTTTAGGCTGCTCACGGTGGGTACGAGTCCGGTGCTGGCCGACGTGGCGCAGATCGTCCAGGCGCAGCTGGCTCGACTGGGCATTCTCGTCGAGCCGCAGCTACTCGAGTGGCAGACGGTTCTGGGCCGCCATCGCGCGCGCGACTTCGACGCCGTCCTCACGAACTGGGTGCTGGACAACTTCCGGGTCGATCCCCGGCCTCTTTTCCACAGCTCGCAGGCAGCGCGCGAGGGCAGTGCGAACAGGAGCTCCTACGCCAACCCCGTGGCGGACAGCCTCATGGACCTCGGTGTCACCCTGGCCGAGGAATCGGAGGCACGTGCGGTGTGGGCGCAGTTCGCCCGGATTCTCCAGCGCGACCAGCCGATCACGTTCCTGTTCTGGAACGAGGATCTTGCCGGTCTGCGTGCCGGCCTCGAGGGCGTTCGGATGGACGCTCGCGGGGAGCTGGTGACCCTGCCACGCTGGCGTTGGGCCTCGACCGATAGAGAGGAGGCGCCGTGAGATGGCCCCGGTATTCCTCGGTGACAGCGGCTGCGCTGGTGGCATGCGCCTGCGCCGGAGAGCCTCCTGTCGCAGAGCCGGATCCGGCGACCATCCCGGCGGCCGAGCGCTACGGAGGCACCGCGGTGGTCGCGGGCATGGGCGAGATCCAGACCATGAACGCGTTCTTTTCGCGGGACTACATGACCGACCAGTTCCAGGCGTACGTGCTGTTCATGACCCTTCTCCGCAACGACGACGAGCTGCGGTCCGAGCCGTATCTGGCGCGCTCGTGGACGGTGAGTCCGGACAGCAACGAGGTGGTCTTCGAGTTGCGCGACGACGTCTTCTGGCATGACGGCACGCCCACCACGGCCTACGACGTCGCGTTCACCTTCGACCGGGTGAAGGATCCGGCGGTTCCGTATCCGAACCGCTCGTCTTTCGACGCGTGGGAGTCGGCCGAGGTGCTCGGTCCGCACACGATACGCTTCACTCTGCGGCCCCACGCCGATCTCCTTCACGGGTGGACGGCACTCCCGATCATGCCAAGGCACATCCTGGAGGGCACGGCTCCGGAGGATCTGGCCACGCACCCGTTCGGCACGAGTGAGCCGGTCGGAAACGGTCCGTTCCGGTTCGTGGAGCATCTGCCCGGGGATCGATGGACCTTCGAGGCGAACCCCGACTTCCCCGCCGAGCTCGGAGGGCGACCGTACCTGGACCGTCTCGTCTACCGCGTCGTTCCCAACGAGACCACTCTGTTCGCGGAGCTTCGGAGTGGAGGCGTGGACATGTACGTGCGGGTCGCTCCGATCTTCGTGGACCGGATCGAAGCGGATCCCGATCTCAGACTCGTGGCCTATCCCTTCCCGAACTACTCCTTCATCGCCTGGAATTCGATGCGGCCGTTCTTCGAGAGCGCGGGTGTCAGGCGGGCCCTGACCATGGCGATCGACCGCTCGGAGATCGTGGAGGTCGTGAGGCACGGCCTCGCCACTCCCGCCGCCGGTCCGGTCGGGGCCTGGCACTGGGCGTACGATTCCACCTGGCGGCCCCTCGGCCATTCGCCCGACTCCGCGGCCAAGATCCTCGAGAGCGCCGGTTGGCGGGATACGGATGGAGACGGCGTCAGGGAGCGGGACGGGGTTCGGTTCAGCTTCGACATCTCCACCAACGAGAGTCGAGAGAGAGGGTCCATCGCCGAGCTCGTCCAGCGCTATCTGGCGCAGGTCGGTGTCGAGGCACGGCCGCGTAGGACGAGCGTGACCAGTGGGCCTGCGACCGGATCGGGAAGCCGCTCCAGTTCACCAGCTACTGCAACCCGGAGTTGGACGCGGTGATGGACTCGATTCCGAGGGCCACGGACCGCTCCGCCCAGGAGCGGCTGATCCGCCGGTACAACACGTTGCTGGCCGCCGATCAGCCCTTCACTTTCCTTTACGTGGAGAAGCGGGCCGACGCTCTGCGCCGTCGGCTGCAGGGCGCGAGTCCCGACTTTCGCGGGGAGCTCGCGGACGTCCGGTCGTGGTGGCTCTTCCAGCCTTGATCCGCTACGCAGCTCGACGCCTTCTCGAAGCGGTACCGATCCTCATCGGCATTGTCACGCTCATCTTCCTGCTTCTCCACCTGGCGCCGGGCGACCCGGCCACCGCGTACTTCAACCCGAACGTCAGTCCCGAGATCATCGACCGGATGCGCGAGAACCTCGGGCTGGACCGGCCGCTGCACGAGCAGTACCTGCGTTGGCTGCGCTCCTTCTTCACGGGTGACTTCGGGTACTCGTTCAGCCAGCACCGGCCCGTGGCGGACGTCATACGTGACGCCCTCCCCAACACACTGCTGCTCAGCGCCGTCTCGCTGGTCCTGATCTTCCTCGTCGGCTGTGCGGTCGGTGCCGTACAGGCGGTCAGGCAGTACTCCGCACTCGACAACGTCACGACGTTCGTCTCGCTCTTCGTCTACTCGATGCCCGGCTTCTGGCTCGGCCTGATGCTGATCCTGGCCTTCTCCTCGCCGGCCGTGCCCGAGTTTCTCCGCCTGCCGATATCGGGCGTGACATCGATCGACTACGAGTTCATGGGCCCCATCGAGCGCATCGTCGACCGGGTTCGGCACCTCGTGCTGCCCTCCTTCGCCCTCGGCATCGCGTCGGCAGCGGGCATCGCTCGTTACATGCGAGGGTCGCTGCTCGAGGTGATCAACCAGGACTACATCAGGACCGCGCGGGCCAAGGGTCTCTCGGAGCGGCGCGTGATCCTCAAGCATGCGCTGCGGAACGCGCTTATCCCGATCGTGAGCCTGCTGGGCCTCTACCTGCCCCTTCTGTTCGGCGGCTCGGTCGTCATCGAAGTGGTCTTCTCCTGGCCGGGAATGGGCCGCGCGCTGTACAACGCGATCCTCTCGCGAGACTACCCGGTCGTCATGGCCGCCAGCTTCCTGTTCGGTGTCCTCGTGCTCGGAGCGAACCTGTTTGCCGACATGCTGTACGCCGTGATCGACCCCCGCATCCGGACGGACTGAGAACCGTGTTGAACCCGGCGCGGAGAGAGAGGGGTCGTGAGACCTGGCGACGCTTCAGAAGGCATCGGCAGGCGATCCTGGGTCTCGCGTTGCTCGTGCTCCTGACCGGGACCGCCCTCTTGGCTCCGGCGCTCGCCCCCTACGACCCGGACGCCCAGACGGACATCGTGGCCACCCGGTACCAGGCGCCCTCGCTCTCGCACCCGATGGGTACGGACCGCTTCGGTCGCGATATCTTCAGCCGCGTGCTGTACGGAGCCCGCATCAGCCTGTCCATCGGTTTCCTGGCCATCCTGATCGCGATCACGCTGGGGACCGCGATCGGAGCTATCGCCGGCTTCTTCGGCGGCCGACTCGACACCGTGCTGATGCGGGGCGTGGACCTGCTGCTCAGCTTCCCGCGTCTGGTATTGCTCGTGGTGCTCGTCGCCCTCTTCCAGCCGTCGATCGCGCTCGTGACGCTGGTCCTCGGACTCACGGGATGGATGGGGGTATCGCGGATCGTCCGTGGGCAGGTGCTCACGGTTCGCGAGATGGAGTTCGTCACGGCGGCGCGGGTGCTCGGGTTCGGTCGTACCCGCATCCTGGCACGGCACGTCCTGCCCAACGTCCTCACGCCGGTGATCGTGGCGGCCACCCTCGGCATCGGAAACACCATCCTGGCCGAGGCCGCGCTGAGCTTCCTCGGCCTCGGCGTTCAGCCGCCGACGGCCAGTTGGGGGAACATGGTCGCCTCCGGCCGCGACGCGATGCTCGATGCCTGGTGGATCACGACCTTCCCGGGGCTAGCGATCGTCTTCACCGTGATGGCCTTCAATCTCGTCGGAGACGGACTGCGCGATGCGCTCGACCCGAGGAGAGTCGCGTGAAGGCCTCGCCGTTGCTCCAGGTTCGGGATCTGCGGACGTACTTCGCGACCGACCTAGGCGAGGCCCGCGCCGTGGACGGGATCTCGTTCGATGTGCGGGAGGGCGAGACGGTGGCCCTGGTCGGCGAGTCCGGCTGTGGGAAGTCCGTGACGGCCCTGTCGATCCTTCGGCTTCTGCCCGAGCCTCCGGGCCGTCTGCTGGCAGGCTCGAGCGTGCGGCTCCGCGGAGAGGAGCTCACCTCGGCCGCCGATTCCAGGGTCCGCGAGGTCCGCGGCGGCGAGATTTCGATGATCTTCCAGGAACCGATGACCAGCTTGAACCCGGTCTTCCCGATCGGCCAGCAGGTCTCGGAGGCCATCCGCGAGCACGAGGCCATGTCTACCGGCCCGGGCGAGCGTGAGGCGGGCGCCGCCAGACGCGCGGCGATCGAATGGCTGGATCGAGTCGGCATCCCGGATCCCGAACAGCGCTACGCCTACTACCCGCACCAGCTGTCCGGCGGGATGAGGCAGCGGGTGATGATCGCCATGGCCCTCTCCACCAGGCCGTCACTCCTGATCGCCGACGAGCCCACGACGGCGCTGGACGTGACGGTGCAGAGCCAGATACTCGAGCTGCTGGCCTCTCTGCAGGAGGAGCTCGGAACGGCGGTTCTGCTGATCACCCACGATCTCGGTGTCGTCGCTCAGGTGGCTGACAGGGTGCTGGTGATGTACGCCGGCCAGATCGTGGAGGAGGCGTCCGTGGAAGCGCTCTTTCGTGATCCGCAGCACCCGTACACCGAGGGCTTGTTGCAGGCCGTCCCGGATCTCGAGGAGCGGCGAGAGCGACTCGCCGAGATCCCGGGCAACGTGCCGCGCGCGACCGCGTGGCCGACCGGCTGCCGGTTCAGGCCCCGCTGTCCCTACGCCTGGAGCCGTTGCCGGGACGTTCCCGACCTCGGCCGTTGCGGTCCCGCCGAGCAAAGTGCCGCGCGCTGCTGGCTGGCCGACGAGCCCGAGCGGCGGAGAAGCGGCTCAGGCTTCGGGACGAGGCCGCCCGACGGGCGGCTGGAAGGCGGCGAGTCGTGATCGACGGCCCCGTGGGCGTCCGCGCCGCGTCCGAGGAGACCGGAGAGAGCTCGGGGGACGGAGAGAGCTCGGGGAACGCAGAGGTTCTCCTGGAGGCGGAAGGACTCGCCCGGCACTACGCTTCGAGAGGTTCCTGGGGAGTGGAGAGGAAAACGCTCGCCGTGGAAGATGTCTCCCTCCGTGTCCTGAGGCACGAGACCCTGGCGCTCGTCGGGGAATCCGGCTGCGGAAAGAGCACGACGGCCAGGCTGCTGTTGGGTCTGGAGCCGCCGACGTCGGGGACAGTCCGCTACAGGGGACGCGACCTCGGGTCGATGTCGCGCACCGAGCTTCTGGAGTTTCGGCGCAGGGTTCAGCTCGTCTTTCAGGATCCGTTCGGATCCCTGAATCCCCGGATGACGGTCGGCGGCATGCTGGGCGAAGTTCTGTCCGTCCACGCGCTCGCCGCGGGCGAGGAACGCGGGCGGCGCATCACCGAGCTCCTCCGCCTCGTCGGGTTGGGTTCGGAGGCGGCGGAGCGGTATCCGCACGAGTTTTCCGGCGGACAGCGGCAGCGGATCGGGATCGCCAGAGCGCTGGCCGTCGAGCCCGATCTCATCGTGGCGGACGAGCCGGTATCCGCCCTGGACGTCTCGATCCAGGCACAGGTCCTGAACCTCCTGGCGGATCTTCAGGAGCGGCTGGGTCTCTCCTATCTCTTCATCGCGCACGACCTGGCGGTCGTTCGACAGGTCGCCGACCGGGTCGCCGTGATGTACGCGGGACGGATCGTAGAGGCGTCTGAAGCATCGGCTCTTTACAACGAGCCGTTGCACCCCTACACGCGTTCTCTCCTCGCCGCGGTGCCCCGGCCGTGGCCGCCTGCGGAGAAACGGAGAGTGCCCGAGCTGCCGGAGGGTCCGGATCTCCCCGAGCGGCCAACGGGCTGCCCGTACCTCGGTCGCTGCCGGCGTCCCGAGCGGGACGAGGCGTGCTCCCTTGCCCTCCCTCTGCTGGAGGAGCGATCGCCTGGCCGGTGGGTTCGCTGCATCAAGACGTGACGGGCTCCCGCTCCGCGGCGCTGCGTGCCCGCTTCGCCGGGCGGAGCACCGCCACCGAACCGGCTCCCGCTTGCCGGCTGGGGACCGCTTCGGCGCGACTTGACAGCCTCAGCGAGCCTCTCTTAGCTTGCGCCGCCTGTCTTTGGACGGGTCGTTCGGCTCTGCATGACGCGCCGTAGTCAAGGCGGCTGGAGGTT
>JBDGZR010000113.1:0-10508 GCA_039588495.1 Gemmatimonadota bacterium | reverse complement strand
GGGGTTCTGGCCGCCCTTCCAGTGCCACAGCGGCATCATGGCGAAGAGCACCATGCACCAGGCGAAGGCCAGGACCACCCACACCTTCTCCGCCTTGTGCGCCGGCTTCCACCATACGCCGCGCGGCGATTCGACTCCGGTGTGCATATCGACCTCCCGCTACGGTAGGGGTGCCTGGGGGAGCGTCAGGATCTCGACGAGTCCCCACCCGGTGTAGACGACCGCCATGACGACGACGCCGGCGACGAGCCAGAAGAACATGTTGTCGTACAGCCTCTGCCCGAGCGGCACATCGCCCGGGGATCCGGGACCTCCCTCACCGGTGGCAGGGCCCCCGCCTCCCGGGTCGAGCGCGCCCCCTCCGGTCTCACCGTACTCCGCGGATTCGGACATCGGGCCTCCTTTTCTCGGCCGGCTCTCAGCCGGGCTCACTCCCGTTGCCGGCC
Source organism: Gemmatimonadota bacterium (assembly GCA_039588495.1). Classification (GTDB taxonomy): domain Bacteria; phylum Gemmatimonadota; class Gemmatimonadetes; order Palauibacterales; family Palauibacteraceae. Next base: position 10,062 of record JBDGZR010000113.1, on the reverse strand, counting down.
GCCGGGCCGGCCCCTGCGTTCATCTCCGCGATCAGATCGTCCACGGTCGTCTCGCGGAAAAAGGTCGATACGCGCTGCGCCAGGTCCTTCCACCGGTGGTGCGCCGCGCAGGGCGTCTGATCGCTGCACTCGGGCCGGCCGAGGAGACACTGGCCGCGCCCCTCCAGATCGTCGAACGGCTCGACGATCTCGAACAGGGAGAGCCGGTCGCTCGGGACGGCGAGCTCGAAGCCTCCGCGCGGTCCACGGGCGGAGGCCAGAATGCCGCGCTTGGCCAACAAGTGAAGAGTCTTCGACAAGTAGTTGCGGGGCATCGAGAGGTCGTCGGCGATCGTCTCGACCGAGACCGGATCGCCCTCCTGGTGCAGTGCCAGATAGAGGACGGCGCGAAGGGCGTATTCCCCTGTCTGCGAGATCAAAGAACCGCTCCTCGACCCACCCGCAACGCGCACTCCGAGATCCGCGCCGGGGGGGGCCGGGCTATTCTTGTGTTTCTCATGAAAATATGATAAATACTGGCCTGGGGATCGGCAAGGTGTGAGACTCGAGGATGATCAAGAGGGCGTCATGCGGGGCCTAGCGGCCAAGCTGAGATCGGTCAGCTGGAGCCTCATCTCCAGGGCGGACCGGTTCATGAACCGGCTCTACTCCTCCCGCTTCAACCCCCTGTACCACAGTGGCGCACTCGTCGTCCTCCTCCTTGTCGTGCTTCTGCTCACCGGACTCTACCTGCTCGTCTTCTACCGGATCGGTGAGCCCCACGCGTCGGTGGCCCGCATCACGGACCAGGCCTGGCTCGGTCGCTGGATCCGTTCCCTGCACCGCTACGGGTCCGATGCCGCGGTATTCGCCGTCGCGATTCACGCCGCGCGCCTCTTCGCGCAGGGCCGGAGCTGGGGACCGCGCACGCTCGCGTGGCTGAGCGGTCTCGTTCTCCTGTTCGTGCTGCTCGTGAGCGGATGGACCGGCTACGTGATGGTGTGGGACGTCCAGGCGCAGCTCCTGGCGGTCGAAGGCGCGCGATGGCTGGACGTGCTTCCGATCTTCTCCGAGCCTCTCGCACGCGCCTTCGTGGGCGAGCAGGCCGTCCCGAGCGCCTTCTTTTTCCTCAACCTCTTCCTCCACGTCGCGCTGCCAGTGGGGATGTTCGTGATCCTGTGGATCCACGTGTCGCGGATCGCACGCCCCGGCCTCATGCCCCCGCGCGGGCTGCTTTGGGGCTCCCTCGGCCTTCTCCTCGCCCTCTCCGTGCTCTGGCCGATAGGGATGGACCCCGCCGCGGACGCGTTCCGAATCCCGGAGCGGGCGGCGCTCGACATCTTCTACGCCTTCTGGCTGCCGGTGACGAGATTCATGCCGGCAGGCGCCGTCTGGGTCCTCGGTCTCTCGCTGACCGCCGTCGCTCTGGCGGCTCCGCTCTGGACGCGACCCGCCCCCGAGGGTAAGGCGGAGCCCTCGTCGGTCGACGCCCGGCTCTGTACGGGCTGCGAGCAGTGCTATCTCGACTGCCCGTACGAGGCGATCACGATGAAGCAGCGCACGGACGGGCGGGACGGCGTCTACGCCGTCGTGGACCCGGCCCTGTGCGTGAGCTGCGGGATCTGTGCGGCGTCCTGCGCGCCGATGGGCATAGGACCGCCGGGGATGACTGGACGAGACCAGCTCGAGCGGGTGAAGGAGTTCGCCCGCCTCCTGCACCCCGACCCCCGTGAGGTGGTCCTGGTGGGCTGCGCACGCGGCGCGGCCGGCTTCGAGACGCTCGCAGCGCAGGAGGCGAACGGCGGAGAGCCGCCGGCGCACGCCCCGGGGACGTTCGACGGCAGCCGCATCTTCCAGGTTCCGTGCGCCGGCAACGTGCACACATCCGTGATCGAGTACCTGGTGCGCGCCGGCGCGGGCGGCGTGCTGGTGGTCGCCTGCCACCCGCGCGACTGCTGGAGCCGCGAGGGCCCGCGCTGGCTCGAGGAGCGCATGTACCACGATCGCGAGGCGGAGCTCAAGGAGCGGGTGGACCGGAGCCGGTTGCGGGTCTTCCACGCCTCGGTGGGAGAAGACCGGGAGCTCGCCGTCGCGGTGGCCGATTTTCGGGAGAGCGTCCGCCGACTCGCGGCGGCCGAGGCGGAAGCCGAGATCGACATCGACCTCGAGTGCGAGGTGCCGGAGCTCCTGGAGGCGGGCTCGTGAGCCGGCTCAAGGTCGGGCTCGGTGTCCTGGTCGCCCTACTGATGACCGCCGCGATCGGGGCTCTGTCCCAGGTTCCCTACCGCGCCGAGCCGGCTGGTCAGGCCTGGATCCGTCTGTCGTGGCGCGTCAGCGCCCCTCGGATCGAAGAGTGCCGCACGCTTACCGCCGAAGAGCTGGCAAAGCTTCCAGTCCACATGAGACGTGACGAGGTATGTGAAACTACGGGAATACCTTATCGGCTTCGTATCGTCCTTAATGGAGAGGGGGTCGAGGAGACCCTGATCCGCGGAGCCGGGACCCGTGGGGATCGACCGATCTACGTCTATCGCGAGCTCCGTGTGCCATCGGGCACCCACCGGCTGGAGATCATCCTCACACCGGAGGCAGGCGTAGAAGCTTCGGCGGGAGACGCTCCGGTGGAGGCGCTCGAGCTGGCCGAGGATCTGGATCTCGCCGACGGAGACGTGGCACTCATCACACGCTCCGAGGTTGGCAGGCTGGTGGTTCGGCGAGCCGAGCCTTGATGCTCTCCGGCGGATCCGAGGCGCGTGCATCGGGCACACGTGCGCGCAAGCTCCCGACCACTCCGACCACCCCAGCCGCGCCGGCCCCGCCGACTGCTCGGGAAGGACAGGAGCCCCCTTCGGAGCCCATCGTCCCCCCTGCCGCCATCATGCCGCCGTACCGGCTGCCGGCCGAGCACTTCTTCGCCGCGCTGGGCTGGCTCGCCCTCGGGGCCCTGGGTCTCGTGGCCATCGCACCGGAGCTCGCGGCGGGCGCCTACCTGACGCCTCGCGCGGCAGCCGTCACCCACTGCTTCACCCTGGGCTGGGTTACGACCTCCATCTTCGGGGCGCTCTACCAGATCTATCCCGTGGCCCTCGGCGTCGGCGCCCGCAGCACACGGGTCGGTCACCTGACCTTCTGGACGCTGCAGGCCGGGATCCTCTTCCTCGTCGCCGGAGCCTGGTGGTGGAATCCGAACCTGCTGGGTCCAGGCTGGCTGATGGTCTTCCTCGCCACGATTGCCCTGCGCGTGAACATCGTCGCGTGCGCCAAGGGCACGACCCGGGCACCGATCGTCGGCAGGTACGCGACGGCGGCCGTCGGGAGCCTGGTGCTAGCCCTGGCGGTGATCGGCGTCTCGATCGGGACGTTCGCGGGCTGGTGGGCGTCCGACCGCATGGCCGTCCTGACCGCGCACGCCCATCTCGCCGCCGTCGGGTTCGCCACGCTCATGGCGATCGGCGTGGGAGGAAAGCTCCTTCCGATGTTCCTCTACGCGCGTGACCTGCCGGAGTGGCCGCTCAGTTGGATCGGGCCGCTGGTCGGCGGCGGGGTTCTTATGTTCTCGGTCGCCACACTGCTCGGCGAGGCAGTGCCGGCGCTCCGGCTCGCGGGCGGCCTCGCCATGGCGGGCGGCCTCGGGCTGTACCTGGGAACCTTCCCGCTCTACTTCCGCCGTGGGGTCAGAGACCCCGGGCCGGGCCTTTACCTGGCGGCTGTGGCTCATCTATTCCTGCTGGCCGCCCTGGTGTTGGGGCTCTTCCTGCTGCTGACGGCCGGCGCAGATGCGCGGGTCGCCGCCACATACGGTTTGGTCGGGATCGTCGGCTGGCTGACTCTCTTCGTCGCCGGCGTCTACCACCGGATCCTGCCCTTCCTTACCTGGCTGGAGCGGTTCAGCTCCAGGGTGGGGACGCCCGGCGTTCCGAAGGTGGCCGACCTGACCAAGCCCCGGCTCACATGGGCTGCTCACACCTTGCTGGCCGTCGGTGCGGCGGCCCTCAGCATCGCCGTGTTCGTGGGGAGCTCTGCCGGAGCCAGAGCGGGCGCGGCCGTATTCGCGCTCGGAGCGCTGACCCTGCTCGGCATGTACCTCGATATCGTGAGGAGACGATGAACCTGACCGATGGCATGGACCCGGCCGATGATGCGACCCCAAGCGATGACGCGACCCCAAGCGATGACGCGACCCCGAGTGGAGACGCCGCGACGACGGCGTTGGACGTTCGGCCGATCCTGGCGACGGGCGAGGAGCCTCTGGAGCTGATCCTCGAGACGGCGGTCGGTGTCTCCGAAGGCAACGTTCTGGAGATCACCGCCCCCTTCGAGCCAGTCCCCCTCTACGCCGTGCTCGGCGCGAGGGGGTTCGCGCACCTCACGGAGATGCGCGCGCCTGATGAGTTCGTGGTCCGCTTCACCCAGACGGGGATCACGGGCGAGTCTACGGTCGCGGACGTGTACGACCGGCACCCCGCTGCCGCACCGGTGCTTGCCGAGCACGGACTCGACCTCTGCTGCGGCGGCGGCCACACCCTGGAGTTCGCGGCTCAGGCGCACGGCCTCGAGCAGGAGGAGCTGGTGGCGGCCCTCCAGGCGGCGGTGTTGAGGGCGGGTTGACCCCGCGCCCCGAAGTTGCCGGAGTCGTTAATGCGGCAGAGAGTTTGGTAATGTAGCTGCATGTAGCTACATTAGGGTATGCGTACGGTGGGAATTCGAGAGCTCAAGAACCGCCTCAGCGAATACGTGCGACTCGTTCGGCAGGGCGAGGAGATCCTCGTGACGGATCGAGGGGTTGTCGTAGCGGAGCTTAGGAAGCCTGGACCTCGTGCCGCCGAGGTGCCGTACCCGGCTCTGGCCGAGGCCGCCCGCCAGGGACGGCTCCGAATCGGCGCTCGCAATCGTCCCGACCTCTATCCCAGACTGGAGCCGCTCCTTCCCGAGGAGGCCGCGGAAGAGTTGCTCGACTGGGTGCGAGGGGAACGTTGAATGTCTACGCGGAATCGAGCGCCGTGCTTTCCTGGCTGCTTGCAGAGCCGCGGGCGGACGCGGTTCGCGAGTCGCTTTCCGAAGCGGAGGTGATACTCGCCTCGGAGCTCACGCTGATCGAATGCGATCGGGCCCTCATCAGGGCCGTCGCCACCGGGCTGCTCAGCGAAGGAAAAGCTGCGGACGGCCATTCCCTCTTACGTCGAATCTCCGCGCATTGGGTGACCTTGAGTCTCGACCCCGAGATCGTCGAGCGCGCGCGTCGCCCTTTCCCTGTCGAGCCGATCCGCGCCCTCGACGCACTTCACCTGGCGTACGCGCTGTTCGCCAGGTCGCTGGTACCGGAAACCGGGCTTCTCAGCCTGGACCAACGAGTGCGCTCGACCGGCACGGAGCTGGGGTTGGACGTCGTACCTGCGTGAAGCTCTAGTCCTCGAGCCTCCGCGCCACCTCGAGAAGGCCCTCCGGCCCGAGAAGCTCGCGGGCCATCGGAAAGAGCGCGTTGTCCTCGCGATCGATGTGGTCTCTTAGGACGTCCACGATCGCCAGACCGGCGGCCGCGGTCTCGGTCGTGTCCCCCGCCTCGATGGCCGCGAGCAGACGCCGCTCCATCGCGCGGATGGCGACGTGGTCCTCCACGAACGGCTCCGTGGGAGCCTCGTCGCCCAGCACCGAGAAGAGCGCGAGCTCCTCGTTCTCGTTGTGCTCGCGAACAGCCGTCGACATGAACTCGTGCGCCGCGCGCGCAGCCGCGAGCTGAGCGTCCGCCGCGTCACCGACGGCCCCTGCAGCCAAGGCGCGGGCGGCATCTTCCAGCTTCTCCAGCTCGCCCAGCGCGTGCTGGTGCTCGTCCTCGAATCTCTGGATCGGATCGATCATCTCTCTCCCCTGCTAGTCCTCATCCGCTGGTACGCGGTCCGTGTAGGCCACCTCCTCTTTCTACCTGTACAGGTGTACAGCTAGAGGGAGCTAGGGGGTAACGACCCAACGAACGCCCTCTCCACGGCGCAGCCGGTCGAATCCCTCCTCGATATCCTCGAGCGGAATGGTACCGCTCACCACGGGGTCGAGCTGCAGCTTCCCCTGTCGGACGAGCTCGACGATCTCGGGGTAGTCGCCACCGCCGCAGCCGAGGCTCCCGACCAGCTCGAGCTCGAAGAACATGAGCTTGCCCACCGGGATCGTAGCCGGCTCATGCGAGAACCCTATCACGCAGAGGCGGGCACCCTTCCGAAGCAGCGAGAAAGCCATCTCGATCGTCCGCGGCTGTCCGATCGCCTCGAACGCCACGTCGACGCCGCCGCCGGTCAGCTTCCGAACGTGCTTGTCCAGCCGCTCGACGCCCTCCGGGTTGATCGTCTCCTCCGCGCCCAGCCTCCGCGCGATCTCGAGCCGCTCCTCGTTGAGGTCGATCGCTATCACCCGTCCGCCGGCGGCGGCCGCACACTGCACGATGTTGAGGCCCACGCCGCCGCAGCCGACGACCGCCACGGCGTCTCCCGTTCGCACGCGGCCGCGGTGCTTGACGGCGTGGTACGGTGTGGAGACCGCGTCGGCGATCACGGAGGCTTTCTCGAGCGAGATCTCTTCGGGCACAGCCACAAGCTCTGACGCGTTGACGGCCACGAACTCGGCATAGGCACCGTCGATGTGGTTTCCGAGCATCTCGAGCCGCTCGCAGAGGTTCTCTCTCCCCATCCGGCAGAAGCGGCAACGTCCGCAGGAGAGAACGGCCGGGATCAGCACGCGGTCGCCCTCGGACCAATCGGTCACGCCCTCGCCCACGGTTGCGACGGTGCCCGAAGCCTCATGGCCGAGGATTATCGGCGGCGGCTTGAAGGTGGGGACCCCGTGATCCAGGTAGTGGAGGTCCGTGTGGCACATGCCACACCCGGCCACGCGCACCAGGGCCTCTCCCGGCCCGGGGCTCGGCGTGGGGACATCCTCGATCGACAATCCGCGCTCCGTGCCGTGAAACACCGCTGCTCTCACCTGGACCTCCCTGGGTTGCCCGTGGTCTCGTCCGCCGCTGCCGATTCGCTTGCTGCCAATTCCTCGTCAGTGGCCTCGTCCCAGACGACGCCGATTCTCTTTCGTGTGTAGACGACGCGGAAGAGCTCCAGCGCGAGCCGACAATCGCCGCACTCCTCGGCGAGCTCCTCCGGCGAGAGGGTCTCCAGACGCACCTCGTGGCCCAGCGTCTCGTAGACCTCCCTGATCTCGAGCAGGCGGGGCGGCCCGCCGACGAAGCGCCGGATCCACCCCTCCCGTGCGAGCTCGGCATCCTTCTGCTCGGTCCGCGGCGTGGCGAGCGGCTCGAATTCGGGTTGGATCATCAGAAACCCGCACGCCGGCTCGTGGCGGAGCGGCCGGGTCTTGCCCTCTTCCCCATCACGCGGCCTGGAGCTTCTCGAGGCGCCGGCGAGCGAGGACGGCGGCTCCGATCGCCCCGGTGAACTGCACCAGCTCTCCCTCGGGCACGTTCACGCCCTCCGAGAGGTGCTGGCGCATCACCCTGACCATCGTCGGAAAGCGCATGATGCCGCCCACCAGCGTGAATTCCGGCTCCATCTGCACGCGCTTCATCAGACGCACCGACTTCTCGATCAGCGACTCCATCGCCCCGTGCATGATGTCTCCGGGAGCCGCGCCCTGGCTCACGTGGTTGATGACCTCCGACTCGGCGAAGACGGCGCAGACGCCGGAGATCGGCACGACCTCCTTGGAGCTCTCCACCAACGGGCCGATCTCCTCGATCCGGTAGCCCAGATACCGCGCCGTCTTCTCCAGAAACGCGCCCGTCCCGGCGGCGCATTTGTCGTTGAGCCGGAAGGAGCGGACCTTGCCAGCCCCATCCATCCGCATCGCCTTCATCGTCTGGCCGCCGACATCCAGCACCGTGCGCGTCTCGGGGAAGAAGGCCCGCGTGCCCCAGGCCTGGGCCGTTAGATCGGTCACCTGAACGTCACGGAACGGGACCTGGTGGCGGCCGAACCCCGTGGTGGCCACGTATTCCACCTCCTCGCGTTCCAGGCCCGAGGCCGCGAGCGCCTCGTCGAACGTCGCCTGCGCGGCCTGCTCGAGCTTGAAGCCCGTGGCCCGCATCTTCCGGCCGAGCACCTCGCCCTCCCCGTCCAGGATGGCAGCCTTCGTGTAGGTAGACCCGACGTCGATCCCTGCCGTGCAGCTCATGACGCGTCTCCCTTCTGTGCCGCCACCCTTGGGCCGGCCTCCGTGCTGGCCGCGGCTGCTTCGCCCCGCCCGCCGGTGTCGCCGTGCGGCATGCGCTCCAGGGCGAAGAGCGCCGCGCCGAGCGCGCCCATGAAGTGGGATTCCTCGCTCACGTTCAGCGTCGTGTCGAGCATCTCGGCCATGACCTCGACCATCGCCTCGTTTTTCGTGACTCCGCCGCTGAAAGTCACCTCGTTCTCGATCCCGACGCGCCGCAGCAGGCCGAAGGACCGAGAGCCGATGCTCCGGTGGACTCCGAGAAGGATGTCCTCGATCCGCTTGCCCCTCGCGAGCCACGAGAGCACCTCCGACTCGGCGAAGACCGTGCACGTGGTGCTGATGCTGACCGGCCGCTGCCCCTCGAGGGCGGTGGGGCCTAGATCCTCGAGCTCGAGCCCGAGGGCGGCCGCCGCGGACTGGAGGAAACGGCCGGTACCGGCGGCGCACTTGTCGTTCATGCAGAAATCGATCACGTCGCCGCCGGGCTTGAGGCGGATCGCCTTCGTATCCTGGCCGCCCATGTCGAGCACCGTCTGGGTGTCGGGGAACATCGCGGCGGCGCCGCGGGCATGGCAGACGATCTCTGTGATCTGGGTGTCGCCGAACTCGACCTTGTAGCGGCCGTAGCCGGTGCCGACCACGAAGCCGATCTCGTAGTCCTGGAGCCCGGCATCGTCGATGGCTTGGGCGAATGCCTTTTCGGCCGCCCTGACGACGTTGGCCCCGGTGTCGATCAGAGACCGGCCCACGATGCTGCTAGCCTCGTCCACGACGACCGCCTTCGTCTGCGTGGAGCCGACGTCCACTCCGGATGCGTATGGCATGCCCTTCTCCTCCTCGCCTTATCCCGTGACCTTCGAGTCGGCCGTGCCGGCTCCGGCTCCCGCGCCCACCGAGGGCTCGACCATCTCCCCTTCACCCCTGGCAAGGCGGATCTTGCGCGAATCCAGGCCCTCGAAGAACGCGTCGATCCGGTTCTTGAGCTGCGCCTCCGAGACGACCCGCTTGTCCATCATGTCGGACTCGATGTAGAGGCAGAGGACGTCTCGCTCCTCCAGGACCACCCGGCGGCTGTCGGCCAAACCGGTGGAGACCGTCCGGCAGCTCTTGATCGGGTGATAGACGACGCCGTCCGCCCCGTAGGTGTCGATCGCGTCGATCAGGGCGCGGTCCTGGAACAGCATGCTGTCCACCGCGCTCTGGACGCCGAGCATGAGTCCTTCGGCGAGGCTCTCCAGGGGTCTGTCGAGGTCGTACTCGAAGTCGAGGTTGAACCCTCCCGAGGCGAACCACAGGTAGGTCGACCCTACGAAGGTGCCGCCCCAATCCGAGAACAGGTGGTAGAAGCGGCGGAAGATCGGATAGCATGGTACGCCCACGAAGATGAGGCGGTGCTTTTCGGGCTGGTCGCCGTGCGGGCTGATCCCCTGCTCCAGCTTGTACTCCATCTCCTCCACGAGGTCGGCGAAGTACTTCGCCCCCTCGGGCGTCCCGCGGAGAGCGTTCACGACGCCCAGGAAGATCGTGCCCTCCATCATCGAATCGTAGACAGCGGGCGTGCCCTTGTTGATCTCCAGCAGCCGCCGCCAGCTGCGGCCCATGTCGTTCGTGACGCTCAGCACCTCGCGAAGCCGGTCGATGTCGAACGCCTTCCCGCTAACCTTCTCCAGCAGCTCGATCAGCTCCCGCAGCTGGTACTCGACGTACTTCCGGTCGGCCTCATGGTCCGTCCCGCTGAGCACTACGCCGGGGGCGCTCCGCGAGCCGGGCACGTCCAGGGTGAAGATCGGGACGTCGTACATCCGCTCCCAGATCTCCGCCCACTTGATGTACGTGTTGCAGGCGTTCGTGTAGACGGCGATCCCGGGCGGCGGA
>JBDGZR010000112.1:0-10539 GCA_039588495.1 Gemmatimonadota bacterium | reverse complement strand
CGCCCCATCGCCGGATCGCCCCAGCTGCTCGCAGGCGAGGGGAATGCCGCGCCGAAGCGCATCCATCGGCAGCAGCTCTCCGATGATCCCGGTGGAGGCGACGAGGACCTCCTCGGGCGCGATCTGGATGGAGCCGGCCGCGATCCGCGCCATCTCCTCGGCATCACGCCGTCCCTTCGGGCCCGTGCAGGCGTTGGCGTTGCCGCTGTTCGCCACGATCGCCCGGGCCTGGCCGCGGGCGATGACCTCCTGGCTGTAGCGGACCGGCGCGGCCTTCACCCGGTTCGATGTGAAAACGCCGGCCGCGGCGCAGGCCACGTCGGATACCACGACCGCCAGGTCGGGGCGGCGGCCTTTGACCCCGCAGTGGATGCCTGCCGCCCGGAAGCCGAGCGGCGCGGCCACGCCGCCGGTCGTCGTGGATGGGAGCATCACGGGTACACCGGCGACATCCACAGGCCCTCCGTCTCGGGGAGATCGAACATCACGTTCATGTTCTGAACGGCTTGCCCCGCCGCTCCTTTTCCGAGGTTGTCGATCGCCCCGATCGCCGCAGCCTGTCCGGTGCGCTCGTCCACCCGGACGGTGAGGTCGCAGAAATTGGAGGCGAGCGTCGCCTTCGTCTGCGGCAGCTCGTCGAGGACCCGTACAAAAGGGCTCTCGGCGTACGCCGCACGGAGTAGATCGAGCGCTTCGGCGTGGTCGACCGGCGCCTGGAGGCCGAAATAGCAGGAGGCCAGGATCCCCCGGGTCATCGGAGCGAGGTGGGGAACGAAGAAGACCCGCGATCTCGTCCCGGAGTCGGCCAGCGTCTGCTCGATCTCCGGGGTGTGCCGATGCTCGCCGACGGCGTACGGACGGAGGTTTCCGTCGAGCTCGCTGAACGAGGTGCTCGGCGAAGGCGCTCGTCCCGCCCCGGACACGCCCGACTTGGCATCGACGATCACCGTGTCACCGACGAGGCCTTCGCGGAGAAGGACGACGAGCGCGAGAGCCACGACCGTGGGATAACAGCCGGGATTCGCCACGAGTCGCGCCGTCCGGATCGCCTCCGACTTCAGTTCGGGTACCCCGTAGACCGCCTCGGCCAACAGCTCCGGCCCGTCGTGCTCGAAACCGTACCATGCCGGATACGAGGCCGCGTCCTTGAGCCGGAAGTCCGGGCCGAGGTCGACGACGCGCGTGCCCTCGGCCAGGAGAGCGGGGATGATCCCCATCGCGGCTCCCGCCGGCAGCGCGGCAAAGACGAGATCGGAGTCGGATGCGATCGTCTCGGTGGGCACCGCCGAGAGGTCCAGCAGGGTGGAGGAGCTCAAGCCTCGCATGGACGGCCACACCCGATCCACCGGCTCCCCCGCTCGCGCGTCCGCGACGAGATGCACGATCTCCACGGCCGGGTGCGCCAGCAGCCAACGCAGAAGCTCCCCGCCGGCGTAGCCCGACGCTCCGATGATACTCACCCTTATCATGCATAAGCATACAGTCTCGACGCATAAACATGCAACCCGGGGAGACGGGTTGACAAATCAATGAGTATTGATATGATAGTGCATGACCACGACAACGATGAAAGAGAGGACGGAGCTGTTGCCCAGCGAGAGGGCGGCGCGGGCATTCAGGGCCCTCGGCGATGAGAAGCGGCTCAGGATCGTGGAGCTGCTCTCCGGGGGAGCGCAATGCGTCTGTGATCTGGCCGCGCGGGTCGGAGCGAAGCAGCCGCTGCTCTCCTTCCATCTCAAGACGCTCCGTGAGGCCGGCCTGGTGGTCGCCAGCCGGAGAGGGAAGTGGATCTACTACTCTCTGAACGAGGAGCTGCTCGGGGAACTCGAAAGCGGCCTCACGCGATTGGGTGAGGCGAGTGCCGAGGCGGCGGCGAAAGTCGAAGCCGGGTGCTGCTGAACGGACCCAGCAGCATAATGGGAGGAATGGAGGAACGATGAGCGGGACACAGACCAAGACGGATATCAAGGCGGATATCAGGACGGATATCAAGACCGCCGTGCGCGAGAGGTACGGCAAGGCGGCGGCCGAGGTGGCGAGGGGAGATGAGGCCGGGTGCTGCGGCGAGACGGTGAGCTGCTGCGGCCCTGACCTCCTGAGCGAGAATCCGATCACCTCGAACCTCTACTCGATAGACGAGACGGCGGAGCTGCCGGACGCGGCCGTCCTCGCGTCGCTGGGCTGCGGCAACCCCACGGCGTTGGCCGAGCTCCTGCCCGGACAGACTGTCCTCGACCTGGGGTCGGGAGGCGGGATCGACGTCCTGCTCTCGGCCCGTCGCGTGGGTCCCGAGGGGAAGGCCTACGGGCTCGACATGACGGACGAGATGCTGGAGCTGGCGCGCGAGAATCAGCGGAAGGCTGACGTCGAGAACGTCGAGTTCCTGAAGGGCGAGATCGAGGAGATCCCGCTGCCGGACAACTCAGTGGACGTGATCATCTCCAACTGCGTGATCAACCTGTCGGCCGACAAGCCGCGAGTGCTCGCTGAGGCGTTTCGGGTGCTTCGGCCGGGCGGCTTGTTCGCCGTGTCCGACATCGTTGTGCGCGGCGACATGCCGGAGGCGATACGCCGGAGCGTCGAGCTCTGGGTCGGGTGCGTGGCCGGCGCGCTGGAGGAAGAGGAGTATCTGGGCCTTCTTCGGGACGCCGGTTTCGCCGACGTCGAGATCGAGCCCACGCGGGTCTATCGGGTGGCCGACGCGGCGGATTTCCTCGAGGAATCCGGTCTCGATCAGGCCGTCGTCGCGCCCCTGGTCGACGAGAAGTTCATGGCGGCGTTCGTCCGCGCACGGAAGCCTGTGACCTGAGCGCGCCGTGAACGGCTCGGGCCGCTTTCTGCTCTACGGCTCCTACGGCTACACCGGGCGCCTCATCGCCCGGCTGGCCGTGGAGCGCGGCTTCGAGCCGGTTCTGGCTGGCCGCAACGAGGAGGCCCTCCGAGAGCAGGCCGAGCGGGAGGGCCTGCGGCACGTCGTCGCGGCTCTGGACGACCGAGAGGCCCTGGACCACGCGCTCGAGGGTGTTCCGCTCGTTCTGCACTGCGCGGGCCCGTTCTCCCGCACCTTCCAGCCCATGGTGGAGGCGTGCCTCGACTCGGGTCGCCACTACCTGGACCTCACCGGCGAGATCGAGGTCTTCGAGGCAGCCGCCGAACTGGATGATCGTGCCCGGGAGGCCAGGGTCATGCTGATGCCGGGTGTCGGCTTCGATGTGGTCCCCACCGACTGCTTCGCCGTGCACCTGAAGTCCCGGCTCCCCTCCGCCACTCGGCTCACCTTGGCCGTTCTCCCCGGTGGAGGCGGCGTGTCTCGAGGTACCGCCCTCAGCATGGCCGAGCAGTTGGGGGAGGGAGGGTTGGTGAGGCGTGACGGCCGGCTGACCCCGGTGCCGGCGGGCTGGAAGTCGCGCAGCTTCGACTTCGGCACCGGTCCCCGCTCGGCGGTGACGATCCCGTTTGGCGACGTGGTGACGGCCTACTACAGCACCGGGATCGGGGAGATCGAGGTATACGGCGCTGGTCCTCGCGGCCTGCAGCGCGCCCTGCGGGTCACCGGCCGCCTCCGCGGGCTGCTGCAAAGCGGGCCGATGCGCAGCCTGATCGAGCGCGGCATCCGACGTCGCGTGGCCGGTCCGAGCGACGACGAGCGTGCTCGCGGCGAGACCCGCATCTACGGCGAGGTCGTCGACGACGAAGGCCGGTCCGTCTCTGCCATCCTGGTGGGCCCCGAGGCATACGACTTCACGGCGCTCACGGCGCTCGCGGTCGTCGAGAGGGCGCTGCTCGGGGAGTCGCCGCCCGGATTCCAGACGCCCGCCAGAGCCTACGGCCCCGAGCTCGCCTTGGGCATCGAGGGGGTCGAACTCCTGTCTGTCCAGGCCTAGGGCGGGCCCAGGGCCGCTGCTTCCGCTTCCGGCGCGTCGATCCGGCGAACCGGTACCCCCACGTACGTGGAGTTCGCCTCCAGGCGTCGGTGCTTCGGGACCACGCTCAGAGCCCCCACTTGCGTATTGTCTCCGATCTCGACCCCGATCCCGATCACGCTGCCCGTGCCCACCGTGACCCCGTTCCCGAGACGCACGACGGCGGTCTTCACGACCCCGGCCTCCACGGTGTGCCCCGAGAGGTGCACATCGGAGCCGATCACCACGTGATCTCCGAACTCCAACAGGTTATGGTCCGACATCGAGAGGCTGTTCACGAACACGCCTCGTCCCAACCGCGCTCCGTTCAGCTTCAGGTAGAAGGACCATACCGGGGTGGAGCGGTAGAAGACGCCCGCGAACAGCCGTACGATGTGCTGGGTGATCATGTAGCGGGCCCAGCGCAGCAGCGGCCACTCCACGTCGCTGATGCGCATCTCCATGTCCGGGGGGCTTCGCCACCCGAGGATGCTGGTGATGAGGGCCGACAAGACCATGAGCGCGAAGGCGAACACCAGGTACGCCGGCACGAAGGAGAGGGCCAGGACAAATATCCGCGCGCCGTCCGAGGGGTACGGCCAGTGAAAGTGCCACTCCCAGAAGAGGGCGGCGGGCAACACTGATGCCGCGAAGATGAAGCTCTCGACGAAGAAGCCGGTGAGCACCGTCCACGTGACGCGTGCGATCTTCCATGCTCGATCTTCGGTTGGCGACATAACGGAATGTAAGGATGTCATCCCCCTACGTGTCTAGAAGGCCCGGCTACGAGCTCGACGCGGCAGCCCTGCCGGAGGCCGTACCGTATGATCCTCGCCTCGCCATCGAGGGAGAGGGCCCTCCCTTCGTGTACGTCCCAGGAATGGACGGGACCGGCCTCCTGTTCTATCGCCAGATACCGGAGCTCGGGCGCGAGTTCCGGGTCGCGACCTACACGCTGCGGGACTCGGCCACTCACATGCACACGCTCGTCGAGGATCTCGCGAGCATCGTGGCGCAGGCGTCGCCATCGGGGCAAAAGGCCGTCGTGTTCGGCGAGTCGTTCGGCGGCGCCCTGTCGATGTCGTTCGCCCTCGCGCGCCCGGAGCTCGTGGAGCGGCTCGTCGTCCTCAACACCTTCCCGTACTTCCGCCCGCAGCTGCGCCTGAAGCTTGCCGTCGCCTGGATCCGTACGTTCCCCTGGAAGACGATGGCCCTGGTGAGGCGATTGACCGCGACCCGGATGCACTCCCGCTACACGCACCGGGACGAGATCCACCGTTTCCTGGAGCTCACGGGCGGCACGACCAAGGAGGGCTACCTGAACAGGCTGAGGATCCTGCAGGAGTACGATCTTCGCGAGCGCCTCGTAGAGATCGGGATGCCGACGCTGCTTCTGGCCGCGGATCGCGATCACCTGGTCCCATCGGTGGAGCAGGCATCGTTCATGGCCGAGAAGATCCCCGAGGCCACGCTACGGATCCTCGAAGGACACGGGCACGGGTGCCTGCTGGCGCCCAATCTCCACTTTGCGCGCATCCTGGGTGAGTGGCTCGGCTCCCCGGGCGACCCGAGCCAGGAGGATCGATAGTGTCCCGTTCGCCCCGTGACAGGCTTCTCCTCGCGACCCTGGCGGCCCTCGCGACGGGGTTGGCCGCCACGCCTGCCGGCGCTCAGCCGGCGGTGGGGGACTCCGGCGTGCCACGCCGGCCGGTCTCCACCTATTCGATCGTGGCTCGGGACTCGGCCACGGGAGAGCTGGGCGTCGCCGTGCAGTCGCACTGGTTCTCGGTCGGTTCCGTCGTACCCTGGGCGGCGAGCGGTGTCGGTGCCGTGGCCACTCAGTCCTTCACCGACCCCGCGTACGGGGCCCTCGGGCTCGAGATGATGGGGAGCGGAAAGAGCGCGCCCGAGACCCTGGCGGGCCTCGTCGCCTCGGACGCAAACGAGGCGGTCCGGCAGGTCGGGATGGTGGATGCGCAAGGGCGGACAGCTGTTCACACGGGCGCTTCGGCGATCGCCGAAGCGTGCGACCGAACCGGACCGGGGTTCACGGTCCAGGCCAACCTGATGCTGAGGGCGGGCGTCTGCGACGCGATGGTTCGCGCGTACACGACGTCGTCCGGCGACCTGGCCGAGCGGCTGATGGCGGCGCTCGACGCGGCTCAGGAGGTGGGTGGAGATCTGCGCGGAAAGCAGAGCGCGGCGTTGCTCATCGTCGCGAGTCACCCGAGTGGGCGTCCCTGGGAGGATCGACTCTACGATCTTCGAGTGGAAGACCACCCGGATCCCCTCGTCGAGCTACGCCGCGTGCTCACGGTTGCCCGGGCGTACCGACACATGAATGCCGGAGATGAGCACATCACCGCCGGCGACATCGACAAGGCGCTGGACTCGTACCGCCGGGCCGAGGAGCTTCTGCCCGGCCGCTCCGAGCCTATCTTCTGGCATGCCGTGACCCTCGTGTCGGAGGGGATGGTCAAAGAGGCGCTGCCACTGTTCGCCAGTGCCTACGAGCTCCGCCCGGCGTGGCGGGAGCTCGTGCCGCGCATCGTCGCCGTCGGCCTGTTGCCGGACGATCCCGGGCTGATCGACCGGATCCTGGCCGCCGGCCGCTAGCCGGCTCTCGCGATGCTGGCCGAGCCGGCGCCCCGTAACGATCACGCAACCTGGAGGGAGAGCTTCAGATGGGAGAGTTGATACCGATCGTCGCGATCGTCATGGGGATGATGACGGTCCTGATTCCGATCACCGGTTTCACCGCGCGCTTCGCCCTGAAGCCGATCGCAGAGGCTGTGGCGAGGATGAGAGAGGCCCAGGGTTCCGGCCAGATTGTGGCGCTGCTCGAGCAGCGGATCGCGCTCCTGGAGCAGCAGCAATCGAACACGGAGACAGAGCTCGAGAAGGTCCTGGAAGTCCAGCAGTTCCAGGAGAAGCTGCTCTCGTCCGCCCAGAAGGAGACCTAGCGACCCGAAGCCTAGAAGGAACCGGGCGGCCCCGAAGGAACCGCCCATCGCTGGCAAACTCTCGCCAAGACCAGAGGCCGTTAATTGCCCAGGACACTCACGGCATCGCAGTCTCCGAACGCGATCCCGATGAGAAGCTCTCCGGTGAGGCACGCCTCGGTGTCACCTACGGCGAGTCCGGTCTCTTTCTGAGCATAGTGCGACACCAGGTCGGTGAATCCGTCGTTGTCGACATCCTCGCTAGAGGACGTAATCCGTACGCGGATCATGCTGCACACGATCTTGCAGGTTTGCCGGTTCATCGACCCGGAGTGGCTCGTCGAGACCGAGGTCAACGCGGTGATAGCGTCGCCGTAGCCCCGTCGAGGTGGATTCGGGCTAGTGGTTGCTCTCGCCCAGAAAGCGAAGGGGCGGCCCCCAAGGACCGCCCCTCAAGCTCGTGATTACAAACCTCGGCGATCGGCAGCCGCCGGACGCGACCGCTACTCGTAACGCAGCGCCACGGCCGGATCGACCCGGGTCGCTCGCAGCGCCGGGATGTACGAGGCCAGCATGCCCACCGCGGCCAACACGACGGCGATCAGCGCGAAGACGAACGGATCCCACGGCTCGACCTGGAAGAGGACGAGATCCAGGCCTCGTGATAGCAGTGCCGCCAGCGCGAGGCCGAGCGCCATCCCGATGCCGACCTGCACGGCGCCCTGCTTCATCACCAGCCGGAGCACGTCTCGCCCCTGGGCGCCGAGCGCCATGCGGATGCCCATCTCCGACGTGCGGTTGCTCACGGAGGCGGACATCACGCCGTATAGTCCGACGGCCGCCAGGAACAGGGCGACGAAGCCGAAGACCATGAAGAGATTCCCGAAGATCCGGAAGAACCAGGTCTGTTCGTCGATCGCGGCTTGGTGCGTCTGCACCCAGTAGAGCGGAATGTCCTGATCGACGGCCATGACGTCATCCCGGGCACCGGCCGCCAGGGTCATCGGGTCCTCGCCCGCCGAGCGAAGCGCCACGTAGGCGAAACGGGTGTCGTACTGATCGAGCGGGAAGTAAACGCCCCAGGGGTCCTCCTCCATGTTGGAGAGGCCCTGCATGTACATGTCGGGCACGACGCCCACGATGGTGCGCCAGGGCTCGTCGGTCTCGGAGTCGCCCTGACGGACGCGCTTCCCGATCGCCGAGCCCTCCGGGTAGAACTGCTCGGCGAAGCTCTGGTTTACGATCGCGACCGGCATCGCGTCGTACGCGTCCTCGGGCCCGAACGTGCGGCCCTCGAGCACCTTCACCCCGTAGACGTCGAGAAAGTCGGGGGAGACCGACGCGAACCGCGCCATCGGGTAGTCCTGGTCACGGTCGTAGGTTTCGCCCTCGATCCCGAACCGGCTGCCGTACGACCAGGCTCCCGGCAGGGCGGTGACGATCGCCGCCGCCTCGACGCCCGGACGCTGCTCCACGCGGCGAAGCACCTCGCGATAGAACTCTCTCCGGCTGGTCGTGTCCGGGTAGTCGGCCTCGAACAGCCCCATGCGTGCCGTGAAGGTCGTCTCCGTGTCGAAGCCGTAGTCGAGCGTGTTGAGGTTCGTAACGCTCTTGATCATCAGGCCGGCGGCGACGAGAACGCCCAGCGAGAGCGCGATCTCTCCCACGACGAGGCCCTTGCTCAGCTTGCCCACCCGGAAGCCGGACGAGCCCCACGACTCGTCCTTCAGCACCTCGTTGACGGCGCTGCCGGACGCCTGGATGGCCGGGAGGATGCCGGACAGCACACCCGCCAGCACGGTGACGCCGATGACGAAGACCAGCACGACCGTGTTGAGACTGATGTCGATCCAGAACGGCGGGTCCGTGGGCGCCAGAGAACGGTTGAACATCCCGATCCCCAGCATCGAGACCCCGATCCCCAAAACCGCCCCGGCGCTCGCGAGCACGATTCCCTCGCCGACGAGCTGCATGATGACGCGGAGGCGACTCGCGCCGACCGCGCTTCGAATGGCGAGCTCCTTCGAGCGCGTCGCGGCCCGCGAGAGGAGGAGGTTCGCGACGTTGGCGCACGCCACCAGCAGGACGAGGAAGACGGCTCCCAGCATCGTGTAGAGCATGGCCCGCGGCTCGGCGCCGATGTACTCCTCGACGAAGGGCTGCAGCACTATGCCGACGCCTTCGTTCGTCTCGGGGTACTCCTCGGCCAGGCGGCTGGCGATCGCCTGCATCTCGGCATACGCCTGATCCATGCTCAGGCCGTCTCTCAATCGCCCGAACACCTCCAGCGTCAGGCCCTCGCCACGCTCTAGCTCGAGCGGGTCCATCCGCAGCGGCAGCCACACGTCCTCGGCGATCGGGAAGCGGAAGCCATCCGGCATCACGCCGACGATCGTCGTCTGCTCGCCGTTCACGCGCACGACCTGGCCCACGACCTCGGGATCGGCCCCGAAGCGGTCCTGCCAGACGTGGTAGCCCAGAAGCATGACCGGATCGGCGGCCGGAGTGTCTTCACCCTCCTGGAAGTTCCTTCCCAGGAGGGGCTGCACCCGGATCATCTCGAAAGCGTTGGCCGAGATGAAGGCGCCGTCGTAGCGCTCCGGACGCTCGGTGCCCGCCAGGTTGACGGTCCCCGAGTAGAAGCCGGCGAGGCCTTCGAAAGAGGTCTGAGCTTCCCGGTAGTCGAGGAGGTCGTGGATCGGGACCTCCATGCTCTCGATGTCTTCCGCGAGGTTGTTGCGCTCGACGTGAACCAGCTTCTCGGCGCCCTCGAACGGCAGGCCCTTCCACACCGCACCGTAGACGATGCTGAACATGATCGTCGTCAGGCCGATCCCCAGGCCCAGCGCCAGCACCGCGATCAGGCTGGTGCCCGGGTTCCTGCGGAGCATTCGAACCGCGTATCGCAACTCCTTCAGCAGTCCGCTCATCATCTTCCCACGACCTCGTAGCCGTGCTCCTCCAGCTCCCGAACGGCGCCGTTCGACTGATCACTGACGATCCGTCCGTCGAACAGATGGATCGTGCGTCCGGCGTAGTCGGCGTATCGGGGATCGTGCGTCACCATGCAGATGGTCGCGCCCTCTCCGTGGAGCTCGGCGAGAAGGCTCATGACCGCTTCGCCGTTGGAGGAGTCGAGGTTACCGGTCGGCTCGTCCGCCAGCAGGATGAGGGGATCACCCGCGACGGCTCGCGCCACGGCCACGCGCTGCTGCTGGCCGCCGGAGAGCTGGGAGGGATAGTGCTTCACCCGATGCGGCATGTCGACCCGCTCGAGCGCCTTCATCACCCTCTCCTTCCGCTCGGGTCCGGCGAGCCCGCGGTAGGTGAGCGGAAGCTCCACGTTCTCGTACACGGTGAGGTCACCGATCAGGTTGAAGGCCTGGAAGATGAAGCCGATGTGACGGTTCCGGATCGTCGCGCGCTGCGACGAGCTCAGGTCCGCCACCGGATTCCCATCCAGGAGGTAGTCACCCGAACTGGGCGAGTCGAGCAGGCCCAGCAGCGAAAGCAGCGTGGACTTGCCGCAGCCCGACGGCCCCGCAATCGAGAGGAAATCACCCTCATCGATTCGGAGTTGGACATCGGACAGGGCGTGCGTCTCGATCTCGTCGGTCAGAAAGACCTTGCTCACGTCCGTCATCTCGATCATGGCGGCCGCGTCGCCCGCCCCGTTCGCTCCGTTCGTCACGCTC
>JBDGZR010000111.1:0-10555 GCA_039588495.1 Gemmatimonadota bacterium | reverse complement strand
AGGACGAGCGCCTGGAGTTCCCGGAGCTCGGCGGAAAGCCTCTGGGCCAGGAGGTGGAGGACGACGTCGGTCACGAGGCCGAGCCGCTGCCGACGGATCCCGCCGCGATTGGCTTGAACGACCGGTATCGATTCGATCGATTCGTGATCGGCGGACATAATCAGCTCGCCACCGCCGCCTGCCGACGGGTCGCCGACGCCCCGGCCGCGGCGTACAACCCTCTGTTCATCTACGGCGATACCGGACTCGGCAAGACCCACCTGATGCACGCGATCGGGCATGCGATCCTCGACCGCTTCGCCGATCGCAGGGTGGTCTACACGACATCCGAGCAGTTCACCAACGAGATGATCGCCGCCATCCAGAGCGGGCGGACCGCCAACTTCCGGCGGCGGTATCGCAAGATCGACGTCCTTCTGGTAGATGATGTGCACTTCCTGGGAAACAAGGAGGGCACTCAGGAAGAGTTCTTCCACACGTTCAACGCGCTGTACGATGCCCAGAAGCAGATCGTCATCACATCGGATCGACCGCCGCCCGAGATCCCCGGACTCCAGGAGCGTCTCGTCTCGCGCTTCGAGTGGGGCCTCGTCACCGACATCAAACCGCCCGACTTCGAGACGCGCATCGCCATCCTGCAGAAGAAGGCCGAGGAAGACGGCCTCAGCATGGACGACGAGGTCATCGAGTACATCGCCCGCATCAGGAAGACCTCCGTGCGCCAGCTCGAAGGGGCGCTCATCAAACTGCTCGCCTTCAGCTCGCTCACCCGCCGGGAGATCAATCTGGACCTGGCGCGCGAGGCGCTGGACACCGAGCCCGAGCCGTACGCCGAACGTGTCCGGACCACGCCCGAGCAAATCGTCGAGCGGACCGCCGAGCACTGGCACGTAACCGTCGACGACATGAAATCCAAGCGCCGCACCCGCACGCTGGTCGTGCCGCGCCAGGTTGCCATGTACCTCATCAAGACGACGCTCGATCTGCCGTACACGGACATCGGATCGATCTTCGGCGGGCGCGACCACTCGACAGTCATCCACTCGGTCAACAAGGTGGAGGCAGAGATGGCGGGCGATCCCACTTTTCGGTCGCGCGTCCGCAAGCTCCAGGAAGCGCTGGCCAGTTGACCTTTATGGAGGCCCGCATGGTCACCATCCCGGGTTTTCCCACGGGTTGTAGAAAGGTGACGCAGACGGCGTGGAGGCAACCCGGATCAGGGTGGATGACGAGCGCCGTCGGGTCGCTGGTGTGGAATCAACCTACCTCTTCGCAACCGGCTTCCCCGGGCCTTCGACACTGCTGCCGCACCCGTCATCGCGGACCGCTCGCGTCCGCTCGGGGTGTCTCCGGGACGTTTTCCACTTTCCAACAGGCCCTACTACTACTACTAAGATTTATTTCTACAGGTAGGGAGTAGAAACAACTACCCCACCTTTTCCATCGCCGGACCAACGAGGTTCCGAATGAAGCTGTCGATTACACGTGAGAAGCTGCAGAAGGGGTTGGGAGCCGTCTCCGCCACGATCCCGGCGCGGACGACGCTACCGGTCCTTTCGAATATCCTGCTGCGGGCGGACGGGGACTCGGTGCAGCTGTGCGGTACCGACCTAGATATCTCCGTCCAGGTGACGATCGATGCGGAAGTGGAGACCGCAGGGGCCGTGACCGTCCCGGCCAAGAAATTCTCCGAGATCACCCGGGAGCTGGAGGACGCCCCGGTTCACCTGATCGCCGATCAGGATCAGATACGAATCGAGTGTGGCCGGAGCAAATTCAAGCTCTATGGACTCCCGGAAGGGGAGTTCCCGACCTTCCCCGAGGTGGACTTCTCGGAGAGCTGGAAGATGTCGGCCGAGGCGCTCCAGGAGCTGATCTCCCACACCTCGTTCGCGGCCTCCACCGAAGAGAGCCGACCGATCCTCAACGGGGTGCTCTGGCAACTGCGGCCCGAGTCGACGACGATGGTTGCGACGAACGGACACCGGCTGGCCCTGATGACCAAGGACCTTCACGAGGCGGGTGCCCCGGAGGCGGACCTGATCGTGCCGCCGAAAGCGCTCGGCCAGGTTGAGCGGCTGTTCGATGGCGAAGAGCAGCTCGAGATCGCCCGGTCTGCCAACCACCTGGCCTTCCGCTCCGAGCGGCGGGCCGTCTTCACTCGTCTGATCGAGGGTCCCTACCCGAACTTCGATCAGGTGATACCGAAGGACAACGACAAGCAGGTGGTGGCGAACCGTGCCGGCCTGGAGTCCGCCATCCGCCGGATGGCCGTCGTGGCGAGCGACCAGACCCACCGGGTGCGGCTGCTGTTCGAGCCAGGGGCGGTGAAATTCCGCGTGCAGACGCCCGACCTGGGCGAGGCCGAGGATGAGCTGGCGGTCGACTACGACGGAGAGTCGCTCGAAATCGGTTTCAACGCGAACTACCTTCTCGAGGTGATGCGCTACATGTCGGACGACGATGTTAAGTTGGGCTTCAAGGCTCCGGAGCGGGCGGCCACGTTGCAGCCCGCCGAGGGTGACTCCGACTACCTCTGTCTCGTGATGCCGCTGAGGCTTCTGGATTGATGAGTGCCACACGGAAGGATATTCGGTCCCGAAGCCGGCTGGCTTCGGTGGCGTCGATTCTGGCGATTGGCGTCCTCGGCGGCCTCTTCGCAGAGACGGATGCTTCCGCCCAGGAGACGGAGTGGGCGACGACCGAGTTGGCGGATGGGGTCTTCCAGTTCAGCTACGGAGCCTACAACACGTTGTTCGTCGTCACGACGGACGGCGTCGTCGCGTTCGACCCGATCTCCGATGATGCGGCCCGCATCCTAGCCCAGGAGATCCGGGCCGTGGCTCCCGGCTTCCCGCTTCTCGCCATCGTGTACAGTCACCACCACGCCGACCATGCCTCTGGCGCGGGTGTGCTCAGGACGATATTCGGCGGCCGGACCCCGATCATCGCCCACGAGAACGCACTGGAGCCTCTCCTGGAAGCGGCGAATCCCAGCCTCCCGCCACCCAATCTGACCTTCAGCGGCCGCCTCACCCTGAAGCCGGGAGGACGGGCGGTCCGCCTGGTGTACCTCGGTCCGAGCCACACGGCGAGCATGATCGTCGGGCTCGTACCTGATGCGCGCATCGCCTTCGCGGTGGACTTCGTCGCCAACGATCGCGTTGGGTATCGCGACCTCGGCAGCCACCAGTTCCGCGAGTTCTTCCGGGCGCTCGAGGCGCTGGGCGCGCTGGAGTTCGATAGGATCGCCTTTGGGCACGGGCCGGTCGGAGACCGCGACGCCGTGAAGCGGCAGATCGCCTACTACGGAGATCTGCGCGACGCGGTGCAGCGGGCGCTCGACGCCGGGTGGAGCGAAGACGAGGCGGCCGAGCGGATCAGTCTGGACGAATACGCGTCCTGGGGTGGCTACGAGGAGTGGTTCGCGCTGAACGTGCGGGGCCTGTACCGCTGGATGGCGAGCGAGCGTTGAGGGTCCCCTGAGCCTGCCGGCGCGCGTCGACCGACCTGGCTAGACGCCGCTCGAGCGGCCATTTTCGCCCCCGCCCGGAACTCCCAACGCGAGGTCCACTTGCCCATCTGCCCGCACTGCGGCTTCGAATCCGGCCACGGCGCGATCGAGTGCCCGCTCTGCGGCACCCGATTGTCGGAAGCCGCGGCCTCAAAGCCCGGTCAAGTGCCGGCCGGAGGCGTCGCCTGGGAAGATCCCTCCGTGGCGTTTCCCGCCAGTCTCCTTCGAACCTGGCGTGACAGCCTCTTCCAGCCGTCCGGCTTCTTCCGCCGCGTTGCATGGGAAGGCTCTCTGGCCAGGCCGTTGCTCTACTATCTGCTGGTATCGATCACCTCCGCGTTCTTCGTGCTGCTGTGGCGATCGACCGACGCGCCGCTGCTTCCCGCCGCATTTGGCCCGGAGACTCCGCTGGCTCCACTCGTTCAGTTCTTCTTCGAGCCCTTCGCCGCACTGATCGGCCTCGGCCTCGGCGTTCTCGTGCTGCAGCTCTTCGCGCTTATCCTGGCTCCGGCACGCCGCGGCATGCGGGCCACTGCGCGAGTCTTCTGCTACAGCGCCGGGCCGGCCGTCTTCACGGCAGCTCCGATCGTGGGACCGGCCGTGGGTGCGGTCTGGTCACTGGTTCTCCTGGTGATCGGCTTGCGGGAGGCCCACCGGACGACTCCGGGCAGGGCGGCCGCCATCGTTCTCATCCCGGTGGTCGGCTTTATCATGGTCCTCGGCCTGCTCGTCGTGCTCCTGGTTCTGGCGGGGTTGGCGGCGGGGGATGTGCTCGAGTGGTAGAGGGCGAGCTCCCGGACGCGGAGCGCGTGCAGCGCGAGCTAGAGGAGGCGGAGTTCGCGAGAGGCCACGTCCGACCGGGTTCGCCGCCGGTCGAGCCCAGGCCGGCCGCCACGGTATGCCTTGCCCGCCCGACGACCCGTCGCTTCGAGGTCCTTCTCCTGGAGCGGCCGCTCGAGAGCCGCTTCGCCGCCGGAGCGCACGTCTTCCCCGGCGGAATCGTCGATCCTGAGGATTCTTCCGACGAGGCGCTCGGCCTGATGGAGGGTGGGCCGGCCGGCGAGCCGCAGGCCGTGTTCGCAGCTCTGCGTGAGGCCTTCGAGGAAACGGGCCTGTTGCCGGGCGCCGCCGGTGCCTCATCGGCGGCATTGAAGGACGCCGGAGCCCGTCGGGAGCGCCTGCTCGATGGGTCGCTTGCCTTCGTGGATCTCCTGGCAGAGAGCGGCCTCCGGCTCGATGTGTCCGCCGTCGTCTATTTCTCACGCTGGATCACGCCCGTGGAGTTCAGCAGGCGTTATGACACGCGCTTTTTCCTCGCGCGCCATCCCGGCGGAGAGCCGGAGCTGACCCGCGAACACACGGCGTTTGCCTGGCTCGACCCGGCCGACGCGCTGGCGCGGTTCGCCGCCGGACGCCTGCCGATGCTCTTTCCCACCCGCACGACGCTCGAGCTGCTCGAACGGTTCAGCTCGTTGGACGAGGTTTTCCACGCCTTTCAAAGGCGCACGGTGAGGCCGATCCTCGCCGAGCTGATCTTCGAAGCCGGACGCATCCGCCCGGCCCCCGTCGTGCTGGAATAGAGTTACCGCGATGGCGGCCGGCGAGCTCGGCGAGGGAGTGGGTGTGGCGGTGGCGGACAACCCCGGACCGCTGACGCTGGATGGTACCCGCAGTTACAGGATCGGGGCCCGGCGGGCTGTCTTGTTGGATCCGGGGCCCGATCGGTCGGGAGGCATCGCCCGGCTCTTGGAGCTGGTCGGGGAGGCGGACGTGGAGTGGGTCTGCCTGACCCATGCGCACCACGATCATGCGGCTCTGGCCTTCAGGGCTGCCGACGAGTTCGGAGCACCCCTGGCGGCGTCGCCGCAGACCCTCGCCCGTCTCGGGCTGGAGGGACGACCGCTCGGTGAGGGTGACCGGATCGAGGTCGACGGCGGCTCGGCGTACCTCGACGTCCTCGAGACCCCGGGGCATTCCGCCGACTCGCTGAGCTTCTGCCTGCAGCCCGCTCGTTGGCTGTTCACCGGTGACACGGTGCTCGGAGAAGGCTCGACCCTCGTCGCGCCGCCGGACGGACAGATGAGCTCGTACCTGGCGAGTCTCAGTCGCCTAGTCTCCCTGAGACCCGAACGCATCCTGCCCGGACACGGTCCTCCGGTGGCGGAAGCGGGAGCGCTCCTGGAGGGCTATCGGAACCACCGTCTCGAGCGCGAGCGTCAGATCCGCGACGCCCTCGAGGCGGGGGCAGGGTCTTTGGATGCGATCAGGCGGCGTGTCTACCCGGAGCTCGAGGCCGGACTGGAATCGGCCGCCGAGGCCTCCGTTCGAGCTCACCTCGCCCACCTGGCCGAGCGCGGACTGCTGCCGCCCGGGTTCGACGCGGGCGGTGAGCTCTGATTTCTCGGCGCTCGGAGGGCGGCGGCCGCCGCGGCCTCTCGTTGGGTGTCGTCTTCCTCACCGTCGTCATCAATCTCATCGGCTTCGGCATCGTCCTGCCGCTCCTGCCGTTCTTCGCCACCGACTTCGGGGCGAGCCCGCTCGCGGTCGGAGGCATCATCGGCGCCTACTCGGCGATGCAGTTCGTGTTCGCGCCGATCTGGGGCCGGATCTCGGACCGTCACGGACGCCGGCTGCCGCTGATACTCGGACTGCTGGGGACCGCCGGGTCGTACGTCGTCTTCGCGTTGGCCGGCAGCATCTGGGTCCTCCTGCTCTCTCGCATCGTGGGTGGCGTGATGGGCGCCACGATACCGGTCGCGCAGGCCTACGTGGCCGATCGAAGTCCAAGGGAAGGACGGGCGAAGGCGATGGGACTCATCGGCGCCGCCTTCGGCATCGGCTTCATCATCGGTCCTGCGATCGGCGGGTTCATGAGCCGCTGGGGATATGCCCTTCCCGGGTTTGTTGCAGCCGGACTCAGCCTGTTGGCGGCGCTGGTGGCCATCGCCTTCCTTCCGGAATCGCTTCCGGCCGAGAAGAGGGCGAAGCCCGATGGATCTTCCCCGACCTCGGGCGTACGTGCGGCGGGCGAGCAGCTCCGCGTCCTGGCCAAGACGCTGGGTGACGACCGTTTTCGCGGTCCGATCGGTGCCACGCTTCTCGCCAACACCGGTATCGCCGCCTACACGACGATCTTCCCGCTGCTGCTGGACAACCCGATCGGGATGAGCGCCGCGGAGGCGGGCGCCTTCTTCGCCTTTGCCGGAGTCGTGTCGGCCGTGACCCAGGGTGGCATGGTCGGTCCGGTCGTCCGGCGCTTGGGGGAGAGGCGCACGGCGATATCCGGCACCGTCGCCGTCGTGCTCGCGCTCATCGTGCTTGCCTGGGCGCCTGGAACGAACGGGATCCTGGCGTCACTCGCTCTTCTGGGCGTCGGCTGGGGGCTCTTCAACCCTTCGCTGCTCGGCATTCTGTCCGGTCGGGCAGAGGAAGCGGACCAGGGGAGCGTGCTGGGGGTGAACCAATCGGCCAGCGCGCTCGCGAGGGTCATCGGGCCGGCGGCGGGCGGATGGGCGTTCGGCGCCCTGGGCTACACGGTCGCCTTTCACGCCGCCGCGGCGCTCCTGGCGGCGGCGGCGCTATGGCTCCTGGCTCTCGAGGAACGGCCCAGTCGATCCGCCGTAGAAACTCGGGACGGGTGAACTGACGACCGGAGGAGAGATGGAACGGCCGCGAACGCTGGGTGCGCTGAAGAGCTCGGGATACACGCCGCGATCGGTCAAGGAAGAGCTCAGGGACAACCTGAGGCGACGGCTCAAGGACGGCGGCCCGATCTTTCCGGGGATCATCGGCTACGATGAGAGCGTGATCCCGGGGATCGCCCATGCGATCCTCTCCCGCCACAACTTCATCCTGCTCGGTCTCAGAGGACAGGCCAAGAGCCGGATCCTGCGCGCCCTCGCGGGACTGCTGGACGACGAGATACCGGTGATCGACGGTTCGGAGGTCAACGACGACCCGCTCGCTCCGATCAGCCGGTTCGGCCGAGTGCTGGTGGAGGAGCAGGGCGACGATACGCCGGTGCGTTGGGTCGGCCGCGAGAGCAGATACGTCGAGAAGCTGGCGACTCCCGACGTCACCGTGGCCGACCTCATCGGCGATCTCGACCCGATCCGCGCCGCGCGAGGCGGGCACATCCTGTCCGACGAGCTGAACATCCACTTCGGCCTGCTTCCGCGAGCGAACCGCGGGATCTTCGCACTCAACGAGCTGCCCGATCTCGCCGGGAAGGTGCAGGTGGCCCTGTTCAACGTCATGCAGGAGGGGGACGTGCAGATCAAGGGCTTCCCCGTGCGCCTGCCTCTGGATGTGCAGCTCGTGTTCACGGCGAACCCGGAGGACTATACCGCCCGCGGCAAGATCATCACGCCGCTGAAGGACCGGGTCGGCTCCGAGGTGATCACCCACTATCCGCGCGAGCTCGGTACGGGCATTGCCATCACCGGCCAGGAGGCTTGGCTCGACCGCGAGATGGACGTGGTGATGCCCGCCTTCGTGAAGGAGATCGTCGAGCGAGTCGCCTTCGCCGCTCGGGCAGACAAGCGAGTGGACCAGCGGTCCGGAGTGAGCCAGCGGATGCCGATCACGGTGACTGAGAACGCCGTATCGGCCGCCGAGCGACGGGCGCTCCTGCTCGGGGAAACGCAGGCGACAGTACGCCCGGCCGACGTCTACGCCGCCCTGCCGTCGATCACCGGCAAGCTGGAGCTGGAGTACGAAGGCGAGCTCCAGGGAGCCGAGCGGATCGCCTTCGACCTGATCGCCGACGCGTGCGAGGCGACGTTCGAGGAGCACTTCGAGGAGGAGGACGCCACCCCCGTGATCGAGTACTTCGACCTTGGGGGCATGCTGCGGATCTCCGAGATGAGCCGTGGCGGCGCGCTGATCGAGGGTTTCTCGAACGTGACGGGACTGCTCCCGCTCGTCGAGGCGTCCGGCATCGTGGCGGAAGATGCGGGGGCCGAGGAGGTGGCCGCGGCCTGCGAGCTGGTCCTGGAGGCCCTGCACGCGAAGCGGAGAATCAGTCGAACCGACTCTGGCTACGAGCGACAACGCTCCCGGCGCCGGCCGGGCGCCGACGATTCGCCGTTCAGCGGAGGCCTGGCCTAGGAGCCTCCTGGCGCCGGCGTCTGCCCAATGCGGCCTGTCGAGCTCACGTGGTCGACGACAGTGCGGCTGGCGGCTGGGAAGGCGTAATCGCCGAGCTCTCCCGGCTCCACCCAGCGCACCTCTGAGGAGGCGCGTGGCCGAGCGCGGCCGGAGACGTACTCGGCCTCGTGGAAGTGGAGGGTAACGCGGAAGTGGCTGTACGCGTGATCGACCCGGTCGATGAGCGCACCCACTCGTACATCGACGCCGACTTCCTCGATGAGCTCCCGCTTCACCGCTGCTGCCGCCGATTCGCCCGATTCGAGCTTGCCGCCCGGAAACTCCCACAACCCGCCGAGCAGCCCCGATGGTGGCCGCCGCGCGATGAGGACCCTGCCCTCCCGCCACACGACGCCTACTCCGACCGTCTGGTGCGGGAGCCGCCGCCGCGAAGCCGCCGGAGGGCGGTCGGCAACGGAGCCACGGGCGAGCGCGAGACAGTGCACGGACAGCGGGCAAGACTCGCAGCCGGGAGCTCTAGGGGTGCAGAGCGCGGCGCCCAGGTCCATCATCGCCTGATTGAGCGCCGCGGCGCGCCCGGGCCGTGCCTCGATCAGTGTCCTGGCCGCCGCCTCCAGGCTTCGGGCCGTTGGCCGAGCGATGTCGAAGAGACGGCTGAGGACTCGCCGCACGTTGCCGTCGACGGCCGGCTCATCGCGGCCAAAGGCCAGGCTGGCGATCGCGCCGGCCGTGTACGGGCCGATCCCGGGAAGCTGCCGCAGCTTCTTCGGGTCCTCCGGGAGCCGGCCTCCGTAGGCGGACATGACCTCCCGCGCAGCGGATCGTAGGTTTCGCGCCCGCCCGTAGTATCCCATCCCCTCCCACCGTTTGAGGACCTCGTCGAGGCTGGCGTCCGCCAGCGACGAGAGGGTGGGGAATCGCGCCAGGAACCGGTCGTAGTAGCCGAGCACGGTGGTGATCTGCGTCTGCTGGGCCATGACCTCCCCGACCCAGACGCGATAGGGGTCGCTGGAGTGCCTCCACGGAACCTGCCGCTCGTCGGGCCGAAACCAGCCGATCAGCTGATCCACGAGGTCGCGCTGCCGGGTGATGGAGGCCGGCTCGGCGAGCTTGCCGTGCTCGGCGCGGGAGGTCCTACGGCTCACGGAGCGGATACTCGCCGTCGAAGATCCGGCGGGCCGGTCCCCTCAGACGTATCGGCCTGCGGGGTGCTTCCGCGCTCGCGGTCCCGCCTCCGTCCTCCAGAAGGGTCACCTCCAGCGTCGCGCCGCTCCTGGTGTTGAGCGTCAGTGTCCGCTCAGTCAACCCGGCCTTGTGCAGCGCCAGAGCGGCCGCCATCGCGCCGCTGCCGCACGCCAGCGTCTCGGCTTCCACGCCTCGCTCGTAGGTCCGGATCGAGACCTCGGCGGAGCTGTCGCGCACCACGAGATCCACGTTGGCTCCGGATGCGCCCAGGGAAGGATCGAATCTGATCGGCGCGGCCAGGGCCTCGATCTCCCGCTCCGGCATCGTCTCGATCGGAATCACGAGGTGGGGCGTGCCCACCTGCACGAGCCATCCCGTCCGCGGCGCGCCGTCGTACGTCACGCTCACGGCTCGCTCGACCCAGATCTCCATCTCGTAATCGAGGGCGACGCTCTCACCCGTGACGCTCGCCTGAACGACTCCCGCCGCAGTCTGGATCGCGATCGGGGTTCCGGAGGCCAGGCCCCGCCGGCCCGCGAAGCGAGCGATGCAGCGCGTCCCGTTCCCGCAGGTGGAGAACTCCGATCCATCGGGGTTGAAGAACCGGGCGGCCACGCGGTCCCGGCCTCGGGGTTCCACGACGATGAGACCATCCACCCCCACGCCCGTGGCACGCGGGCAGATGAGTCGGGCCAGATCGGAGGGCTCGCGCGAGCTCAGATCCGAGGCGAGTGTGATCGCAAAATC
>JBDGZR010000110.1:0-10908 GCA_039588495.1 Gemmatimonadota bacterium | reverse complement strand
GTATCGATGCTGGCAATGTCCGTGGAATGCGCAGCCTAGCTACCAGTTCGGCCCGGGCGCGTCAACAGGCCCTGCTCGCGGTACCAATTCGCCGTGTTGCGGATCCCGGTGACGAGGTCAACGCGAGGTTGATATCCGAGCATGCGCTTGGCCTTGTCGATGGAGAACGCGCGGCTTTTTGTAAAGAAGTCGACGCGTCGGCGGTAGATGGGCGGCTCGAGTCCGAGCGGGATGAAAAGGCGCTCGCAGAGGCTGCCCGCCAGCTGGAAGGGAAGAGCCGGCAGATGCAGGCTCGGAGGGGGGACTCCGATGGCGTCGGCGATGAGCCGAGCGGTATCCTCGAGGGTCAGATACTCGTCCCCGCCGAGGATGAACACCTCCCCGACGGCCCGCGGATCGCTCGCCAGGAGTCGGAGCCCCGCGACGAGGTCGGTCACGTACACCATGTGATAGAAGACCTTACCATCGCCGAGCATGACGAAGCGCCGCCGGGCGATCATCCGGAACATCTTCAGCAACCGGAGGTCGCCCGGGCCATAGATAGGTGTAGGGCGAGCGACGGTCAGCGGGAAATCGTGTTCCCGCTGAAAGGCCAACGCGAGCTGCTCCGCTTCGCTCTTTGTTTCCTGGTAGATGTCTCCGGGCGCGTGTGGCCAGGATTCGTCCGCGGGAGGGTTTTCGATATGACTGAGCACGCCGACGGTGCTGCAATGGACGAAACGTCCAAGCCCCTGCCGGCGTCCCGCTTCCAGCAGCAAACGGGTCGAATCAACGTGGACTTCGCGATAGCGGCTGTCCGGGATGCCGGGTTCGCGAAACGTGGTTGCCAGGTGGAACACCACATCCTGATCCCTGACCGCAGCCTCGACGACCGCAGCATCGGCGATGTCACCCACCATCACTTCGACCGCAGGTGGGAGTGACGCCTTGGCCTTCGTAAAGGAGCGCGTCACGACCCGAACCCGGTGTCCGTCTTCCACCAAATCGCGCACGAGGTGGGAACCCGTGAACCCGGTTCCTCCGGTCACCAGGATGCGATCACTCATGGGGCGCTCCCCTTCGATGGAAGCCACACACAGGGTTCGAGAGGTATGCTCCGATGTCGGCAGCCGCAAATGCGGGGCCGGCGAGTTGAGCGCATAGCGTCGTGCGAGTGCTCGTGCTTGCGCCCCATCCTTTCTTCACCGAACGGGGAACGCCCATTGATGTGCTCCTGGTCATGCGCGTGCTGGCCGAGCGGCAGAACCTCTCGCTGGACGTGGTCACGTACAACGAGGGAGAGGAGGTATCTCTCGCGGACGTCGAGCTGCACCGCATCCCCGATCTGTGGTTGACCAGAGGTATCAGGCCCGGACTCTCGGTGCGAAAGCTCATCGCGGATTCCTTCTTCACGCTGATGGCCTGGAAGCGAATGCGCCGAGCCGACTACGATCTCGTGCACGCCGGTGAGGAATCGGTGTTCATCGCGCTGCTCTTCAAGCGACTCTACGGCATTCCGTATGTCTACGACATGGATTCCTCAATCGCGCAGCAGCTCGTGGAAGGTCAACCTCTGCTACGGCCCTTCTCCGCGATCTTCAACGCACTCGAGACTACTGCGATACGTCAGGCATTGGCCTGCCTGCCGGTGTGCAACGCCTTGGCGGAGCTTTGCGAACGAAGAGGAGCGAGTCGCATGCAGACGCTGCACGATATCTCCCAGCTGGAGCGCCCCGATCCGAGTCGGTCGGGTTGGCTCGTCCGGGAGCTGGGTTTGCCCGAGGACTGCCTGATCGTTCTCTACAGCGGGAACCTCGAGACGTATCAGGGAGTTGATCTGCTCCTCGACGGCTTCGCGCGCGCGTCGCACGCCGATGAGCGGCTTCACCTCGTGATCGTCGGTGGGAGCCCGCGGGACATCCGGCGCTACCGCAAGAAATCGGATCGCTCGGGCCTCGCCGAACGGGTGCACTTCATCGGGCCCAGACCCTTCGGTGATCTTCACAACCTCCTCGCCGAGGCGGATATTCTCGCCTGCCCTCGGAATCGTGGCATCAACACCCCGATGAAGGTCTTTCCCTACCTCCACTCCGGGAAGCCCGTCATCGCCACGAGGCTGTACACGCACACGCAGATCCTGACCGAGGAGGAGGCGTACCTGGCGGACGCCACACCCGAGGCGTTTGCCGATGGGTTGCTGAACCTGGCGGCCGATCCCGAGTTACGTAGGCGCCTCGGCTCGGCGGGACGGGCTTTCGTGGAAAGAGACCACACGTTCGAGGCGCATCGACGCCGGCTGAACGGCGTGTATGACTGGCTGGAATCCGAGCTGGGCGATGGGGACTCGACCTGAGCTTGCCTTCTAAGGCAGCGCGGTAGCTTCGTCCTCCGACCTGATCCGGAAGATGAGGACGCCTCTTCCGGGCACCGACTCATTCGAATAGACCAGCTCGAGCTCACGGAATTCGGTGGGGGTCTCGAACAACGCATCGAGCTGAGGCCTCGCCCACCGGAGGCTCTCCTCCATGACCAGATACTCTATGCCCGTTGCTCGAGCATGATAGATCACGTCCTCATACTCGGCGAACGGTAGCTCTGTATCGCGCCGATTGCCGTAAAGAGGAATGAACCCCTTACGGGCCATGAGTCGGGCCTGCGAGGGTAGATTACGGTCGACCCAGGCGCCCGCTTCGCGGTTGATCGGATGATCCTCCCTGCCCTGGGCAAGCTGGTCCGGGTTTCTCACCGTTTGCAGATATGTCAGCGCTTCTGGAAAGTGGGCCAGGAATACCAGCGCGACGAGAAAAACGGTGCTCGAACGTGCGGCGGAGAACCGCTGGATCCTGCCTTCGCTCGCCTCGCTCAGGCGCCGGGCGACGGACACGAGTCCGATGGCCGCACCCATCGTCAGGATGGGAACGATCGGAGCCAGGTTCTCGAAGTCGATCTCGTATAGAGGATACACGAAGATCCAGGGCATCATGGCCCCGGCCAGAAAGAGTACCGGCCATCCGGACCCGAATGTCCACGCGCCGACGAGCAGCGTGCCCACGAAGAGAACCAGCGTCAGAGGAAAGACCGAAGGCAGAAGCCGATACGTCTTTTCCCAATTACGGATCATCTCCTTGAGCTTGAAGACAGGGTTGCTCCTGACGCTCTCGGTCATGCTGACGTGTTGAAGGCCGTCATCCTGCATCGTGCTCAGCCTGTCCGGCGTAAGCTGGCCGACCGCCCGCTCGTAGTAGAGAGGATCCTGCTGCGCCTCCCCGTGGATCAGGGCGGCTAACGCCGTCCTCCCGTTGATCGACCATACTCCCATCTCGTTGTGGATGAAGAGCACGTTGGGCAGGACCAACAGTGAGCCGGCCACGACGAAGACGGCGAGGTTCAGAGCCGTTCTCCGCGACAGCCGCCGCTGTTTCCACAGGGAATGGCAGAGGCCGAGGAAGGGAAGGAGCATCAGGTAGACCACACCCTCCGGGCGCACCCAGTAGCAGAGGCCGGCAACGATGCCCGCCAGGAGCCAGAGGCCCAAGCTGCCGGAGCTCGCTGCCCACATCGTTACCGCGAGCGCCAGGAAGGTGACGAGCACGTACGTAGACTCGGAGTACTCCGATACGGACACATCGATAAGAGCCACGTTGAGCGCGATAAGCACGCCCGCTGTGACACCCACGGCACGGCCCCAGAATCGGTTGCCGAGCAGGTAGGCGACGGCGGTGACGGCGGCTCCGCTGGCGATGGACGCCACTCTGGCGGCGAGAATGTCGTTGCCGACGATCTTGGCCCAGAGACCGATCAGCAGAGGGTATCCGGGCACGACCAACGCGTCGAACACGGAGCCTCCCGAGAAGATCTCTCTGGCCCGTACGATGTAACCGGCGGAATCGTGGTCAGACAGGATTCCAGCCGGCCCGCCGTAGACGGTGCGCAGGAGAACCGCAAAAGAGATCAGACCAACGATCCAGACCATGTCCACGAGCCAGGTCGGAAGGCGGCGCATCATGAGGCCGTCGATTCGTCGTAGCGGAGAGAACCGTGGAGCTCCAGCGACGCATAGGTCGTCAAATCCAGCCCACTCTCGGTGAGCCGATCCCGTAGGCCTGGTGTCATGAGCACCTTCAATTCTGCTTCTCTCGGTTCTGTATACGGATCGCGTCCGCTGAGGACCTCGTCCACGTATCCCGGGTGACAGACCAGCTCGCACACTGCAGGTTCGAGACGGTCGAGACTCTCCAGCAAGATCGAAACGGGGTCTGCGGCCTCGAGATTCAGCTCCACGGTCGCTTCGTTGTGCGCCACGCTCAGTCGGTCGAACTTACGCCGCGCCCTGATGGCGAACGGGCGAAGCGCCCAGGTCTTGATGGGCCGTAGACTCCATCGTCCCGTCGCCAGGAAGTTCGTCAGCCGAACGAAGGGAATCTCGAAGGCCACGGCCAGTTGCGCGGCGATAGTGTCCAGCCCGGCGAGCATGTGCACGTGTTGGTGGCTCGAGATCGACGTGAAACGGCACCCGAGACGAAGTCCCATCTCGAGCTGAGCTGTCCACTCTCTTCGGATCTCATCGAGCGAGACCCGCCTCGCCGACAGCCGGGCAGCCAGGCCTTTCAGGCCATGGAACCTCCCGCTCGCGTCCACGAGAGATGGCACATTCCCCGGACCCGACACGGGTCTGCCGCACGTGAGGTCGAGGTGAGCACCGAGGTCGAGGTCGGGCGCCCGGGCCAGACGAGCCACAGAGCTTTCCGCTTCCGGCAACGTCAGCATCAGCGCGGTGACCCCAACGATACCCTCCCGGTGGGACTGGAGGATCCCCCGGTCCACCCCAGGCGAGATCCCGAAGTCGTCGGCCGTCACTACGAGACTCGGCGAGCGAGTTCCACCGACGGTCATGCCAGGCGGGATGAGTCCGTAGGTGCTGGTGAGGTCGTCCCCACCTTGTCGATGCTCTCGCCAAGGTGGCGTGCGCCGAGACGCTCGAAGCGCTCTTCGGAGTACTCGCGCTTCAGCTGACGCTGCTTGATCTGACCCAATTGAGGGAGAAGCGAGAAGAACGCGCCCAGCTGGGTTGCCGTCGATTCGTCGTCCTCGTAGGTGACGTGAACGGCTATCTCCTGGACCGGCAATCCCAGCTCCTTCGCGATAATGAAGATCTCGATATCGAACAGGAAGCCGCTGTTTCTGATGCCTGGAAAGACCCGCTTGGCGACCGCATTATCGAATCCCTTCAAGCCGCTCTGCGTGTCCCGGATGTCGAGACCGAACAGGAGTCGCACGAGCAGATTGAAGGCCATCCCGAGCAGATGGCGTCGGTAGATGTACTTCACCAGCGTGTTGTTGACCGTATAGATCGATTCCGGCAGACGTCGATTCCCGACGACGATCGGGTGGCCGAGGCGCAGACACTCCAGGGCCGTCGCGATGTTCTCGAAGGAGTAGGCCAAATCGACGTCCGTGAAGAGGATCGCTCGTCCGCTCGCGTAATCCACTCCTCTGCAGATCGAGAAGCCCTTGCCCCGGTTCCGCTCGTTTCGGAGCACGACAAGCTCGGGGACTATGGTCGCCAGGCTCTTCAAACAGGCGTAGGAGTCGTCCGTGCTGCCGTCTTCAACGACGATCAGCTCATGCGTACAGCCGAGCGTTTTGAGATACGTGGAGAGTTCCAGCAGCCGACCTTCCAGCTTGTTTCCTGCATTGTAGCAGCCGACTACGATCGACAAATCAAGCAACCTTGATATCCATCCTCCTCACAGCGACGCTCGTCGCGGCTGTCGCGACTCGGATCGGAGGCCCCATCGAGCATCAAGTGTGCCTTGGTCCGAGACCCGGTCAAATCGGGTCTGGTAGCGTCTTTCTGGGTTACACAGGTGACTCATCCTGCTATTTGCAGGTCTGGTTTGCCCCCCGTGTGCATCGGGTATGTGGCGCAGCAGCTACAGTCGAAGCAGGGCTGGCCGACGCGCCCAGGCCTCGACAATCGAGCTCGAGAATCCGCGCAGCCTGTCGACAGAGGGACGACGGGAGAGTTAGCGAAGTGGCGGCGTTTCGGCGGAGAGCACCTCATCTAGCGTCGGACGCGGCAGGCCCTCGAAACATCCGAGGCACATCTTTACCTCGTCCCTCAACCGGAGATCGCCCCATCCGAGCTCCGCAGCCATAACGCTCGCCATGTCGGCGAGGACGCGCGGGGGAGGACAGCCGGCCGCGCCCAGCCCGACGCGACGGAACAAGACGTCCGCCAGCGAGCAGCCCATCTCGTTCCTGACCGCATGAACGACCTCGGCCGCGAGCAACCCGGAGCCCGGGGCGACGGTTGACGAGCTACCGGGCGTCACGCTGTCGCCGCACTGCAGGACCTCGGGCAGCCTGCTTCCATACGCGGCAAGAAGCCGCCGAGTGGTAGCCGGACTCGGGCCCTCGCCGAAGCGAGAACGTACCAGGCCGCTCGCTTCTTCCGTGTCCGGAATCGGTTGCTCGCCTCCCCAGATCGGAGTCGTTGCGGTGGCGCAGTCGCGAGATTCGCAGCCCAGGCGCTCGATGATCACGTCGACCGCTCTCTCGGCCGCGGCGCGCGCCGTCGTGTACTTGGCCAGAATGAGAGTCAGGGCACCCGGCGAGCCGTGTGAGGCATGATCTATGAGGTGATCTTCCTCCGCCGGGAAGCTCGATCGACCGGACTCCAGCCCGTCCTTGATAGGAAGTAGGCCTCGATGGGCTTGGCTGACTTCACTCCACGCCAGGTCGAGAGCCGGGGCAGACGCACGAGCCTCGGCGATCAGCGTCTCCAGGTCAGCCGTTCGGACGCGATGCCCTTCGCCTCCTCGATCCTCCTCGCCTGGCGGCACGAGCCGGTAACCGGTGCCGAAAAGCGTGTGGTTCTCCCATGGCACCAGGAAGAGGTAGCGTGAGTCGCCCAGAACCTCGGCGCTCGGGGTCTCGAGCCGGGATTGGAAACCGACCGCCACGGGTCCGGGCCGCCGGTCGAGGACCAGGTTCCAGGCCAGAGCTCGAAAAGGTGGCTTCTCCGGCCTGGCGATGCCGGGGAGGGTCGCCGCCAAGCGGAGTGCCGAGGCACCGGCGGCGTTGGCGACGATCCGGCTCGGAATGGAGAGCTCCTCGCCGCTCAACCTGTCGGTGACGACCGCCCCTCGCACGACCCCACCATCGCCGAGAAGCGATGTCGCCTCTACGTGGTTGGCAAGAACAGCCCCCTGTTTTGCGGCCGTTCGGAGTAAAGAGAGCACGAGTCGCTCGGAGTTGCGGATCTGCCCGTCGTACCAGACCGCTCCACCGGTCGTGCCGGCGCCGGCTAGTGCCGCTTCGTGCTCGTCGAATTCGGAAGCCCGCAAGACCTTGCCGGCAGGAAGGCCGGGGAGACCGTGTCGGTCGAGAGCGCCACGGGACAGAAACCGGTGCGCGAGGAACGCGGCTCGCAGCGCGGCTCTGCTTCGTCCGCCGATTCCCGCGGTGGGAACAAGAACGGGAAGCGGTCGGACCATGTGGGGGGCCACCTGTTGCAGAATGGCCGTCTCGAGGGCCGAGCGGCGAAGTCGGGAGAACTGAGCCCGCCGCAGATAGCGCAGGCCGCCATGCAGGATCTTCAGACTGTTGGCGGAGGCGCCCGACCCGAAATCGACTGCCTCCACGAGGGCTACGCTGAGTCCGCGGAGCGAGGCGTCCAGTGCGATCCAGGCACCGGCGATGCCGCCGCCGACGACGAGCAGATCCCACGTCCGGCTGCTCAATGCCCTGAGGTCTCTTATCAAGTGCGACGTCCTGTTCTATTGGCGCGAGAGCTTGACGGGATCGTACGACTCCGGAGAAGCTGAGAACAGGAGGATGATTCTGATTGGCCGCACCCTTGCGAGTAGGAGTTGGTTCCGTAGCGATAGGGAGACAGGGAGATACATAGGGAGATACATATTGAGCGAACGCCGATGGATGCTGGCTGGCAGAAAAGAGGTTGCAGAGCGTGCTCATCGGCCGCTCCACGGACATGTCTCGAAGGTCACTTGACCACGGTGTCTTCCCTTCGGAGAGTCGCCAAGCGCGTGCGTTACGCACCCGACCGCCTCCTGCACCAGCGTAGAAGAGCCCAGGCAATCACCAGGATCCTGGACCAGGGATTCGGCGTCCCGCCGAGCATGCTCTTCCTCTGCTATGGCAACATCTGTCGAAGTCCGTTCGCGGCTGAGGCGATGTCCCGCGCGCTGCTCCAGGGAGAGGGCGGAGGCGGCGACGTCTCTTCCGCCGGCTTCTTCGGGCCGGGAAGACCGTCCCCCGACGCGGCGATCGCCGCTGCACGGCGGCGCGGCGTGGACATGAACGCGCACCGATCCCGACTGGTCGCCGAGGATCTGGCCCTCGCTGTCGACTGCATCTTCGTCATGGACCCGAGGCAACGAGTCGAGCTCAACCGGCTGCTGCCCGGCCTGCAGACTCCGGTGCTGGTGCTCGGCGATTTGGACCCGTGCCGGGTCGAGCAGCGCGGGATTCCCGATCCCTACGGCAAGGATGACGAGTTTTTCGACTCGACGTTCCGGCGGATCGAGAGGTGTGTCGGCTCGGTTGCGGGTCTGATCAGAACCGACCATGGCTAGAGTGTGGTGCAAACGCAACAACTAGCCCTGGACCGGCGGCTTCCGTCCGCGATACGGGGACTGATTCGTCGGATGCTGCTCGGGCACGGCCGTTGCGCGTGTTATAGAGGGATATGACTGAACGGGTGGATGTTTCGGTGGTGATTCCCGTGTTCAACGAGGCGGAGAGCTTGCCGCAGCTCGTTCGCCGGACACGTGAAGCTCTCGGCGTCGAGCACTCGTGGGAGATCCTACTGGTGAACGACGGCAGCACGGACGCGACGGGCGTGCTCGCTGACAGGCTCCATGCGGCGGACAACCGCGTCAGGCCGCTCCATCTCTCCCGCAATTTCGGACAAACAGCCGCGTTGCAGGCGGGATTCGATCACGTCAGAGGAAAGGTCGTCGTGACGATGGACGGCGATCTGCAGAACGATCCAGCGGACATTCCGAAGCTGCTGGCCAAGCTGTCAGACGGATTCGACCTCGTGGCGGGATACCGCGTGGCGCGGCAGGACACCCTGGTGACGCGCAAGGTGCCGTCGGTGGTGGCCAACGCGCTGATACGAAGGATTACGGGGGTGTCGATCAGAGACAACGGGTGTTCGCTCAAAGCCTACCGGCGGGACACGGTCGAGCGCCTCCAGCTCTACTCGGATCTCCATCGCTTCATCCCGGCGGTCGCAGCGGCGACGACCGGCGCCCGGATCGCCGAAGTTCCGGTGCGGCACCACTCGCGGCAATTCGGGCAGAGCAAGTACGGGCTATCGCGAGTTTGGAAGGTGCTGACGGATCTGCTGACGTTGAAGATGATCCGAACGTTCCGGGAGCGTCCTTTGGCGCTCTTCGCTTCCGGGGCTGTCGTGGCGACCGGGATCGGGTTCTTTTTCGGCGTCTACACCGTGGTTGCTGAGCTCACCTTCCAACGGCCGGAGGCGATTCGCGCTCTCGTGTTTCCGAGCGCAGCGTTGCTCGGTTTTGGCCTCGGCTTCTACCTCCTGGTGCTGGGGTTGATCGCGGAAGTGGCCGTGCGCGAGCGACGCGTGCAAGCTAGAGATGGTAGGTTCGTGCTCAGGGAAGTGTCCGCGTGAGCACCGCGAAGGCGGAGCTCGCCGTTCCGCGTCCAGCGTCGGCTGATCCCGAGCGGTCGCCGGAGGCGGGAGGCCTCGACGTCTCCGTTGTGGTTCTCGTCTCGGAGCGTCCCGCGCCGCTTGCCGATCTGTACCGCGAGTACTCCGGGCCTCTGGTGGAGGACGGCTTGTCTTTCGAGTTCGTGTTCGTGCTCGAGCCGTGGAATCACGACCTCGCCGAGCCACTGGGACCGCTGCAGGCAGCCGGGGAGCCGATTCTGCTCCGGGAGGCTGGACAGACACTGTCCGAGGCGTCGTTGCTAGCCGCTGCCGCGCCCGGCTGCCGCGGCAAGATCCTCGTAGCGATGCCCGCGTATCGCCGAGTGAGTGCTCAAGGCCTGCTTCCGCTGATCGATCGCGTGCGAGCCGGGGCGGATCTCGCCGTGGCTCGGCGTTGGCCGCGCCTGGACTCTCCGATCAACCGACTGCAGACACGGCTCTTTCATGCCGTCCTCGGAGGGTTCCTCGGGACGAGCGAGCTGCGTGATGTGGCGTCCGGTGTCC
The DNA here is from genome assembly GCA_039588495.1 of Gemmatimonadota bacterium. Taxonomy (GTDB): domain Bacteria; phylum Gemmatimonadota; class Gemmatimonadetes; order Palauibacterales; family Palauibacteraceae. The sequence continues at coordinate 716 of JBDGZR010000110.1, read as the reverse complement.
GGGCGATGCGGGCCGATCTCCTCAACGAGCTGCCGCTCTACGGCGATCTGTCACGCTTCCTGCCGCTCGTGGCTCTCAAGGAGGGGTATCAGGTCGAGGAGGTCGACGCGGAACAGCACCTCGAGGATCAGCGGGTTCGAGTGTATGGTCCCGGAACCTATCTTCGACGCCTGATCGACATGCTGGGGGTGTTCTTCGTCCTCAGGTTCAGCTACAAACCTCTGCGGTTCTTTGGCGATCCTGGGCGTAATGTTCGTGCAAAGGCTGGGTGGACGCGGAATCGCGGATCGGCCTCTGCTGCTGCTCGGTCTGTTGCTCGCGATGTTCGGCGTCCAGGCGATCGGCCTCGGATTGGTCGGCGAGATCATCGTTCATCTGAACGCGGCGGATCGTCCGATCTACCGGTTGCTGCGCGAAGGAAGCGGAGGTGGGCAAGAGAATGCGAAAAGGTCCGGAAGATGAGTGAGGCAGCAACAGACAGACCACTCCATATCTTCACGGTCGATCTGGAAGACTACTTCCAGGTCGGGGCCTTCGAGGGGCGGATCCCACGTACGGGTTGGGAAGCGCAGCCGCGTCGGATCATCCCGTCCGTCGAGCGGCTTCTGGAGATACTCGCCCGCCACGACGCCGCGGCAACGTTCTTCAGCCTCGGCTGGATCGCCGATCGTTACCCGAAGCTGATTCGGCAGATCGCTCAGAATGGCCACGAGATC
>JBDGZR010000109.1:0-10587 GCA_039588495.1 Gemmatimonadota bacterium | reverse complement strand
CGGTCTGTTCGATGACTCGAAGGTATGGCGGCGCCACGTGCAGGAGGCCATGGCGCGGGATTTCAGTTGGCACCGATCGGTGGAACGGTACCTGGAAGTGTATGAGAGCGCCTTCGAGAGGCGGTCGCGCCAAGCCTGACCTTTTCTGTCAGGTAATCTCCCACCCACGAGCGCGAGAATCTCCCCCTAGGCGATTCCGGCCGAACTCGGTAGTCTGAAGCAGGCCGATTGCGTAGCCCGATGCGGAGCGGTTGATCGGGCTCCGAGACATCCAGGAGGCAGCCATGAAGAACTACGTGGCCTACTGCGCCGCTTGTGACTGCGAGGTTCTCGTGAAGGTGGACCCCGGAGCCGAGCGTGAGATGGACATGTCGAATGTCACCTGCCTGGAGAAGGTCGACTCCTGCGATACCGTGGAGTGTCCGCTGACGGGCGCGACCGGCGAGGAGCTGCTCGAGCGGCTGGAGTTCCTACCAGTGGATCTGCACGGGAAGGAGGTCCGCACGCTCGACGAGTCGGAGGAGCTGGTCCAGAAGGCACGGATCTCGGCGCTCAGGAGAGGAACCGGACGACAGCACGAGGGCTAGGCTCCGCCCTCGGACACGAGGAGTGACTCCACGAGTCGCTTCCGAAAACGGGTGCCGGGCGCGTAGAAGCTCGGGATGCTGGCCCGCCGCGCCTCTGCTCCCTCCGCTTCCTCGTCCATGAGAATCTCGCCATCAACGGTGCGGTAAACCGTTCGCAGGCGGTCTCCGCGGACGACGAAGAGGATCTCGTCTCCCTTCTTGGTACCGCTTTCCTCCAGGAAGCCGAACCAGACCGGGACGTTTTCCGAGAACTCTTCGTAGGTCTCCTGTGCGATGAAGCCGGCTTCAGCCGCCTTCTTCGCCGTCTCTCGCATGCCACCGACCAGGCGGCCCAGGCCCACGTCACGGTGGAAGACCTGCCGGGCCCAGATGGCGGCGGCATCCAGGATCACGGCGGCGACCGAATCCGCGAGCTCTTCGCTGTAATGCCGCCCTTCCGCGACCGCTCTCAAGCGCTCGGCCGTCGCCCCGTTCACACGTATCGTCAGCGTCAGTACGTCGATCTTGAAGATGGTGACCTCGAGGAGCGCGGACATCTCGGAGAACGGACCGTCGGCCAGCCCGGAGGGGTCAAAGGGGTCATCGCTTGGCGCCGCCGCCGCCGCCGAGCTTGGCGCGCCCAGAGGTTGGGCGATCCCCGGGGAGACGATCGCCAGCGCCGACAAAGCCGTCACCAGGAGTCTCAGGTGCACCGCGGGACGTTTGTGCTGCCAGGGCCTGGCGCTCACAGTGAGCCCCTCGATCTCGGGTTCGACGTCAGGGTCTTCTTGCTCATCGCACGACTTTTAAAGGTAACCCCTCGTCGCAACCGGTTGGTTCCGGGGCGACCATGCCCCATCATCCGCCGATGGCGGAATTCGATTATGTGCTGGTTGGCGGCGGCCTCCAGAACGGCCTGATCGCCAGCGCGCTCCGGACGCGGCGGCCGGAGAGCCGGATCGCTCTGATCGAACGTGAGAGCGCTCTCGGCGGGAATCACACGTGGTGCTTTCACGAAGCGGACGTAGCCCCCGATTCCCGTGCTTGGCTGGAGCCGTTCGTCGTCCACGCGTGGCCCGGCTATCGGGTCGTTTTTCCGAGACTGCAGCGGACGATCGACGGCCGTTACTCGGCGGTCACGAGCGAGCGCCTGGATGAAGTCGCGTCTACAGCGGTGCGCGGAGGCCCTGGCTCGAAGCTGTTCCTGGACACGGAAGTGTCGGAGGTCGACAAGCACGTCGTGACCCTGAGTTCCGGTGGTCGTTTGGAGGGGAGGGTGGTGATCGACTCCCGGGGGCCGCCGCTCCCGTCAGGTCCGGCGGCCGCAGGCTATCAGAAGTTCCTCGGCCTCGAGCTGGAGCTGGCGCGTCCGCACGATCTGGATCGCCCGGTCCTCATGGACGCGACCGTCGACCAATCGGAGGGCTACAGGTTCTTCTACATCCTCCCGCTGGGTCCTTCGAGGCTGCTCGTGGAGGACACCTACTTTCACGAAGATCCTTCTCTGGATCGAGGCCGACTGCGGGACGGGGTACTGGGCTATGCTACCTCCCGGGATTGGAAAGCCACGGAAATCGTGCGGGAGGAGGTCGGCGTGCTCCCGATGCCCTGGGCCGGGTCGCCGGACGTGCCGCGTTCCGGCCCGTTGCTCGGAGGATACGGTGGGGGCTGGTTCCACCCGGGAACCGGGTACTCCTTCCCGGTGGCCGCCCGATTGGCCGAATTCGTGGCCGGGCGGCCACCCACCGACCTGTTCGGAGCCGACTTACACCGCTTTGCCGGTGAGCATATCCGCCAAGTGCTATATGTACAGCTACTTAACCGATTCCTCTTCCGCTGGTTTCCACCTTCGGCTCGCATCGCCATCTTCGAGCGCTTCTACCGTTTGCCTAAGACAACCATTGGACATTTCTATGCGCTGCGCCTAACTTGGCTTGATGCCCTCAGGCTGATTACTCTTAGGCCGCCTCGCGGCCTCTCTTTGCGCCACCGACTTCGACAGGGAAGGGAAGGATGAGCGTAACCGCCCGGCTGCTGGAGCCTGACGTGGGTCTCACGTCGTCGTTGCGCGAGCTCTTCGAGAAGCTGCCGGGCTCTTTCGAATCCGAGGAAGAGTTCGATTCGCGATTCTGGGACGCGGCCCTTTTGGATCCAGCTCGAGACATCCTGGGACGTTCCGGCAAGGGCCTGCGTGCCCGTTTACTGGAATGTGCGTGGCAGCTGGCCGAGGGTGACCCCGAAGGCCCTCCGGAGCTGCTGCCGGTGACTATCGAGCTTCTCCACGTGGGCTCGCTCGTAATCGATGACATCGAGGATGACTCGCCCTTGCGGCGGGGCGAGCCGACGCTCCATCGACGATACGGACTGCCGATCGCCCTCAACACGGGGAACTGGCTGTACTTTCTGCCGCTGGCTCTGCTATCCCGATTGCCCCTCTCCGATGAGCTGCGTCTCGCGCTCTACTCGGATATCAGCGTGGCGCTCCTTCGCTGCCATGAGGGGCAGGCGCTGGATCTGTCGGTTCAGATCACGTCGGTGAGACGGAGCGACGTTCCGGGTCTGGTCGCAGGCGCTACGCGTCTGAAGACGGGATCTCTTATGCAGCTGGCTGCCGTGATCGGAGCAAGAGCGGCCGGTGGCTCCCCCGAGCGGATCGACGCCATCGGCCGTTTCGGCGCCGAGTTCGGCGTCGCGCTTCAGATGCTGGATGACTGGAGCGGCATCGCCGTCGACGACAGGCGGGAGAAGGGGATCGAGGATATCAAGCTGGCTCGAGCCACGTGGCCCTGGGCCTGGCTGTCCGCGGAGGATGACGAGCTGGTCTATGCGGAGCTCATCCGGCAGGTACGCGGGCTGTCGATCGACTGGGAGGCCGAGCGGGTGCTCGAGCGACTGCAAACGCTACTCGGATCCCATGCTCCGGTGTTGATTCGGGGCCACCTTGATGCCGCGCTCGAGGCTCTCGCCGCGGTCACAGGCGACTGTCCTCAGCTAGACGGCCTCCGCGCGGATATCGAGGGGCTCGAGCGGGCCTTCCTCCCGAAGTGACTGCAGCGCCTCGCGCGGCCGTCGTTGGCAGCGGCTTCGGAGGGCTAGCCGCGGCGGTGCGGCTTCAGAATGCCGGCTTCCGGACGACTGTGTTCGAGGCGCGGGATCGACCGGGCGGACGCGCCTACGTTTACGAGCAGGACGGTTTCGTCTTCGACGGCGGGCCCACGGTGATCACGGCCCCGCACGTGTTCGAGGAGTTGTTCGCGGAGGCGGGCCGGGATCTGCGGGATTACGTGGACCTCGTTCGCGTGAATCCGTTCTACCGTCTGCACTGGGAGGATGGGGCCAGCTTCGATTACGACGGTGATACGGACGCGATGGTGTCCCGGATCCGCGAGCGCAATCCAGCCGACGTGGAAGGCTATCTGTCCTTCGTGGAGTATGCCGGCCGGGTCTTCCAGGCGGGATACAGCGAGTTGGCGGCCGCTCCCTTCCTCCGCTTTTCCGACATGGTCCGTGTCGCCCCGGAGCTCATCCGCCTGCGCGCCGATCGGTCCGTATACGCCACGGTCTCTCGTTTCATCCAGGACGAGCATGTGAGACAGGCGCTCAGCTTCCACTCGTTGCTGGTGGGTGGCAATCCTTTCGAGACGAGCTCGATCTATACCCTCATTCATCATCTCGAGCGCGAATGGGGCGTGTTCTTTCCGCGCGGCGGCACCGGCGCGCTCGTTCAGGCACTAGTCCGCTTGCTGGAGGAGCTCGGCGGTGAGATCCGCCTCGATGCCCCCGTCGAGCAGATAGATCTCCAGCGTGCCAACGGGAAGGCCAGGCATCTCCTCTCCACGAGGGCGGAAGAGAGAGAGCCTTTCGACGTCGTCGTGTCGAACGCGGATCTACACCACACGTACGCCCGGTTGTTTCGCTCGGTCCCGGACGCGGTTCGCATGCGGCGCCGCCTGGAGCGGATGGAGTGGTCGATGTCTTTGTTCGTCCTCTATTTCGGCACGGACCGCCGCTACGACGAGACGGTCGCTCATCACACCATACTCTTCGGGCGGCGCTACAAGGATCTGCTCGACGACATCTTCCATGGCGACCGCCTGCCCGAAGACTTCAGCCTCTATCTCCACGCGCCCACGGTCTCCGATCCGTCTCTCGCGCCGGCCGGCTGCGAGGCTTTCTACGTCTTGGCGCCCGTTCCCCACCTCGGGAACGCCTCCATCGACTGGGCGGTGGAGGCCGAAGGGTACGCCGATCGCATCCTCGAGTATCTGGAGCGCTATCTACCGGATCTCAGGAGTCATCTCGTTACCAAGCGTTGGTTCACGCCTGCGGACTTCGAAAGCGAGCTCAATTCCTATCACGGATCCGCTTTTTCCTGCGCCCCGAAGCTCTCGCAGAGCGCCTGGTTCAGGCCGCACAACCGCGATGACCGCATCCCCGGACTTTACCTCGTCGGCGCCGGTACGCATCCAGGCGCGGGAGTGCCGGGCGTGATGAACTCGGCGAAGGCGACAGCGGGGCTAGTCGTCGAGGATTACCTGAATTGAACGACGCGATCAGGGCCTGCTACGACGTCATAAGGTTCCACGCGAAGAGCTTCTCTCTCGCGTCCCGACTTCTCCCGCGCCCCGCGAGAGATCGCGCCGTGGCCATCTACGCCTGGTGCCGGCGAGCCGACGACGCGGTGGATCGGCCCGGGCCCGAGGGTGAGAAGGCGGCCCTTGGCGCCCTGAGGGCCGAGCTGGAGGAGATCTACGCCGGAACTGCGCTTCGCGAGCCCGCGCTCCAGGCCTTCCAGCGCACCGTGCGGGATCGCGGCATCCCGAAGAGGTACCCCGAGGATCTGCTGCAGGGCATGGAGATGGACGTGATGGGGCAGCGGTACGAGACGAAGGAACAGCTGCTTCATTACTGCTACTGCGTGGCCGGCAGCGTCGGCTTGATGATGTGCCATGTCATGGGCGTCAAGGACGAGACGGCCATGCGCAACGCGGCCCACATGGGCATGGCGATGCAGTTGACGAACATTTGCCGCGACGTGGATGAAGACTGGAGTCTGGGCCGGCTCTACATCCCGGAATCCGTTCTCGCCCGATGCGGCTTCCCGAATCTGGCCGGCGAGCTCGGGCGTCCGTTCCCCGAGTCGGCCAGGTATCCGGTTGCGCGGGCGATCGGGCAACTCCTGGACGATGCCGATCGCTACTACGCGTCCGGCGACGAGGGATTGCCGGCACTCTCGTGGCGATGCTCCATGGCGATTCGGACGGCCCGCACCGTCTATTCCTCCATCGGAACCCGGGTCCGCCGCGCCGATTGCGATCCCATGGCCGGCCGTGCTTTCGTTCCGTTGCCTCGAAAGCTCGCGCTGGCCCTGGCTTCGGTGGCGGCTTCGAGTGCCGACCTGCCTCTCAGGGCCATTCGCCTCGAAGTCGGGGGGGCGTCGACACCCGCTCGCCTCGTGAGCTTCCCCGAGGATGTCCTGCCCGTCTGAGGAGATGGCGAGCCGAGCCGTGGACGGCGGCCTGGCCGCCTCGAAGAGCCGGATTGCCTCCGATTTCGACCGTGTCGCGAGGGGATACGACCGCCTCAACAGGCTCAACCCCGGATACTCGAAGCACCTCCGCTGGAGCGCCGAGCGCCTGGGTCTCGAGGGAGAAGCCCGCATCCTGGATCTATGCTGCGGGACGGGGCTCTCGACGGCCGCGTTGCGTTCGGCCTATCCGGAAGCCGAGCTCACCGGGATCGATGCGTCCGTCGGCATGCTGGCACGCGCGCGGGAGAAGCCTAGCCTGGGGGACGTGACGTGGTTGCAGGGCGATGCGATGGATCCGGCCGCGGCGGGGGCGGTGGGTCCGTACGACGGAATCCTGATGGCTTACGGAATCCGGAACGTGCCGGATCCGGATCTCTGCCTGCGGCGGGTCGGCGCCCTGCTGGCTGACGATGGGATCCTATGCCTGCACGAGTATTCGGTCGCGGGCTCTTCCAGAGCGCGTGCGGTCTGGAAGATCGTGACAGGCGTCGTCGTCATTCCGCTAGGTCTCGTGTTCACGCAGACGACGTCCATCTTCCGCTACCTGCGCCGAAGCGTTCTCGAGTTCGACTCCGTCGAGCAGCTGGAAGGACGGCTCCGGAAGGCCGGTTTCGTCGAGGTACGGACCGAACCGATGGACGGCTGGCAGCGCGGAGTCGTCCACAGCCTTCTCGCCCGGAAACCCTGATGGCGCGAGGCTCGAGGGAACTCTACCTGCCGCTTGCCACCGGCCCTTTGGTCGCTCCCGATGGAAGATCCGCGGTCGTCGTCGGTGGAGGTCTGGCCGGAGTCGCGGCCGCGACCGTGCTTGCGGAGCGGGGCGTCGAGGTGACGCTGCTCGAGAAGGAGAGCTACCTGGGCGGGCGGGCCGGAGCGTGGAGCGAGCGGCTGTCCAGCGGAGAGTCGTTCGAGATGGAGAGAGGCTTCCACGCTTTCTTCCGGCAGTACTACAATCTTCGCTCGCTGCTTCGGAGGATCGACCCGGAGCTGGATCTGCTCGTTCCCCTCGAGGATTACCCCATACTGGGACCGGACGGAGAGGTGCAGAGCTTCCAGGATCTCCCCAGACGAACGCCGTTCAACGTGATGTCGCTGACCGCCCGGTCGCCGGCTCTGGGCCTCGGCGACCTCGTCCGCATCAACGGCCTCCGCGCGCTCGAGATGCTCATGTACGATGCGGAGCGAACGTACGACAGGCGCGATGACATGAGCGCAGGCGACTACCTCGATTCACTGCGCTTTCCGCCGCGGGCCCGGCGCCTGCTGTTCGACGTCTTTTCGCACTCGTTCTTCAATCCCGAATACGAGATGTCGGCCGGCGAGCTGTTGATGATGTTCCATTACTATTTCACCGGGAATCCGGAGGGGCTCGTCTTCGACGTGGCACGAGCCCCATTCTCGACATCGATTTGGACGCCCTTCGCCCGCTATCTCGAGAGCCTCGGAGTACACATCCAGCTCGGCACGAGCGCGCGTACCGTGCGCCGGCTGGACGGCGGGCGTTGGAGCGTGGTGACCGGTCGCGGCGCGCTGGCAGCGGACGGCCTCGTTCTCGCGGTGACCGTTCCCGCTCTCAAGAACCTCGTCGCGGCCTCACCAGACCTCGACGAGCCGGCGTGGCGAAGAGGCATCGAAGGACTCGAGGTCACGAACCCCTTCGCGGTATGGCGCTTGTGGTTGGACCGACCGACCGAGCGGGGACGGGCGCCATTCGTGGGCACGACCGGAGTCGGGCCGCTCGACAACATCTCGCTCTACCACCTGTTCGAGGACGAAAGCCGGAACTGGTACGAGAAGCACGGTGGAGCGGTGGTCGAGCTGCATGCCTACGCGATCGAGCCGGACCAGGACGACGAGGAGCTGCGTAGGTTGCTGCTGGACGCGCTGCATGATCTCTACCCCGAAACGCGGAACGCCCGCATCCTCGAGGAGCGTTACATGCTGGGTAGGGACTGCCCGGCGTTCGCGCCCGGCTCTCACGCGACGCGTCCCGGCGTCGAGACCGCCTTCGAAGGAGTGACTGTGGCGGGAGACTTCGTGAAGCTGCCGATTCCGAGCGCGCTGATGGAGCGCGCGGTTGCATCCGGCCTTCTCGCGGCGAACTATCTCCTCGCCCGCGATCGGGTGCGCTCCGAGCCGATACGCTCGGTTCCGCCCCGCGGTCTGCTGGCGCGGTTTCGCTAGAGGTGTCCGGAACCGGCCTCAACAGGTGTCCAGAATGCTCCAGGTGATATGAGCGAGCCAAAGTTCATCAACATCGGAAGAAAGCTGCCTCCGGCCGAATCGATCTCCGAGGTCCCGGATTGGCAGCAGGCGCAGCCCGCCTGGATCGAAAACGCGTTGCAGCAGGCTATATCGCTTCCCTCGGGGGGCTGGTACGTCGTAGACGGCGTCCGGGCAATCGGAGAGAGCCCGAGACGCTACCGGATCGCCGGCGAGGATTATGTGGTCTGGAGGTCGGAGGGAGGGGCGGTCGTCGCTCCCGACAGCTGTCCGCATATGGGTGCCAGGCTCTCCGATGGCTTCGTCCGCGACGGCTGCGTCGTGTGCCCGTGGCACGGATTGGCGCTAGGCGATGAGGCGCATGGCGCCTGGCGGCCGCTTCCCGTGTTCGACGACGGGGTCCTCCTCTGGGCGCGGCCCGAGAGCGAGGAGGAGACGACCCCCCAGCCGATCCTGCCGCCTCGGCCAGATCGTTACTTCGACGCGGTGATGCGGCTGGAGGCGAACTGCGACCCGCGGGATGTGATCGCCAACCGTCTCGATCCGTGGCACGGCGTGCACTTCCATCCACACTCCTTCGGCCGCTTGAAGGTGATCGAACGCGACGAGACGACGATTACCGTCCGGGTCGTGTACCGCCTCGGGAAGAGACTGGGCATGGAGGTGGACGCCCGGTTCACCTGCCCTGAGCCTCACACAATCGTCATGACGATCATCCGCGGCGAGGGTATCGGGTCGGTCGTGGAGACTCACGCGACGCCGATCGAGCCTGGTCGGTCGGCGGTCATCGAGGCCACGCTCGCCGCCTCGGACCGTCCCCAGTTCCACGCGTTCTTCAGGGCATTCGGCGGCCTGATGCGTCCGATGGTGGAGAAGAGAGCGAGACGTCTATGGGTGGAGGATGGGGCGTACGCCGAGCGGCGCTACGAGCTGCGCTGCAACGGCATTTGATCCGGAAGACCGCGAGTTCGGCGTTCCCGGCGGGGGAGCTAAGCCCAAGCGCGCTGAGCAGCTCTCAAGCGCGTTGAATCCTCAACCGTCGGGAGGGAAGTCCTTCAGGATCTTCTCGACGACCTGCCGGATCAGATCGCTTTGCTGCTCCACGGTGGCGTTCGCGTCCGGGGTCGTTTCACCGGAGCCGCGCCAGACGACCTCGTTGCTCCCCGGATCGATCACGTCTATGACGATCGTGTTCGCGGTGTACTCCACCCTGGCCGTCGAGCGCGCTCCGAGCAGCGCCTGGTTGTATGGTACGAACCTCTGTCTGTCTTCGGCTCCCAGCTGGTAGGCGACGAGAAAGCTCGGGTCGTTCTCGACCAACCGAAAGCCTCTCTCCTGCAACACCCGGTCGGTGCCACGTTGAACCCGGATGGCGTTCGGATTGCTGGCATCTGCCTCGGTTGTCTGCAGGGCCCAGGCGTAGGTGTTGAGGTCGGAGAAGGCGAAGGACTGATCCCAGTCGGTCGATACCGAGATGGTGGGGCCGCACGCCGTACAGATGAATGTCAGGCTCGCGAACACGATCGTTCTTCGCATCATTACCCCCGTTTTTCGCATCATCTCGCTATGGTAGACCGAGCCTTAAAGGAGCTATCTTGTTATCCATTATGCAGAACGTTGCTGCATGCCGAAACCAAGCTGTGTACTGAAGCCGAGAGGTGGGCCGTGCCCGTCAGCCTGTTGCCGGTAAAAGCAGACCGAGACACGCGTCGCCGCCGCCTCGTGCTCGCCACTCTCACGACCCCGCTCCTCACCGTGGCCATCCTCCTGGGTGCTGGCGCCGAGGCGCAGGCCCAGGACTCCCACTACTGGGCCACGCAGTACGGCAACCGCTCGCGGCTGCTGGCCGGCGCGGTGATCGGCAGCGTAGATGATGTGAGCGCGGTGTTCTACAACCCGGGCGCCCTGGCGCTGATAGAGTCTGCCGAGCTTCTCCTGTCGGGGAACGTGTTCGAGTACACGTCGGTCAACTATACGGGTTTGGTCGGTGGTACCGAGGAGTTCGACTCGAACCGCTTCAAGTCCTTGCCCTCGATGGTGGCGGGCGAGTTCCCGTTCAAGTTCCTGGGCGAGAATCGGCTGGCCTACTCGTTCCTGATCCGGCAGGACTTCGACTTTCGGATCCGGGAGCGGAACGTGTTCAGCGGCGAGGACCTCGGGGTGCCCAGCCTGGACCAATTGGCGGGTGATGTGCGGATCGACCAGGACCTCACGGAGTCGTGGGGCGGGCTCACCTGGGCCCGCACGGTGGGGCCCGTCTCGGTGGGC
>JBDGZR010000108.1:0-10857 GCA_039588495.1 Gemmatimonadota bacterium | reverse complement strand
CGGTACGCCTACATCCTGGAGAAGCTGCAGGATGAGGATTTCCGCCGCCTCCGTGGTTACGTGGCGGACGGAAGGGCCGAGTTCTCGACCTGGCTGGCGGTCGTGACGCGGAGATTGTGCGAAGACTTCCGGAGGCAGCGGTACGGTCGCCCGCAGAGTCACACGACGGAGGTGGCCGGCGTGGCGAGCGGGCTGTCCGGCTCGGTCGAGGGTTTCATAGCACCTACATATGTCACCTGCTGCAGGATCGCCAGCGGGATCGCCGCGACGTTCCCTTGTCCCACGCGTTTTTCAGGATGGGGTGACTGAGGACTGGAGTGACGGGTCCTCGGTTCGACTAAGCCACTTCTGACCGGGAAGCCGCTCGCCACCGTCGGCATTGCTCGGAAGCCTCAGCAGGGAGAGCCGGTCGACGAGAATACGAAGGCCGTCCTCAGGACGAGGCGAGGCGTACACGCGCTTAAGCTGCAGCGGCATCGTTGACTCACACTATCAGGCCCCTCAACCGCCCCCTGCACCCTCCTCGTCGTCATCCTCCGGCTCTGCCCGTGTCCGCACCCCGTTCTCGTCGAAGCTCTCGACATGGATCGGGAGGTCGGTCGCGATCGGCCTGTCGTTGAGCATGTTGACCATCCCCGTCTCCAGCACCTCGAAATCGGCGTCGTAGACGCCCGAGCCGAAGACGACGGTCCCGCTGCCAACCCAGTCTCCGTCGTGAGGCGATCCAGGCCCTCCTCGACGCTGTGGACGCCTTCGAAGCCGACGGCTCGATCGGCAACAGCGGCATAGCCGAGAGCCTACGGGCTTTCCTCGCGCAGGCAGAGGCAGCGATCAGCAGAGGGGGGACGGATGCAGCCATCTCGTCGCTGACGCGGTTCATCGACCACATAGGGCGACAGACACCTCGCCACATCACGGAGTCGGCGGCCCAGACGCTGGTCCGCATGGTTCGCAGGGCGTGAATCACCTCGTTCCGAGGCCGACCGAACAGAGGAGCCCCTGATCTCGTCCTCCCGCACCGTACAGTTGCGTAGGGATACCGTCTGTGCCCTAACTTCTTCACACTCTAGTCCCCCTCGGTGGAGCAGTACTTCAGTGGTAGAGATCGTCGTCGCGGCTCTCTTCATCATGTGGTTTCTTCCAACGGTCACCGAGAGCAGGTAGATCGCATCCGATTCTGGGGTGGATTCGATGAGTGAGTCGAAGGGAGGCCCGCTTCCGCCCGTCTTCTTCCTTGGGGCCTTACTGCTTCAGGCAGCCCTCCACTTCGGTCTTCCTTTGGCCTCGGTCCTTACCTCGCCATGGAACTGGTTCGGATCAGTCCTGGTTCTGGTTGGCCTCACCGTAATGGTGCTGGCAGACGCACAGTTCAAGAAGGCCAAGACCGCCATAAGCCCTTTCGACCGACCTTCCGCTCTTGTTAGTGAAGGCGCGTTCCGCGTGAGCAGGAATCCGATGTACCTGGGGATGGTCCTGACATTGCTCGGGGCGGCCATTATGTGGGGCACTCTGACACCACTGCTGGTGCCGTGGCTCTTCGGGTGGCTCGTCTCGAGCCGCTTCATCCGCTTGGAGGAGGGGATCCTGACCGAAGTGTTTGGCGCCGAATACGAGGACTACCGGCGCCGTGTGAGGCGTTGGCTTTGACGTCCCGTGGCCGGCGGGTGCTTCCGCTTTTCGCCCGTTGCCAAGCGTCATGAAACGAGCACCAATCACCAATTACGGGTTCTGCATCACTACAATGCTCATCGCACTCGCCGGGTGTGCTGTTGATGAGTCGCGTGTACCAGGCGATGCGGTGGTGATAAGAAATGGAAAAGTCATTGACGGGGTGGCGAAGCAGCCCATCGACGACGGCATTGTCGTTATCCAAGGGGAGCACATCATAAGTGTTGGCAAAGCATCTGATGTCGTTGTTCCCCGAAACGCCAGGACCATTGATGCCGATGGCGGTGCCATCCTTCCAGGCATCATCAACTCGCACACACATAGCACGGATGACCCTGCGATACGTCGGGCCTTCTTGATCGACGGAGTCACAAGCGTCTGCAACGTGGGGATATCTCTGGATCGGGTTTCAGGGTTTGAGCACGCTTCGGTGCCTGAGGGTCCGGCCGCCAGAGGCTTTTGGGCCGGGCCGATCATCACGGCACCTGGCGGTTACCCGGGCCCGGTGTACGGATCGCAGTTTAGCTACGAAGTGGCAACGCCCGAGGAAGCTCGAGTTGCTGTGGCCGACCTCCTCGATCGCGGCGCGAGCATGATCAAGATCGCCTTGGCCCCCGGCGATCCCCGCGACCCCTGGCCGGTCCTCGATCTTGAGCAGGTGCAGGCCATTGTGGCGGAGGCCCACAGTCGTAAGGTGCCGGTCCGGGCTCATGTGTTTGAGCCGTACATCGCGGAGGACCTCGTGCTCCCGGCCGGTGTCGATGTTATCGAACATTCACCGTTCCCGATCTTGTCTCGTGAACAAGAGGAGAGCGTCCTAGAGAGTCCCGATCCGCTTACACAGCTGTTCGATGTCATCGCGCCAGAGTTCGAGCGGATGCTTGATCGTCTCGTGAAGGCGGATATCGTCATGGTACCGACTCTGGATCAGATTGTGGGAGGTCTCTACAAGAAGCCTGAACCTTCGCGTGTAGAACAGATCGTCTTAGATGTCCACGTCGAGGCCGTACGCCGCTTTCACGCTTTAGGCGGGGTCGTTGCACTTGGGAATGACTACGGCGCCGACGCTGACCACGAGCTGGGCATGCCGTTGACAGAGATGAGACTCCTCCTGGCGGCCGGACTTAGTCCGATGGAACTCATTCAAGCGGGCACTCGAAATGCCGCGCTTGTATGCGGACGGGATGATCAGTTAGGGACCCTTGAGCCCGGTAAGTTGGCCGATGTCATAGTTGTCGGGGGCGACCCGTTGAGCGATATCCAGGCTTTGGAGAGGGTGGTTACCGTAATCAAAGCCGGTGAGGTCGTTTACTCAGAGGATTGAGCCGCGTTCGACCGGCATCCCGGAAGGCAGTCGTAGGATGAACGATCGGTATGATGCAGACATCGTTACCACCACTACCAACTCCTGGCATCGCCAGGTGGCCCAGTGGCGGCATCACCGCAAGGGAGGGGCAGTTCCGGACCGAGTCTTAGTCGATATCCGCGCCGCGCTCGGACAGGAGCTCCCGAAGCAGGGATCTGTGGCAGCGAGATTCGACCTCACAGTAGCAGCCCACCGAGAAGTTTGCGCCGTGTGACAGTCCAGCCAGAAGATCGAGGATACGCTTCTTCTCCGGCGTGGCCATCTCGGATCGATACTTCTTCGCGAAAACGCCCCAGTCCGCGTCGCTCTCCACCGCCTTTCCCAACCCCATCAGCTCCTGGCTCGGTGCAAGGTTGGGGAGCCAGACGTCGTAGTAGTCTCGCGACGCGTACTCGGTCTTAGGGACACCCCGCGGCGGACGCCGTACGGTGCCGATGCGCAGCCCCTCTTCGCTGGACCTCTCTGTGCCAAGGCGCACGATTCGAATCGTCATATGATACCGGCTCCTATCTGAACGCCTTGGGTTACCCCGCGTCGTCAATTCGGGCAGGCGATTCCTGGGTCTTGGGCGCCAGAACAAGCAGAGCGATCCCGACGATGGCCAGAGCTGGCACGTCACCGATCAGATGCCCTCGCTCCGCGCTATCCTGGATCGCCTGCAGCCCCATGATTCCGGCGTGCACGAGGCTGGACCAGGCCGTGAACAGGATCAAGCTCCGGTGCTTCCGCGGCGCTCGGGCGGCCAGCAACAGGAACACGCCCAGCGTAGCGTACACGCCCATGATCATCTGTTCGTACTCGGGCTGACTCGGCTGCCACTGCCAACCCGATGGCCAAACGCGCATGAGCAGCCAGACCCCAAAGATGAATATGAGGCCCACAACGATCAGCGCGATTCGTAGCGCCTGCGAGTCGCGTTCCGTGCTCATGAGAGAACCTCCCGTAGCTGAGTCACAACGCGCCACACTCACGTGGCGGTCGTACACGATGAGAACAACTCAAGCCGGAGCCGGTACGGCACCCAGCTGAACCATTACGCCCAGTCGATCGAAGTTCGTCCACCGTTCCACGATCTTTCCGTCTCGGAAACGAAAGATGTACTGAGCGGCGAACGTCACCTGCTTGCCAGTCGGCGGCACTCCTCTGAACTCAGCGTCCTGTGTCCCATTGACGAGTAGTCGCCACGAGACCTTGTCGCCCTCCTCGACCATGTCCTCGACGGTGATGTGAAGATCCGGAAACGCGCTCCAGAGGCCGCCATAAAACTGCCTCAGACCCTCAAGGTCCAGTGGTTCCGGCCCCAGCCCATTCGCGACGACCGACGGATCATGAATCTCGAACCATCCCGATCTGTCCTCCAGATTGTTGAAGGCCTCCGCTCCAGCGCGAAGAATGGATTTGTTCGTCTGGACCGACATGGTGGCTCTTCCTTTCCCTAGGGTACGAATTATACGTACCGGTTGGTATCATCATGCCGACAGAATCGGCCCTATGCGCATCAAACCTGTTCAGTGCTGGGGATCGTCCCTCGTCAAGCCGCTCGGCCGCAGGGACTCGAGGTGGTCGTCAAGCCCCTTCCGGCAGGCCACAAAGGGCTCTATGTCGTGGGCATTCTTGGCGAATCCGCAGGCGCCCTGATAGCTGGCTACATAGAACGTCGCCACAGCTGCTGCGTCGATATCCGAACGCACGAGACCATCGTCTTGTCCGCGGCCGAGACCCTCCGAGATCGTTTCCTTCCACTCGTCGAGAATCTCCTCCAGGCGGGAGCGGAAGCCCTCATCGACTCCCGACATCTCGGTGACCAGGTTGTTCACGGGACAGCCCATGAGCAGGACACCCGTCTTTTCCAACTCCTGCTGCATTCGGAGGCCCATCCTCTTCAGCCCCTCTATCGGATCACTGACGCTCCTAAAGGTATCTATGTAACGCTCCCTAACCAGTGGCATCACGCGTTCCTCCACCACGGCATAACCTAGTCCCTGCTTGCTCCCGAAATGGTAATACAGCGCCCCTTTGGTCACGCCGCTCGACCGCAGGATCGCATCCAGGCTGGCCGCCCGAAAACCGTTCATGTACATCTCGTCAAAAGCGGCCTCGAGCAACGCCTCTCGCGTGGCGTGCGCGTCTCGGCGCGGACGGGAAGGGGCGGCAGTCATGGGTGACATACCGACCAGTATGTATGATGTCCGTCTTCCTGTCAAGTATCGAGAGCGGGCTGGCCGCCGGGGACGCCGCCGCACGAGCCGGGCGGGAGATCGGCGCCACGCTCGGCTTCCGCATCTACTTGCTGCTCACCATGGGGCGAGACATCGCTGAGTACGCCTCTGAGCTGTAGTCGGCCGGGGGCTAGGGCGAGAGGGCGCTCGGCCCAGGCACGACCGAATGCCCCCGAGCGGTCCGCCCGTGACTAGCCGGACTCCTCGTACTCGACCTCGAGCGGCAGCATGATGTAGTTCGCGACCCCCTGCAGGTCGCCCCGGTCCTGCGGGAACTCCGTTTCGACGGTCCCGTCCGGGTAGGTCACGGTAAGCGGCTCCACCTTCATCGGGCCTTTCTTGACGAGAGCGTAGGTCACGATCAGCCCGTCCGCGGTGACGGCGAAGCGGTTCTGGACCGCGCGTCCATCCCCGATTATGGCGAACAGCGCTCCGAGAGCGCCCCCGATGGGACGGGCCGAGACTCCCTCGATCTCGTCCTGTACGATCATGTCGCCGAAGTCGAGCAGCCAGTAAGCGACCTGCTGCCGGTTGGTCACCCGGATGTGCGGGCTCGTCAGCGTGTCGACGAAGGTGTACTTGTCGGCCCTCCCCGGCGCATCGGGCCAGGACGCCTGCACGCGGACGATGAGCTCGGGCTCGAAGCCCTCCACGACCTCGACCCGGCCGTCCGCGAAGCTGTATTCGACGACGCGGTCCTGCTCGTACTCGTTCGCCAGGGCGACGAACTCCGGAATCTCCTCTGGCGGCAGTCCCGTCACGTCAGAGTAGGCCGCGTACCAATCCGAGTGGTGGATGAGCAAGGGTGTTCCTTCTGGCGCATCGGCCCTGGCGGCCCGAACGACCGCCAGGATCACCGAGGTCGAGAACCGGGTGGAGTTCGTCGTCGCGAGCACGTTGTAGCCCTGCTCCGCCTCCGCCTGCATCGCACTCAGAACCTGCTCCCGGGAGACCCGGTCCGCCTCGTCACCCTTCACCTGCGCCTGCAGGGCGGCGGGCACGGAGATCGCAACAAAAAGCGGGATAAGCCCGGTAACGAGCCGCGCGCGCATCGGGTTCATGCGCCCTCCGCCACCGGCTCGGCTGCAGCGGTCGGCCGGTGCAGCTGCCACCATGACCGCCCCTCTTCGCCGTTCCACGGATCGTTGGACACACATCCGGCGAGCTGCGACCTGAGACTCATCGCGCTCGCGGGTCTCCTCTCCGGCTCCTTCTCCAGGCACGCCAGGACCAGTTCGTCCAGGTCCGCCGGGATTGGCATTTCGGAGCGGGCCGACGGAGGCTCGGGTACCTCCCGCGCGTGCTTGACCACGGCGTCCAGCGGGGTGGCTCCGCTGAACACGCAGCTACCCGTCAACAGCCAGAAGGCCAGGCAGCCCATCGCGTAGATGTCCGTCCGGCCGTCCACCATCTGGCCGAGGATCTGCTCGGGCGCCATGAAGGCCGGGGTCCCTCCGGGACAATCCCCCATGGTGAGACGGGTGTCCGCGGCGATTCCCGGACGACGCCCGACCAACCCGAAATCCAGCACTTTCACGAAATCCGCTTCCATCCCGTAATGGCAGACGTAAACGTTGGCCGGCTTGATATCCCGATGTACGAGCCCGTTCTCGTGGGCCTCGAACAGCGAATCGCACACCTGTGTCAGCAGGTACACGGCACGTCCCGGCTGCAGCGGGCCGTAACGCTCCACCAGGCTCTGCATGTCCAACCCGTCGAGCAGCTCCATCACGTAGTAGAGCGAGCCCTCCGGGGTGACCCCGAAGTCGTACAGCTCGATCGTATGGGGGGATCTGAGCAGCGCCGTGGCCTGCGCCTCGCGCTCGAAGCGGCGGACGAGCGTCTCGCGATCCTCCCCCACGCCCATCAACATGTCGGGCCGAATCAGCTTGACCGCCGCCGGGCGGGCGAGCATCCGGTGATCCGCCCGCCACACCTCGCCCATGCCTCCACGGCCGAGCCGCTCGGTCAGCCGGTAGCTACCCAGCTCCCTCGCCTCGCTAACCTCGCGTGCAAGCCGGGTGAGCACGTGGGCGGTGACCAGCGCGATCCCGGCCGCCAGATAGTTCGCGTAGTACGCGGCCAACATCTGCAGGAAGGTGGGCGTCTCCCCTCCTCTGAGCCCGTAGATCAGATCTCCCACCGGGTCCAGTGTCGCGGCCACGAGAGCGAACAGCAGCACCTTTCCGGGGGTGTTGGGGACAAGAATCGCGAACACGAGGATGAGAACGGCGACCTCCGAGACCCCCCAGGTGGGCATCCGAAGCTCGCCGGCGAAGAACTGGATGGCTACCGCGCCCCCAAAGGCGAGGAAAACCATGTACCACAGGCCGACGTCGAGCATGCGCTCGGGCTTCAGGGCATGGAAGCGGCCCAGGAAGTACACCCCGATCGACACGAGCAGCAGCGCGAGGACGATCAGGCGGGTGGGACCCGGCTGGGCGAGCGAGGGGTCGGCCAGCACCGGCGACAGGTTGGTGATGATCACGTAGCCGGCGAGGGCGATAGCCATGATCGCCGCCACCATCTGGAGCCGATCCGCCGCCCGGCGGAGCAGATCAAGTGGGATCTGGTGGGCGGTCAGGGACAGCGGCCTGGACCGGCCTTCGCGCGTTGGAACTCTTGTCTCGAGGATGCGGGCGGCTGGCGCTTCCGGCTCACCCTTCGGATCGGCGTTCGACAGGGATCGGAGCCATTCGGCCCTCTCCGCCGAGGGGGAGGAGTCCGGCTGCGCCAGGAGGGACGCGATCTTGTCCTTATCGTTAAGGTCAAAGGACACGACGACCTTCCCACGTGGCTAGTAGTGTGGACCGTACCTTACCAATTTAACATTATGACCGCCCCGCAGCGGCCGCTCCAGTCGCAAGACTCTGGACACAGGACGTCGGGAATTGCCCTACAGGCGCGGCCGGCCGTCGCCGGGACACTCCGAACGCCAGCGCCGAAGAGACCTCGGTCCCAGCGCCTACAGACCCTACCGCACGACGGGCAGCACGATGCCGGACGGATAGGCGCCGCCACGATAGATGCGGTACGTGGGCGCCGCCTCCGGCAGCTCGAGATTGTCGGCGTCCGCGCCCATGATCGTCACGCGGATCCGCTTGCCGGCGTTGAAGACGGTCGATGTGGGAAGAAGGTCCATGACCAGCTCGGCCGGCTCGTCGGCCGGCAGCGGCTCCCTGTCTTCGCGGAAGCTCCGCTGGAACGGCAGGCCCATGTTGTCCCCCCATGGCGCCTCGGCAAGCTCCCGGTGGGAGGCGCGGAGCACCCCCTCGGTCACGTACCGCGCAACGCCGTCTTCGTCCACCTCCTCGAGGAGCACGATAATCTCTCCATCGTTCGTCGACGACGTCATCCAGAGGCTGACGAGCGGGTGGCCGGTGACGGTCAGGTCCTCTTCCAGGGGAGGCGTGGTGTAGGTGAGCGACTTGCCGTCATTGGGCGCGAGGTCCGGATAGATCATGAGGGGCGCCCCGCCGACCGCGTTGTCCCACCGCGTGGTCGTGCCGGTGGTCGTGGTCAGGTCCACCTCATAGGTGTCGAAAAGCGCGTCACCGGCCGATGGATCCATCGTGAGGACGCCGTCGTTGACGGACCCGACGCTCTCCGACGGGCCTTCCGCGAAGTAGAACCGCGTCTCCTCGGTCCCATGGATCGGCCAGGTGTCGCTCGACTCCCAGCTCCAATCGCCCGGATCGTTCATGACGGCGTAGTGGACGGGGCTCTCGTCCATGATCCCGTTGTCGATCCCCTTGAGCCAGTAGTCGAACCACCTGAGCTGTTCGATGGTGGTCAAGCGCGCACGATCCGCCATAAGCGCGCTGTCGGGCATGGCACCGTGGGACCAGGCGCCGATCCCGATCCTCTGAGGCCCCTCGTAATTTGCCCAGTAGAGGAGCGCATCGAGGACGAAGATGTCGTACCACCCGTTCCAGTGATACGCGGGAACCCGCGCCTCGGTGAGCTCTTCGAGCACGCCGGTCGGGCCGTGCTCCATCCACGTGAGCGTCGGGACATCGTGGTCCCTGAACGCCCCCGACCCGTACTCCTGCGCGACATCCCAGTTGTCCTCATGCTCCGCGATGGCCGCTTGCAGGAGCGCGGTCCCGTCCTCGTCACCCTGCACCGGAGGAGCCGGCCACTCGACGTCCAGGTTGCGGGTGAGCCCTCCCCAGTGGTCGATCATGTCGGAGCGGTAGACGCCGCCCGGATACAGCTGGTCGTACATGTCCATGCCGGCGACGTTGGGGAAGATCGCCTTCAGGGCCGGGTGTCCCTCGGAGGCGGCCATGTATTGGGTGATGCCGAGGTACGAGCCTCCATACATCCCCACGTTTCCGTCACTCCAGGGCTGAGTCGCGAACCACTCGATCATCTCGCGGGCGTCGTCCGTCTCCGCCTCCGAGAAGAGTCCCTGATAGGTGCCGAACGACGCGCCTCCCCCTCGGACCTGCACGGCGGCCACGACATAGCCATGCCTGACCAGGAGCTGGAGATCTTCCCGGGCGTCGACCATCGAGTTGATCTCGGGAACCTCGGCGCCCTCGGGGGCGAAGAGCCGGGCCAGGGTCCCGGGGTTCCGATGGTACCGGGAGTGCGTCCAGACGACGGGGAACGGGCCCTCGGCGATCTCACCGGCGACCGCGGGAAAGGTGATGTCCACCGCCAGCCTCACTCCGTCGCGCATCTCAAGGTAGCGGGAGGTGTTCACCCACTCGCCGAAGACAGCCTCCGAGTAGCCCTCGTACCTCCCGAACTCCGAGATCCGCCCGTCATCCACATCCTCCGCCTCCTGCGCCGCCGAGCAGGAGGCCGTCAGCACGGCGGCCAGAAAGACAAAGAGAGATGCGGGATTCCTCATGACTTGCTCCCGGGATTCGTAGACGCTCTTCGTAGACGCTCCCCACGTGGGGGCGGAACGGACAGGCATGCCGTTGATTCGATTGCCGAGCGGTGGATTCCGCAAGAGCGCAGGCGGCTGGAGGGCCGCCGCCCGGCACCCGCCGGGCTTACTCCGTGGCTTCGGCGTCCAACCAGGGCGGAAGAACCTTCACGAGGACCCAAAGGATGACGAGCGGCAGAAACAGCAGCACGCTGGCCATGAGCAGTCCCTCCGTCCCGAACAGCAGGGGCTTGTAGACCGTCAGCCCGCGTAGGCTCTTGGAGAACAGCTGCCCACCCAGGACCACGTTCCACCGGATGCTGAAGATCCCGATCTGCACGAGGGTCGCGCAGGCGAGGTAGATGAGACGCCTCAGCTCGGCAGGGGTCCTGGACACCCCTCTGTCCGACAGCGCCGGCGAGACCACGCCCAGCGCGATCAAGGGGAGGAGCGTCCCCAGCACGACCTGGAGCACGATCAGGCTGATGAACAGCGGGCCTTGGATCAGCTGGGAGAGGATCTCGATCGACTCCTCCGACTCGTAGAGGCGGTGGATGAAATCGAGCATCTCCAGCGAGAAGTCGACGATCATCGCGTAGAACAGGAAGGCGGCCAGCTTGTCCGCACACCGCATGTCCACAGGCTTCGACCTGAACAGGCTGGCGGCCACGTAGATGAACAGGACGAGCGCGATGCCCGAGACGATGGCGGAGAACAGGAAC
>JBDGZR010000107.1:0-10890 GCA_039588495.1 Gemmatimonadota bacterium | reverse complement strand
GTGGGCTCATGAGCTTCGCGACACCTCGAGGGATCCGCTGACGCGTGCCGGCGGCCCAGGCGCGCGCCGGCCCAGCGGTGATTCTTCTACCTATATACACACCGAACAAGGGAAGCGGCGATGAGGGAGTACATCGTCCCCTTCGAATCCGTCGGTAGGAACGACATCGAAACGGTGGGAGGTAAGAACGCCTCTCTCGGGGAGATGATCGGTGCGCTCTCCGAGGAAGGGATCGACGTGCCCGGCGGCTTCGCCATCACGGCGCTGGCCTATCGCGATTTTCTGGCCAACGACGGCCTGGGCGAGCGCATCTACGGGGCGCTCGATCTGCTGGACGTGGACGACGTCGGCGCGCTCCGGAGCACCGGAGCCGACATCCGCGGCTGGATCGAGGCGGCTCCGTTTCCCCAAACGCTGAGAGCGGAGATCGAGGCGGCCTACACCTCCCTCGGCAACGGGGAAGAGGTAGCGGTGGCCGTTCGCTCCTCGGCGACGGCCGAGGACCTTCCCGAGGCCTCCTTCGCCGGGCAGCAGGACACGCTGCTCAACGTCGAAGGGTTCAGCGCCGTCGTGGCGGGGGTGCACGCCGTCTACGCCTCCCTGTTTACCGACCGGGCCATCTCCTACCGCTCCCACCACGGCTTCGACCACAGGCAGGTGGCGCTCTCCGTCGGAATCCAGGAGATGGTCCGGGCCGACTTCGGCGCGAGCGGGGTCATGTTCACGCTGGACACCGACTCGGGGTTCCGCGACGTGGTCTTCATCACGGCAGGGTACGGACTTGGCGAGACGCTCGTGCAGGGGTCCGTAAACCCTGATGAATTCTATGTTTACAAGCCTTCTCTGGCGGCCGGTCGCAGCGCGATCCTTCGCCGGACGCTCGGGACGAAGGCCCTCAAGATGATCTACGCCGAGAACGGCGAAGCGAGCCCGGTGACCACCGTGGAGGTGCCGGCGGAAGACAGACGGCGGTTCTGCATCTCCGATGCCGAGGTCGAGGAGCTCGCCCGGCAGGCCATGAGGATCGAGCGGCACTACGACTGTCCGATGGACATCGAGTGGGCGAAAGACGGCGTCGACGGACGGCTGCGCATCGTCCAGGCGCGGCCGGAGACCGTCCAGAGCCGGAGCGGACGGCTGATCGAGCGCTTCACGCTCGAGCAGAGCGGCCGCGTCATCACGAAGGGGCGCAGCATCGGCCACAAGATAGGCAGCGGGCCGGCCCGAGTCGTGGAATCGGCCGCGGAGATAGGCGTGGTCCGACGCGGAGATGTCCTGGTGACCGACATGACCGATCCCGATTGGGAGCCGGTGATGAAGATCTCCTCGGCGATCGTGACCAACCGGGGCGGGCGTACCTGCCACGCCGCGATCGTGGCACGCGAACTGGGCATTCCGGCCGTCGTCGGCTGTGGGGACGCCACGGAGACGATCGAGGACGGCCAGGACGTCACCGTCTCCTGCGCGGAGGGGGACGAGGGGTTCGTATACGACGGTCTGCTCGGATACGATACGACGCTTATCGAGCTGGACGCCCTTCCCGAGATACCCGTCAAGATCATGATGAACGTCGGGAATCCGGACCGTGCGTTCGATTTCGCCGCGATCCCGCACAGCGGCGTCGGCCTCGCACGCCTCGAGTTCATCATCAACAAGATGATCGGCGTTCACCCGCAGGCGCTGCTCGAGTACGAGCGCCTGCCCGCAGAGCTGAAGGAGACGATCGACCTTCAGATGTCCGGCTACGCCGACGCGGTCGAGTTCTACGTCGAGAAGCTCGCCGAAGGGATCGCCACGATCGCGGCCGCGTTCGCCCCCGAGCCGGTTATCGTGCGGCTGTCCGACTTCAAGTCGAACGAGTACGCCAACCTGATCGGCGGAGACCGGTACGAGCCGCACGAGGAGAACCCGATGCTCGGTTTCCGGGGTGCCTCCCGGTACGTCGACGGCAGCTTCCGCCCCTGCTTCGAGCTCGAGTGCCGGGCGCTGAAGCGGGTGCGGGACGACATGGGTCTCACCAACGTGTGGGTGATGGTGCCCTTCGTCCGTACGGTGGAGGAAGGCCGGCAGGTCGTGGAGCTGCTGGCCGAGAACGGTCTCGAGCGCGGCGTCAACGACCTCACGGTGATCATGATGTGCGAGGTCCCATCGAACGCGATCCTCGCCGATGCCTTCCTGGAACACTTCGACGGGATGTCGATCGGGTCGAATGACCTCACGCAGCTGACTCTCGGTCTGGATCGCGATTCCGCGATCATCGCGGGCATCTTCGACGAGCGGGACGACGCGGTAAAGGCCCTGCTCTCCGCAGCGATTGGGGCCTGCAAGAGCGCCGACAAGTACATCGGCATATGCGGGCAGGGCCCCTCCGACCACCCCGATCTGGCGGAGTGGCTGCTGAGCGAGGGGATCGAGAGCATGTCCCTCAATCCGGACACCGTACTCGAAACCTGGCTCTTTCTCGCCGGCAAGGAGATCTGACCTGAGCCAGTGGCTTGCCGCCTACGTGGCGGCCTTCACCCTCGGGGCATCACATGCTCTGGAGGTGGATCACATGGTCGCCGTCACGACGCTCGTGGGTCGCTCTCCGCGGGCGGGAAATGCAGCTCTGTTCGGAATCCGCTGGGGGTTCGGCCACGCCCTCGTGGTGCTTCTGGTCGGCGCGGCGCTTGCCTGGACGGGAGTCTCCATGCCACAGGGCACGGAGGCCTGGGCGGAGCTCGGCGTAGGCGTCATGCTTGCGGCGCTCGGCGTTTGGAGCTTTCGGGCCTCACGTCGGCTGCACATCCACCGCCCGCAAGATCACGGCGGACATGCGCATCTCCACGCGCACGCCCCGGACCGACATCCGCACTCACACGACCACACGCGGGATCACGACCACTCGCACGATCACGGGTACACGCACGAGGAGTCGAGGCACGGGCGCGAGGTCCCACGCCACCGACACGTCTCGACCCTCGTGGGTGCTGTGCATGGCCTGGCGGGAACTGCTCCCATCGTGGCTTTGATCCCGGTTACGCTGCTCCCCGGTTTCTGGCCCGCGATCGGTTACCTGGCGGCCTTCGGGGCAGGGACGATCCTCGCGATGGGGCTTTATGCCTTCCTGGCTGCCGTCGCCGCCAGACGGGTTTCGACAACGGTTGGAGTGGCGCGTGGCGTCGCGCTCGCGACGGGTCTGGCGAGCCTCGGCGTGGGCCTCTGGTGGATCACCGCGGCCACCGGTGCGCTAACGAGGTAGTATGCTCGAATGAACCTGGCGAAGCTCCTGAGACTCTACGCCGCGTCTCTCGGCGTTTTCCTGGTCGTCGATTTGCTCTGGCTCGGCGTCATCGCCCGCGGCTTCTACCGCCATCAGTTGGGCCCGCTTCTGCGACCAGACGTCCGCTGGGCCCCGGCCCTCGTCTTCTATCTCCTATTCGTAGCGGGCATACTGGTTTTCGCCGTAATCCCGGCTCTGGAACGGGGTTCCTGGGGCCGAGCCCTCGTGCTCGGAGGTCTCTTCGGGGCGATCGCCTACGCGACGTACGACCTGACGAACCTCGCCACGCTGAAGGGTTTTCCGCCGCTCGTGGCGGTTGTGGACATCGCTTGGGGCGCTTTTCTGGCTGCTCTGATCGCCGGCATTGCATACAAACTCGGAGTCTAACCGTCCGATGCGAGAGTCGATCCGGGCCGGAATCGCGCTGCTGTTGCCTTTGACGGTAGGTCTCGTGTCCGGCCTCCTGACCGCCGAAGGCGTGGTCGACTGGTATCCGACGCTCGTCAAGCCGTCGTTCACTCCGCCGGACTGGCTGTTCGCTCCGGTGTGGACGGTCCTGTACCTGGCGATGGGAGTCGCCGCGTACAGTGTCTGGCGTCTCGGAATCGGCGTCGCCGGAGTCAAGCGGGCGCTGTCTGTGTTTCTGGTACAACTGCTGCTCAACGGGCTTTGGTCTCTGCTGTTCTTCGGTCTCCGCTCCCCTGGGGCGGCCCTCGTCGACATCGCGTTGCTGTGGCTCTTCGTCGGGTGGACGGCCTACCTGTTCGGGCGGCTGGTTCCCTGGACCTTGCTCCTGCTTCTCCCGTACTGGGCGTGGGTTACCTTCGCGGCAGCGCTCAACCTCGCGATCTGGCGGCTGAACGGATGAGGTGGGCTGGACGGCCGAGGCGGCCGCAGAAGACCGCCGATTAGCGCCGCGATGGGAGCGATCTGGCTGTTCCTGAGCGGCTGGGCCATCCTGGCGCTCGCGATGGTGGCTCTGTGGCTCCTTCAGCGGCGGACCGGCGACGCCGGGGTGGTGGACCTGGGCTGGATCGCGGGCCTCGGTTTCCTGGCCTTGCTCTATGCGGCCGGTCTGGGCGAGGGTCTTCCGGCGCGGCGTTGGTTGGTGGCTTTCTCGGCGGCCATCTGGTCCCTCCGCCTCTCCTCCTACATCCTCTTCGACAGGGTCCTGCCGCAGGGCGAGGACGCTCGCTACGGCACGCTGCGTGCGCGATGGGGCCGCCGCTTCCAGCCACGGCTCTTTGTCTTCTATCAGGCTCAGGCCTTTCTTGCGGCCTGCCTCTCGCTACAATTCATGCTCGTGATGCTCCACCCCGCCGCTTCGCTGAGGCTCTGGGACGTCGCGGGCTTGGCCATCGTCTTCGTCTCAATCGCCGGGGAGTCGGCGGCCGATCGGCAGCTGCGGCGCTTCCGCCGCGATCCCGCCAACCGGGGAAGGACATGCCGGGAGGGACTGTGGCGGTACTCCCGGCACCCGAACTACTTCTTCGAGTGGATCTTCTGGCTGGCTTGGGTCGTGATGGCGTGGGGTTCGCCGTGGTGGTCGGTCACGTGGATCGCGCCCGGCCTCATGCTCTTCTTCATCCTCCGGGTTACCGGGATTCCTCCGACCGAGGAGCAGGCGCTGAAGAGCCGCGGGGAGGACTACCGGCGGTATCAGCGCGAGACGAGCGCATTCTTCCCCTGGTTTCGGAAGCGAGTGAGAGGTTGAGCACCGCCGGCGCGGGCCCAAGATCGGCGGGGGCGGACGGCGCTGTGCGCATCCGACGCGCCGAGGGGCTCGGCCGGCAGGCACCGCACCTGCTCCAGGCGTCGATGAGGCTCGATCTGCCGCTCGACCGGGTCTTCAACTTCTTTTCGGAGGCGGCGAATCTCGAGAAGATCACACCTCCGGAGCTGAAGTTCCGCATCCTCAGCCCTCTTCCGATCGAGATGAGGGACGGGGCATTGATCGACTACGAGATCCGGCTTTTCGCCGCGCCGATGCGGTGGCGCACATTGATCTCGGGGTGGGATCCTCCATGCAGCTTCGTCGATGAGCAGTTGAAGGGACCCTATAGCCAATGGGTGCACACCCACCGCTTCCAGCCCGAGGCCGACGGGTCCACGAGGATCGAGGACGAGGTGCGCTTTCGTCTTCCGATGTGGCCTCTCGGCGAAATAGCCTGGCCGGTGATCCGCTTGCAGCTGACCCGGATCTTCGGATACCGTCAGGCTACGATCCGGAAGCTGCTGGAAGAGATCTGACCGACCCTGCAGCCTGCCGACGAGAGCTGACAGGCTTCCAAATACAGCTGATTCCCGACAACCAAGGAGGCGATGATGGGAGATTACGACCTGAGCGGGCTCGGTGCGCTCGCGATGAGCCTCGTGACGACGTGGGGGCTTCGCGTGGTAGGGGCGATTGCGGTCTTGCTGATCGGCCGCTGGGTGGCGGCCCGGATCCGGAACGGGGTGCGAGCCGCGCTGGAGCGTCGTCAAACGGATGAGACGCTCTCGCCGTTCCTCTCCGGCATCGCGTACTGGCTGACCATGGCCTTCGTCGTCGTCGCCGTACTGGGGCTGTTCGGGATCCCCACCGCGTCGCTCGTCGCGGTGCTGGGCGCGGCGGGTCTGGCCGTCGGACTCGCGCTCCAGGGTACCCTCTCCCACTTCGCCGCCGGCGTGATGCTGCTTGTCTTCCGGCCGTTCCGCGTCGGGGATGGGGTGGAGGTCGGGGGCGACAGAGGGAAGGTCGAGGAGATCGGCATCTTCTCGACGGTGCTGAACACGCCGGACAACGTCCGCACCATCATCCCGAACGCCGAGGTGTGGGGAAAGCCGATCAAGAACTATTCGGCGAACGACACGCGCCGGGTCGACCTGGTCATCGGCGTCGGCTACGAAGACGATCTTTCCGTCGCCAAGCAGACGATCGAGAGGGTGGTCCGGGCGGACGAGCGGGTGCTGGCAGATCCGGAGCCCCAGGTGGCCGTGTCCAACCTCGGGGATTCATCGGTGGACTTCGTGGTCCGGCCCTGGTGCACCGCCGACGACTATTGGGACGTGCGCTTCGATCTTACGCGTCGGATCAAGGAGGAGCTGGAAGGATCCGGCTGCAGCATCCCGTTCCCGCAGCGGGACGTGCATCTGTTCCAGGAGTCGAGCGCAGCTTAAGACTGCTGCGGAGTACGTCCGAGTCGGGTCCGTAGGACTGTGAGGTCACTGGAGGACTGGGAGCCTGACCCGCGAAGCGGGCAGATCCCAGCCCCAACCAGCGTGATAGCGGCATAGTGACCACACCAGTGATCCACCCATCCCAGGAGCCACTATCATCTCCCGTGCCCAGACTACTCGGCGGGCGGCAGGAGAACCGAGTCGATGATGTGCACCACGCCATTCTCGGCCTCGATGTCCACCTGGATCAGATTCGCCTGGTTGACCCTGTTGTTCACGGCGTCGATCTGAAGCGGGCTTCCCTCGACGGTGGTCAGCTCGGTGGAGATCAACACCTCGTCGGACGTGACCTCATCGGCCACGACATGGTAGAGGAGGATCGAGATCAGCTGATCCTTGTTCTCCGGCAGCAGCAGGCTCTCGACGGTGCCTGCCGGCAGAGCGGCGAACGCCTCGTCCGTGGGCGCGAATACGGTGAACGGTCCCGGCGACCTCAAGGTCTCGACCAGGTCGGCGGCGATGACCGCGGCGACCAGCGTCTCGAAGATCTCGGCGCCGATGGCCGTGTCGACGATATCAGGCAGCGGCTCCGGCGCGACCGGAAGATCGTCGTCCCCGCAGCCCACGATCGCGACACCGAGGAAGAGGGGGAGAACGGCCAACTTCGTTGCTCTGGACAGCTTCATGTCTTCAACACTCCGTTTACGTGGTCGGGCATTCCTCGAGCACCGGACTCGGCGTCCCATCGGCGCTCCTTCGAGGCGTTGTCTATGACTTGTCGAGAAAGATAGTCAGTTATGCTCGTGGTGTCAAGTGATTGTCTAGAACCAAAGCTTGACAGTCGCTCGGGTGTCCTGCTAACTTCTTGCTATGACAGCTAATGGCGATGGTGCGACGATGGAGATGCGCTTCCCGATCGGTGTAGTGGCCCGCCGGACCGGTCTCTCGAAGGACGTGCTGCGAGTCTGGGAGAGCCGGTATGGCGTGGTTCGCCCGGCCAGATCGGACTCGGGACGTCGGCTCTACAGCGAGGAGGACATCGAGCGGCTCAGCTTGCTCAGGGCCGCCACTTTGGTCGGCTGGAGCATCGGGGAGGTCGCTGACCGACCCATGGACGAGCTCCGGGAGCTCGCGACGCCCGTCGCGCCTCCAACGCAGCCGAGCCCAGCGGCGCGAAACGGCGCCGAAGCGCCTGCCGAAATGGTCGAGGAGTGCATGCTGGCGATCGAAGAGATGTCCAGCGAGCGGCTAGAGGCGGCCCTGTCGAGGGGGATGATGGGGTTGTCGGGTGCCGACTTCCTTGAGGCCGTGGTGGTGCCTGTTCTTCAGGAGATCGGGCAGCGGTGGCGGATGGGACGTTTGGACCCCGCGCAGGAGCACCTCGCAACCGTCGCCGTTCGCACGGAGCTCGCCCGCATGATCTCCGCCATGCAGCCCGGTGAGGGATCACCCCGGATCCTGTTGTCCACGTTGTCCGGGGAGGATCACGAGCTCGGTGCCATGCTCGCGGCCGCCACTGCCGCCGCGGCCGGCTGGCAAGCGACCTTCATCGGGGCGAACCTGCCGACAGAAGACATCGTGGCCGCCGTCCGGCGCACCGGGGCTGCGGCCGTCGGCTTGAGCATCGTGGCGTCCAGCGGAGCCCCGGCCGGCGCAAAGGTCAGCGAGCAGTTGACCGCGCTCCGAAGGGAGCTGGGCGAGAACCTCCAGATCTTCGTCGGGGGAGCGGCGGCCGCCGGCTATGGGACCGAGGTGTCAGCGATCGGCGCCCACCGGTTTGGCAGCCTCGATGACTTCCGCGCCTCGCTGGAGAATCCCGACGGCGGAGAGAGCTGACGGCTAGCTTCGGCCCCCGGTTGATTCGTCTCGCCTATTGACGATTACCGAGCGGCGCGTCACAATACGGCAGCGTATGGCTAGTTCGAGCCGGCGCCATCAAGAACAAGGAGCTCAGGCAAGAGGTAGAGGTCAGCGATGCGTCCCTCGATCATTCCCGTCCTCCTGGTCGCTGCGCTGCTCGCGGCCTTCTTCATCCTGACGATCATCGCCCTCGGCGTCAGCTGACCCTCCGCCGCTTAGGGCTGGTTAGAGCAGGTTAGGCCGGTCAGGCCGCCGGCTTCCGAGTCGAGTGCCACACGAGCAGTCCCACGAGCGCCGCGATCGTAAGGAGCGCCAACGCCTGCTGGGCTAACGGCGGCAGGTCGGGCGGGAAGCCTCGGATCGGCTCGCCTCCGCGCGCCACCACCCAGATCGCCAGCAGCACACCGGTCAGTCCGCCACCGCCGACGAGTCCGGAACCGAACAGCACCCCTTCCTCCCGTCGCCTTTCGGCTTCCTCGGGAGCCTGATTCCGGGTGAGCAGGTGCCGGGTCAGGCCGCCGATGAAGACCGCCGCCATCGTCGACAGAGGCAGATAGACGCCGACGGCGAAGGCGAGCACCGGGATCTTGAACAGGCTGGCGACAAGCCCGATCCCGACTCCGATCAGAATCAGTGCCCACGGAAGGCTCTGATCCAACACTCCGTCGATCACCAGCTTCATGAGCACGGCCTGCGGAGCCGGAAGCTCCGGACCGCCGAGGCCGCCGGGTACGCCCTGGTTGAGTAGGATCACCACGATGGCGACCACGCCGGCAGAGGTGATCACCCCCACTAGCTCGCCGATCTGTTGGAATCGGGGAGTGGCGCCCAGGAGGAAGCCGGTCTTCAGGTCCTGGGAGGTGTCTCCGGCTATCGATGAGGCGATGCATACCGCCGTGCCGACCATCAGCGCGGTCGCCTTGCCGGCCAGGTCCGTCCAGCCGAAGAGGAGAAAGATCGCGCTCGTTCCCAACAGGGTGGCGATCGTCATCCCTGAGGTCGGGTTCGAGGTCACGCCGACCAATCCGACGATTCGGGAGCTGACCGTCACGAAGAAGAAGGCGAAGACCGCGATGAGGATCGAGGCCACGAACCGGACCGGGATCGAGTCGATGTACCCGAGAATCCCCGGCACGAAGGTGAGCACCGCGAGGATCCCGATCATCCAGATCACGATGGTGCGGAAGGAGAGGTCCAGATCGATCCTCTCGACGGCGGATGTCACTCCGGTGGAGATATGCCGCACGCTGAGCCTAAAGGACTCCACCATGGTCGGGATCGACTTGATGAGCGTGATGATCCCGCCGGTCGCAACCGCTCCGGCACCGATATAGCGCACGTAGCGGTGCCAGATCTCTCCCGGGGCCATGTCGCGGATGAGCATCTCGGTCTCGGGGTAGAGCGGCTCCGTCAGGCCCGCTCCCCATAGGTTGATGAGCGGGATGATGATCAGCCACGAGAGCGCCGCTCCGGCGACCATGATGGTGGCGATCCGGATGCCCAGGATGTAACCGACGCCTATCAGAGGAGGCGAGACGCTGATCGACAGCTGCGCCTTGAGCGGGAGGACGAGCTGGAAGGTGCCGACCACGAACTTGAAGCCGTCGGTGATCAGCTTGAAGAGCATCCCGACGCCCAGGCCCCAGAAGACGCCGCGCGCCTGGCTGCCGCCGCCCTCCGCCGCTACGAGCACCTCGGCGCACGCCAGCCCCTCGGGGTAGGGGAGTATCCCATGCTCGCGCTTGATGAGGTAGCGCCGCAGCGGGATCATCGCGAGCACGCCGAGCAGCCCGCCCGCCATCGTCAGCAGCGTGATCTGCGCCCATGCCGGGCTCATCCCCCAGATGAACAGCGCCGGGATCGTGAACAGCACGCCGGAGGCGACCGAGGAGCTCGCCGAGCCCACGGTCTGCGACATGTTGCTCTCGAGGATGCTGTGCCGGAGGCCGAAGGCGGTGAAGATTCTGAACGCGACCACGGTGAGGACCGCCACCGGGATCGAGGTGCTGATCGTCAGCCCGGCCTTGAGGCCGAGGTAGGTGTTGGCCGCCCCGAACACCATCCCGAGGATCGCGCCCGCCACGACCGCCTTGATCGTGAACTCGGTAGGCGTCTCCCCGTAGGTGAGCGGGATGTACTCCTCGCCCTCCTTCAGCTCGTAAGCCGTCGGCGGGAGCTTGCGGGCTCCCGAACCTCCCTCCGGCGTGCCGGTCGCAGAGCTCATGCCCGCCTACTTACCCGCCGCCCAGCCGAACTGGAAGGTCATCGTGAAGTCGTTCTTCTCGGGATCCTCGGTCGGAGGCGGGTTGTTGTGCTCGTGGAGGATCGTCCACTTGAAGGTGAGTCCCTCGATGAGCCTGATCCCGATGTCCAGCGAGTTGAGCAGCTCGAACTGGTTGAAGTCCTGGAGGGACGGGTCGTAGGAGATGCGAAGGCGAAACGATACCGGGCCGGCTAGCTGCCTGAACTGGCCCGTGAAGTCCAGGATCGGCGTGTTTCTGTTGCTCGGATCGATCGTCGTCAGGTTGTCAAACCGGCCGCCGAAACCCAGCGAGGCGAGCAAGTTCGTGTTGTCGTTCTGCACGAACTGGTAACCGAGCGAGCCGGAG
>JBDGZR010000106.1:0-10943 GCA_039588495.1 Gemmatimonadota bacterium | reverse complement strand
TCCGCCGCCTCCTTCAGGATCGTGGCCCGCGGGTCGAAGTTCTTGTACACACGGTGCCCGAAGCCCATCAGCCGGAACGGATCGTCCTTGTCCTTCGCCATGTTCACGTACTTCTCGAAGTCGCCGTCGTCATCCCGGATCATCCGCAGCATCTCGATGACCTTCTGGTTCGCACCGCCATGCAGCGGCCCCCACAGCGCCGAGATGCCCGCCGAGATCGCCGAGAACAGGTTCGCCTGGCTCGACCCGACCATTCGCACCGTCGACGTGCTGCAGTTCTGCTCGTGGTCGGCGTGCAGGATCAGCAGCAGGTTCAGCGCCCGATCCAGCACCGGCGAGATCTCGTACGGCTCCGTCGGGACCGCGAACATCATGTGCAGGAAATCCTGTGTGTAGCTCAGGTCGTTGCGCGGATAGATGAACGGCTGGCCCACCGACTTCTTGTACGAGAGCGCCGCGATGGTCTTCGCCTTCGCCAACAGGCGGATGATGTTCAGATCCACGTCCTCTTCCCCGTCGGCTCCCGTGTAGAAGGCCGACAGGCTCGCCACCATCGCCGAGAGCACCATCATCGGGTGCGCGTTCGGCGGGAAGCCCTCGAAGAAGTGCCGCAGCGACTCGTGGATCAGGCTGTGCTGCGTGAGCAGCGTACGGAAGTCATCCAGCTCCGCCTGGGTGGGCAGGTGCCCGTAGATCAGCAGGTAACACACCTCCTCGAACGACGCCTGCTCGGCAACCTGCTCGATCGGGTAGCCACGGTAGCGCAGGATCCCCTTCTCGCCATCGATGAAGGTGATCGTGCTCAGGCAGGAACCCGTGTTCCCGTAGCCGGGGTCCAGCGAGATCGCCCCCGTCGTCGCCCGCAGCTTCGTGCAGTCCACACCCACTTCATCCTCGGTCCCCACCACCACCGGGAACTCGTACTCTTTGCCGTCATAGATCAGCTTCGCCGTGCTCATTCTCGCTATCTCCTCGTTCCCAGCCTTCTGACGTTTGTTTGCGTGACGGTATCGGAGAGCCGGCGAAGCGGCAATCGGGCGATTCCCTCTTCTCATGTCGGGAAATCCACGACCTGCTCCGGAGCGCCGGCTGACACGCCAGGCCGGATCCTGAACGGAGGCACGGCGCTCCCTCTACGTGTACACCTGTACAAGTAGAAAACTGGACCCTCGTACGGGTAGGAAACGTGCGGCGGATTTATCAGGCCGCGGGAGGATCTCCCGACTCGTCCTCGTCCTCTTCTTCCTTGACCGTAGCTTCGAGGATGTGCTGGATTCCGGGGTCGAAGTTGGAGTGGAGCTCCAGCATGTGGTAGGTGGACGCTCCACGGGCAGGCCGGTTTCGACGCCAGTATATCCAGCCCCGGGATTCGATCCAGAGGAGCAGGCGGTCCATGGCCAGCGCGGCCAGCATGATCACCGCTCCCCAGACGAGCAGCTTGGTCATGCCGATAATACGCCGCTGGGCACGTGGTGATCGCCGGCACCGAGGGCCACGCCGTGTTCCGGTGCCGTACCGTACCGGCGGTGCTGCCGTCCTGCTACACCGCCCTGATTAGGCACCGGGACTCCGCTCCGGCGGACATTCTCCTCTGGCTCGCGACCCTCCGCCCCTGGTCGCGTACGTTCCGCGACTCGGCCGCACAGGCGTAAGTGTCCGCATCACTGACAGTTAGACGGTTGATGAGGCACGCAGACACGCCGTCAGCACAGATCGTGCATCTGCTGCTCGACACGAGCGACAGGTGTATCCGCGAGCGGCTGAAGGAGCGAGCCGATGAGAACGACGGAAAAACGGGACTTGGCCTTCTTTGGGTGGTTGTTCGGTGTCCTCCTGCTGGCCGTGTTCTGGTGGACCGGGAAGCTGGACCCCGTTTTCAAGTGGATTGACAAGCTCGGCTGATCCCCACAAACCCGGCAGTTATGTAAGGACCCCGGCCGCCGGAGCATCCCACCTACTGTCCTGCCCTTCATCACGTCAGGTGTACCCGCTGGCGCTTCAGGCTCCTATCGACGCCTCGTAGGCGCGGCCAAGCGGCGGACGCCGGTAACCAGGAAGGGATCATGCGAGAAGCCCAGGAAGCGGTCGCCTTCGGCAGAGCTCCTGTTACGGAGCTTCTCCGACCGCGAGAGAACGATCCTCAGACCGGCCTCCCATCGGCACGCATCGTCGAGGGCTCGCTGGCCTCCTGGTTCTCCACGAGCCGGTGGGGCCGAAAATGCTCCGTCGTCAAGTTCGAGATCGATGGCTTCGAGCGGTACGCCAGACGGCAGGATGATGAAGAGGTCGACCTGGCTCTCTTCATCGTCGGGCTCGTGCTGAAGAGCCACGCGCACCGGAATCACCTGGTGGGTCGTTGCCCGGGCGGTGAGTTCATCGTCCTGCTTCCGGGCGTCGGCGTGCGCCGAGCCGTCTCGTTCTCGAAGCAGGTGACCTGGGACGTCGCCTCACAGTTCCGGGGCAACGGTACCCCCATCACAGTGAGCAGCGGCGTAGCCAGCCAGGACGGCTCTATCACTCATCACCGCCAGCTTCTGGAAACCGCCGATTCCGCCCTGCGCGCAGCCAAATGGCAGGGGGGCAACCGCGTCGCGGTGGGAAGCGTCGGCGGTCAGTCGCGGTGGCTACCACAACGCTCCTGGCTCGAGGCGGTGCGCTTCGTGAGGTCCGCCTGACGGCGATCCGCGAGCCCTGATCCGCGCATCCGCGGGCGCTATGGCTCCTCTTCCGGAGGAGCAGGACCGGGCGGCCTCAGCTCTTGCGGCACGGGCCGCGCGTCCGTGGGGACCTCGTTGACGACCGACGCGACCCTCCAGCCACCCTCGGTCCGGATCAGCTGGAAGCTGTCCACCCCCTGCTGTGGTCCTCTCGAAGAACCGGGTATGCTGGCCTCGTAGAGCACCAGGACGTGCGCGATGTCGCCGAACACCATCGACCTCATCGTTACGACCGTCTCGGCGAACCCGCTCTCCTTCACGTCGGCCCGCTCGATGAACGCCTGGAAATCGGCCACGAATCCGTCCACGGATAACACGGTCGAGGCATCGCGGCTCGTCCGCAGCACGATGACGGCTTGGTCCAGGAAGAGCGCCCTGACTTCGGCCCAATCAGGTGTCAGTCCCGCCTCGAATGTGACCAGCTCGTAGAGCCTGTCGACCACTTCCTCCGGAGTCTCCGGCGGGGTACCGGACTCCGTCTGGGCAGCGGCCCGGGCGACAGCCAACGTCAGCCCGAGCGCCAGCAGCCCAACCGCGCGGCGGTCGATCCTCACCACCCCTATTGTGGTCCGGGCACGAAGTGGTGCGGCTACGAACCCTCCGGCGGTGGGTTGTCGCTGTTCCAGATCTCGTGTGCCACGCGCCAGGACCCGTCTGCCTGCCTTCTCCAGGTCACCATGTACTTCCCGGTATCCTGGATCGGCTCGCCATCCGCCTTCGGTGTCCCGCCGAACACGTAAGTGCCCCGCAGGATCGCCCAGTCGCCCTTGACGATGATCTCCTCGGCGGGGTTCTCCAGCATCATGTCGAGTTGCTCCAAATCCGCCTGGTACCTGGCCCTGATGGCGTCCTTGCCAGTCACGGCTGGCTCGTTCGGCGGCATCTGAACCGCATCATCAGCGTAGCCGCTCATCATGCCGTCCACATCTCCGGCGCTCATGGCCTCGGCGAACGAGGCGCGCATGGCGTCGATCGTCGCCATGTCGGCTTCGATGTCGACCTCCGTGGACACCACGTCTCCGGCGGCGGGCTCACCTTCGTCAGCCGCAGGAGCGCAAGCGACGGTCGCAGCCAGAAAGCACGTCAGAACTGCCGCGGCAATATGGGCTCTCATCTCGCACCTCCATGATGGGACGGTACAGCGGATTCTATCTGCTCAGGTCATCCGGCTCGCCCGCCAAGCATAGGAAATCGGCTGCTCGGCGCACAAGGCGGCGGGAGGCTCGTTGCTCGGGGCGGCCGGGAGGATCGGCGCGGATGGAGGGAGCGCTCGGCTCCCGCCCATCCTAGCCGCCGCCCTCGAAGAAGTGGCCCCATTCCGTGCCCTCGAAGTAGAGCCGTAACTCCTCATAGTTGCGGATGAGCTCACGCTCCGGCCAACGCCGCAGTTTCTCCGTGGATGGACCGATCTCCTCGACGTCGAGACCGAGATGCGTCTGGATCTTCGACAAGTGCGACGATGGGTCGCTGACCAGCTCCTCATATCCGACCGACATGAGGTGTTCGCCCGCAAACGTCCTCCGGACGAACGATTCGTGCTCGTCGAATCTCGTGAACATCTGCCTACACATTTCGGGGTCGAGGCGTACTGCGGCCGGCTTGCCGAGCTTGTCGGATGAAGACCAGACACCGGATTGCTTA
The DNA here is from genome assembly GCA_039588495.1 of Gemmatimonadota bacterium. Taxonomy (GTDB): domain Bacteria; phylum Gemmatimonadota; class Gemmatimonadetes; order Palauibacterales; family Palauibacteraceae. Next base: position 6,585 of record JBDGZR010000106.1, on the reverse strand, counting down.
GCGAACGTCAGGGAGAGGAGCATCTTCAGCTTATTCTCCCGGTAGAGCTGGATGAATCGAGTTCGCCCATCCGAGAGCAGCCGGTCGATGAGGACCGGGTTGCGACACCAGCGAAGCTGTCGTGATAGAATCTTGAAGCCGACGGCGTGGATCCCATCCTGCAAACCTCTGAATACGAGCGCGTTCATGAACGCGATGGGGAAGAGGTTCCGGTAGTGTCTCAGGATGGGCGATTGGTCCGGCATGCCGGGTACGCCGAAGAACGGTCCGTCGGGGTGGAACACCTCACCGTGGCATAGCACTTCAGCATGTTTGTCCAGCGCCGAAACGAGCATGGTGGTCCCGGCTCGCGCTTGTCCGATGATCACGAACCTGCGATAGGCGAGGTTGGATCCGGCTAGAGGATTGGGAGAGAGTCGCCGCAGGAACCGGCCAGGTACCGGAGTCGCCGTCGCCGGAGGCAGGATCGACTGCCCACACACGGCTCTCCGGTAAACTCGGGACATTGGCCTCGCCGACTCCTCTTGGTAGTCTTTCGGCCGAAACGCGGCCGCATTCAGGCAACACGTGACCTGCATGGATAAGCCAGGATACCTCGGACATGAACGAACTCCAATGCTGACGGTGTGCGCGCTGACCTGTCAGCGACCCGAGGGTTTGGAGCGTCTGCTCGAAGGACTGGCATCCCAGGAGTTCACCGAACGCCCGCCCCTGGTCAAGGTACTCATCGTCGACAACAACCCCGACGCCAGCGCACGCTCCATCTGCGAGGAGTGGCGGGATCGACTCGGCGTGGCACTGACCTATGTTCACGAGCCGCGACCCGGCATCGCGGTGGCTCGCAACCGCGCGCTCGAGTCGGTCGATCGGGATACCGAGTGGATCGCGTTCATCGATGACGACGAAGTGCCTGCCTCCGACTGGCTCGAATGCCTCCTGCAGGGCCAGCGGGACTTCGATGCCGATGTCGTGAGCGGACTCGTACTGCCGTACTTCCCGACGCCTCCGCCTCCGTGGGTGCGACGTGGACGCTTCTTCGACATGGTCCGCCGCCGGACCGGATCCCACCTGTCGCAGTCGCAGACCAACAACGTCATGTTCCGGGCGGCGATCGTGCGCGAGCTCGACCTGCGCTTCGAGGAACGGTTCGTCTACGGCGAGGATACCGTCTTCTTCCGGATGGTCGCCGACGCCGGCTACAGCATCGTGCGAGTGAACGAGGCGCGTGTCGATGAGTGGATCGCCGAGGAGCGACTAAGCGAGTCCTGGCTGATCGATCGCCGCTATCAATCCGGGGTGCTACACGGAACGATCTATCGCGAATTCATGAGCCGACCTTGGGAGCGGGCGAGATTCGTGGGGAAACTGGCGCACAAAGTGATCCTCGGCGGCAGCCTGTGCTCGTTGAACGCGGTCCTGCCGCATCACGTTGTCGTCCGTGCGCGGTGCAGGCTCGCGTACTCCCTGGGGGTGGTGGAGACCCTGCCCGGGCTCTCCGGTTCACGCCGCCTTCGAGAGACGCTTCGCGATACGGCGTGGAGCAACGAGACCCATACGCCACCCGGTGGCGAGTGACGGGACGAGCCGTGGACAAGACCTTTGACGCCATCGTCGTCGGTTCGGGAGCGGCGGGAGGAGTCGCCGCGAAGACCCTGACGGAAGCCGGCCTCGACACACTGGTGCTCGAAGCCGGCCCCCGACTCGATCCCGCGGCAGACTTCCCTCCGCCCGCCGGCCGCGATCGCCTGGCCCGGCTGCTTGCCGCGTTGTGGAGGCAGCCGATTCAGGCAAGAGGCACATCGTTCAAAGGATACCTCAAGCACCTGTACGTGGACGATCGGGAGAACCCCTACACGGTGCCGATGGGAAAGCCCTTCTACTGGATTCGCGGCCGACAGGTCGGCGGGCGGTTTCTCACGTGGGCGTGTCTGTCGCCGCGCTTCTCGGATTTCGAGCTCCGCGGCGCGAGCCACGACGGCTACGGCGAAGACTGGCCTCTCGCGTACGCCGACCTGGCTCCCTTCTACGACAAGGTGGAGACGAGCCTCGGCCTCCGCGGCCACGCGGACGGCCTCCCCGAGCTCCCCGATGGGCGCTATGCGGCGCCGCGCGAGCTCACCTCGAGCGAGCTCGAGCTCAAGCGCCTCGTCGAGAGCCGCTGGCCCGCGAGGCACGTGCTCCAGGCTCGGGTGATCCGGTACCGCGCAGAAGGTGGCTCGCTACCCCTCGACGATGCCGAGCGGACCGGCAATCTGTCGCTTCGCGCCGACGCGGTCGTGCGCCGGATCACGACCGATAGGCGCTCCGGCAAGGCCACCGGCGTCGAGTACGTTGATCGCGTCGAGCCGACGGTGCGGCACGCCCGCGGTCGCCTCGTCTTCCTCTGTGCATCGGCCCTCGAAAGCGTGCGTCTCCTGCTGAACAGCGCGTGCGAGCGACACCCCGAGGGGCTGGGCGGCAGCTCCGGCGTGCTGGGCCGTTACATCACGGATCATCTGTATCTGGTGCGCAGCGGACCGCTCCCCCGCTCCCACCGGGGAGCCTTGCTTTCCGAGAAGGATCCGTTCGACTTCGGAGCCGCCCACGGCTTCTACATTCCGAGATTTCGGAACCTCCACGATCATGAATCGGAGTTCGTGCGCGGATACGGCCTCTGCGGAGGGATCGGCCGTACTGGTCCCTTCTGGTGGGTGGGCGCGTTCGGCGAGATGCTGGCGCGTCCGGAGAACCGCATCACGTTGAACAGGAGGAAGAAGGACGCCTGGGACGTGCCGGTGGCTCATATCGAGTGCGCCCACGGCGACAACGATCGGGCGCTGATCGCCGACGCGAGACGCCAGGTAGACGAACTGACCGAGGCGGCCGGCCTCGGGCGCGGACCATGGTGGGGCGAGCATCGTCTGAGAGAGATGATCGGGCACAAGTCGTTCGTCGACAGCGGCGTCTTCCATCCGGGTTTCGCCACCCACGAGCTCGGCGGAGCGAGAATGGGCGCGGAGGCCGGCGCCGGCGTGCTCGATCCGTTCTGCCGCTGCTGGGACGCCGAGAACGTGCTGGTGACCGACGGAGCTTGCTTCGTCTCCTCCGGCTATCAGAACCCTACCCTCACGATCATGGCACTCACCGTCCGAGCCGCCGAGCGGGCCGTCGCGGATTTCGAGACCAGCGCGCTCTAGCTCCCTTCGCCGACCTCCTAGTGAGTGCAGGGCGGTGAGGTCCCGGTGAAGACGGGCCGAAACCACAGCAGCTTGCGAGTCAGCCACCGGTCCGGCTCCGCCAGCTCCCGCTCCCTCGCCGCGTCGGTCACCTCCACCCTGCGGTCACCCCGGACGTACGTGACTCGAATCGGTCCCCCGCCCCTCCTCATCGTTCTGCTCAGATAAGAGCGAAACTCGAAGTAGGGCAGAGCGTACGCGGCCTCCGATAGATGGGCGAGCTCTTCATCGCTGGACGACTCGATGTAGACGAGATCGTCCTGGTAATCGGCAAGCCGAACACCCCCGTCCAGGATGAGGTGGTTCGCGTAGCCCGCCTCGGTGCGGAGATTGCTGAACATGGAGAAGGCGGTCTCGGTCTTGAGCCCCAGGTACGGGGCGGCGCCATTCAACAGGACTATCATGGGGAACACGGCGAGCAGGCGAGCCCGCATCGCGAACCCGGGGGCTCCGTCGGTCCTATGGTGCGAGAAGAGCAGTACGAAGAGGACGACCAGCAGCGCGCCGCCATAGATCCACCAGAGTGCCTCGAATCCGTGCGAGATCATCGACCGGGTGATGTCCAGCGGGCGCACCGTCAGAAGCCGGAATCCTCCGGGCCGAAAACTCCAGGAGGCGTGATAGAGGAGCACGGCCATCGCCACGGCGAGCATGGTCCGGGATGCCAAGACATAGGAACGCCTCCACGCGACGGGCGATGCGATGCGGAGAGCGCGCCCTCTCAGAGATGTCAGCCACCCACGAAGGTGGTCCGTAGAGCCGGCAGGCAGGAAGAGGAATAGCAAGCCGTACATCCACGCCGAGAAGTTGAAGAAGGTCGCGATCCCCAACAGCCAGTGGAACCCGGCCGCCACCAACACTCCGGCCCCCCGGGTGCGTGTAAACAGCAGAAGGACGGGTATCGCGAGCTCGGCGGCCAGGCCCGCGAGGATGGCGCCACCGTGCAGCCAGCCCGCGTCCGGCAGACCGAGGCGTCCACCGAGGACGTCGGCGAGCACCACCGCGCAACTGACCTCCGGGTCGAACCAGCCGGCGTTGAGCTTGTGGAAGAAGGCCCAGAAGTACACCACGACCACCTCGATGCGCACCGCGGGCGCGAACGCATCGAACCACCTCTCCCTGTCCGGAGGCCAACCTTCCGCTCGGACCTTCAGAGCCAGGGAAGCCAGAACGGTGGTCGCCGCGAGCGCCACCACGAAGGAGTGGTTCGACGTCCAGGGCAAGCGCTGCAGCACGTTCCAGACGAACGACAGCAACAGGATGACCAGCCCGGGAAGCGAGCGAGGGCGCAGGAACAGCCAGAAAGCGGAGGCAGAAACGACCAGCTCCGCTGGTGAGCTCGCCCATCTGTCCCACTTCGCTTGCTCGAAGATCGCCGCGCTCGCGAGCAGGAACGAAAAGACCGTCAGGCGGTCCAGCGAGACCCTCTCGTTCATTCCGCCGCCGAGATGCGCGGAGTCAGCCCGATCCGGGACTCGAGGTGGTCGGACAGGCGTAGGGCGAGCGCGATGATCGTCAACGTGGGATTGGCGTAGCCGGCGGTCGGAAAGACGGAGCTCCCGGCAACGTACAGGTTCGAGAGGCCATGCACGCGGCAATCGGGATCCACCACCCCGCGGCCGGGGTCCGCGTGCATGCGCGTCACGCCCATGTGGTGGCTGCCGCCCGACAGCGTCGGAGGCCAGCCGTTGTCGGTATCCTCTCCCATGACTCGAACGCGGCCAGATCCGGTGCGCTCCATCTCCGAACGGGTGATCTCGAGCAGGCGACGCAGCGTGTGCCGGTCGGACTCGCCGAGCTGCCAGCGCACCCGAGCTCGCCGCTGCCCGAAGCGATCCCGGTCGTCGGAAAGCTCCACGCGGCTGTTCGGGTTGGGGAACGGCTCGAGATAGACCTTGAGGGCGTAGCGCCCCGCGGGCGCGGAGGCCCGCCACGCCCTCGCCGCGGTGCGCGCCGCGGGGCCCAGCTCGGCGAGCACGCTCTTGAGATGCCGAAGCGTGCCCTCGGGAGCCTCCAGCCGTCGGGCCGCCGCCCCGAGCTCGTGAAGCGATGTGACGCCGGCCGTGAAGTAGTCCGGCACGGTCTTGTGGCTCTCGCGGCGCATGAAGTAGACAGCGCAGTTGCCGATCTGCTCGCGCCGCAAGACGTGCGCGCAGGGCGCGAGGGCGGCGACGATCCGGCCGCGAACGTCGGGCGTCTCGACGCGGTTGGGCGGAAAGGTGTACAGCGTGACATCGCGGTCCGGTGGATGAGGCTCGAACGTACCGGCGAACAGGATGGGGTGCTCCATGAAGTACCGGCCGACGAGTCCGCGCTCGTTGCCGAGGCCGCCGCGTCCCGAGTCGGAGAGCAACAGGATCCGTGCGTTCTCGATGCCGCCGGCGGCCAGGACGTACATGCGTGAGCGGACCGTGAGCCCTCCGCCCCCCGGCACGGCCGCCACGGCGCTCGTGATCCTGCCAGACTCATCCGCCTTCAGCCCGAGCAGAGTGGCGTTCAGATAGACCGATACGTTGCGTGCATCGTTCAGCTGTTCCCGGTAGGCCACGCCGAAGTGCGTGGGCGGGCTGTGGTGGAAGATCTTCGTCCGCAGCGGCCCGTCGGAGACGGGGAGCGACGGTCCGATGGTGCCCGTCCAGGGCTCCTCGTCGTAACGGTACGTTCCGAGCTCGCACAGCTCGTGAGCGCCCCGGTAATACGCCGCGAGCTGTTCGGGCCCGAAAGGCCAGCCGCTGTCCGGAACCCAATCCCGGACCTGGAAGTCGATGGGGTCCAGAGGGCGGCACCAGCCGGTCCAACGCGCCGTGGCGCCGCCGAGGCACCTCTGCCTGCTGACGTGCAGGGGGATGTACGGAAGCCCGACGTTGGCGCCTCGAGCCAGGCGCTGTGACCGCCGCTTGACCTCCAGACTTCCGCTCTCCAGCAGCATCACACGGAACGGCTTGTCGATCCAGCGCTGGGCAAGCGTGATCCCCGCGGGGCCGCCTCCGATCACACAGACGTCGCAATCGAGCTCCGCATCGGCCGCCAGGGCACGGGCGTCGATCAGCACGAGTTCTCAGCCATCGGGCGGCGGGCGTCAGGCCTGCGATTCGCCGGCGCGAAGGCCCTGCCGGAAGCCGACCGCCCACGCGATGAGGCCGGCCAGGAGCATGGGCGAGAGAAGGACCAGCCTGGGAAGGCCTCGAGGGTCGGAGGACGCCATCTTTAGGCAGATGAATAGGAAGCGCCAGAGGGCGAAGGGCGGAATCATGATGCTGAAGACGCCCAGCCGCTCCTGGGTCGGTCCGATTCGGAGACGGAGACGGCCGCGCCAGAAGCCGAGGCTGTGCTGATGCCGCAACATCTCGGGAAAGCCCGTCCTGCCGTG
>JBDGZR010000105.1:0-15604 GCA_039588495.1 Gemmatimonadota bacterium | reverse complement strand
GATCGTCCGTCCGGTGAGCTGATCGCACAGATCGTAGAGCGTGTCCAGATCCCTCGGCTCTCCATCCCCCTCTTCGATTCGGCGCAGGATCTTGGTGATCCATGCCGTTCCCTCCCGGCACTGAACGCACTGTCCGCACGACTCGTGGGCGTAGAACTGTGCGATGCGGCGCATGGCGGGAACGATCTCGGCGGTTTCGTCCAACACGATCGGCGAGGCGGTGCCGAGCGCGCTTCCCGCCTCCTGCAGGCCCTCGTACGTCGTCACGCAATCCAGCTCGTCGGCCGTCAGAAACGCGGTCGAAGAGCCACCTGGCAGAACCGCCTTGACCTTCCGGCCCTCCGGCGGCCCGCCGCACACCTCGTCGATGATCTCCCGGAGCGGGAGGCCGAGCTCGAGCTCGTAGTTGCCGGGCTTGGTCAGATTCCCGGAACAGCACCACATCTTGGTTCCCGGGCTCTTCTCGCTTCCCCACCCCCTATACCAGGCGGAGCCGTTCATCACGATCCCCGGTACGGAGGCCAGCGTCTCGACGTTGTTGACGGTGGTCGGGGCACCGAACACTCCCCGCTGCGCCGGAAACGGCGGCTTCATCCAGGGCTCGGCGCGGCCGCCCATCAGGGACGACATCAGCCCGGTCTCCTCACCGGCGATGTACGCTCCCGCTCCGATGTGCACGGTGAGGTCGCAGCCCCACCCGCTCTCACACACGCTCTCGCCGAGGTAACCGGCTTCGTAGGCTTCGACGACGGCCTGGTTGAGGATCCTGATGACCGGGAAGAACTCGCCGCGCACGTAGATGTAGACGTGCTGTGCGCGAATGGCCCGGGCCGCAATGATGCAGCCCTCGATGAGCAGGTGGGGCGTCCACCGCATGATCTCCCGGTCCTTGAAGGCCCCGGGCTCACTCTCATCGGCGTTAGCGCACAGATAGTGCGGGCCGCTCGGCTCGCTCGGCATGAAGCTCCACTTCATCCCCGTCGGGAAGCCGGCGCCACCGCGCCCCCGCAGACCCGACTCCTTGACGACGTCGGTGATCTCGTCCGGCTCCATCTCGACCGCCTTGCGCAACGCCTGGTATCCGCCGCGCTCTAGCCAGCCGCTCAGTGAGCGAGCCTCCGGTTCGCCCATGTGCCGGGAGAGGATCGTCGTCGTCTCGCGGTCGTCTCGGTAGGGATATGCCATTGCCGGTTCTCAGCCGCCCTGCGGCCCGTCGAGCGACGCGAGGATCTCCGCCACTTTCTCCGGGGTCACGTTCTCGTGATACTCGTCGTTGATCTGCACCGCGGTCGCGAAGCCGCACGCGCCTAGGCATTCCGCTTCCAGCACCGTGAAACGGCCGTCCTCCGTCGTCTCTCCCTCGACCGTGCCGGTCTGCTCGAGAAACTCCTCCAGCACCCGGGGCGCTCCGTTCAAGTGGCAGGAGATGTTCGTGCACACCTGGATCATGTGTCGGCCCGCGGGATGCTTGTTGTACATCGTGTAGAAGGAGGCGACCGACCATACGTAGGCTGGAGTGAGCTCGAGCACTCGGGCGATCTCCTCCATGTCCCCGGTCGAGATCCAGCCGTGGATCTCCTGAGCGTAGCCAAGCAGGGGGAGAAGCGCCGCCCGTTTGTTCGGATATCGGCTGAGAATCGCCTCGAGCCGCTCCCGGCTCTCCTCGCTGTCGAACAGGAGGGCATCCGGATCGCGCTCCGCCAGCTGGAAGGGCTGGGCGCCGGCCACGGCGGGATGGAGGCGGCGGCTCATCGGTCGATCTCCCCGAGCACGATGTCCAGGCTCGCGTTGACGGCCAGCACGTCGGCCACGAGTTCTCCCTCGACCATGAAGGGAAGCGCGGCGAGGTTGATGAAGGAGGGACCGCGGAAGCGGCAGCGAACCGGCTTGCTCCCGCCATCCGAGACGAGCCCGACACCCAGCTCTCCCTTGGAGGCCTCGATTGAATACCACACCTCTCCCGCGGGCACCTGGATTCCCTCCATGACCAGCTTGAAGTGGGCGATCATGGAGTCGATCGATCCCATCGCCTCGCTCTTGGGCGGCAGGACGACCGAGTAGTCCTCGATGTCGATCGGTCCGTCCGGCAGCCGGTCCAGCGCCTGCTCGAGAATCCGCAGGCTCTGTCGCATCTCCTCGAACCGAACGAGGAAACGGTCGTAGGTATCGCCGTGCACCCCCACCGGCACATCGAAGTCGTACTCCTCGTAACCCAGGTATGGCCGAGCCTTGCGCACGTCGTACGCGACCCCGCTGGCGCGGAGGTTCGGACCGGTCAGGCCGAAGCTCACTGCCTCCTCCGGTCCGATCGCGCCGATGTCCTGCTGCCGCGAGATCCATATCGCGTTTCGGGTGAGCAGGCGGTCGACCTCCGCGAGCGTGTTGGGGAATGTCCGGACGAAGTCCCACGCCGCGTCCACCCAGCCGGGCGGAAAGTCCGCGAGCATGCCCCCGACGCGGGTGACCGAGGTAGTGACTCGAGCGCCGGTGTAGGCTTCGTGCAGGTTGTAGATCCGCTCGCGCTCCTGGAAGGTGTATAGGAAGACGCTGAATGCACCGAGGTCGATCGCGGTCGTGCCGATCCACAGAAGGTGGCCCAGGAGCCGGTTGAGCTCCGAGAGGATGACACGGGCCACCTGGCAGCGAGGCGTCACCTCGATGCCGAGCAGGCTTTCGACGGCGAGGGCGTATCCGATGTTGTAGAGCATCGGCGCCAGGTAGTCCATCCGGTCCGTGTACGGGACCACCTGGTTCCACTCACGGTATTCGCACGTCTTCTCGAACCCGGTGTGCAGGTAGCCGATGTGGGGGGTGCAGCGGAGGATGCGCTCGCCATCCAGCTCCAGGACGAGCCGAAGGACGCCATGCGTGGCGGGATGCTGTGGCCCCATGTTCAGCAGCATCGGCTTCCCTTCGAGGGCATCCTGGCCTCCCACCAGCTCCTCCGGTCGGCGGTCCGGCGGTACGTCGAGCATTCCGAGCTCGTCCAGGGGCACGCCCGCCATCTCGAGCTCGGCCCGGGCGTATACATCCTCCAGATCTCTCGAGAGGGCCCGGCGTGTCTGCTCCGAGCGGCTGAAGCGGCCGCGCAGGGGAAAGTCCTTCCGGAGCGGGAAACCCTCTTCGTAGTTCTCCGGCATGAGGATCCGCCGCAGATCGGGGTGCCCTCGGAAGGTGACTCCGAACATGTCGTAGACTTCCCGCTCCATCCAGTTGGCGGACTCCCAGAGCGGCGTGACGCTGCGCAGCTCCAACTTCTCCAGTGGGAGCTCGGCGACGACGCGCAGCTGGCGTCCGTGTCCCATCGACCACAGCTGATACCAGACGCGGATCGGCCGGTCTCCCCCGATGTCGACTCCCGTGACATCGACGAGAAGGTCATAGGCCTGCCCGGGATCGGCATATAGGTACCGCAGGGCCTCGAAGGCGCGCTCCGGCTCTACCGTGACGACGGCCGTTCCGATCGCATCCGTCTCGACACGGCGCACGGCGTCATCGAACTCGCCGCGAAGAGCGATCACGGAAGGGTGGCTTTCCGGACCCTCTTCGTCGCGGCGGTGGCCGACGACAAGCTGGGGAGATACGTCCGCGGTAGCTCGGGTCATCCGGATAAGGTCAGGAGTGCTCCAGGAGTCGTTCGCGGCGGTCAACCGGCCTCGCGACTGCCGAGGTCGCGGCAAGGCCGCTGACGCGGTTCTGCTTCGTCGAGTTGCCGAACGGTTGGGCGACGAGCTCTATGGCTTCGGGCGGCAGGTTGGGCCGTCCGGTCGCCTCGGCGGCCTCCGAGCGGAATGCCGCGCTGCTCAGCGTCTCCCCCTTGATCTTCTCCTGGATCATCATCAGGCCGTACGTCAGGCCCTCGGGGCGCGGCGGGCAGCCGGGCACGTATACGTCCACGGGGACGATCGTGTCGATTCCCTGCACGATCGTGTAGTTGTCGAACATGCCGCCGGAGCTGGCGCACGCTCCCATGGAGACGCACCACTTGGGCTGAGGCATCTGGTCCCAGATCCTCCGGAGCACGGGAGCCAGCTTGTAGGTGACCCGCCCGGCCACGATCATCAGATCCGCCTGTCGCGGGCTGAACGACATCCGCTCCATGCCGAAGCGCGCGAGATCGTACTTGGAGCCGAAGGCGGCCATCATCTCGATGGCGCAGCACGCGGTTCCGAAGGGCATCGGCCAGAGGGAATTTCGGCGGGCCCAGTTGACGACGTAGTCGACGCGCGTCGTGAGCCAGTTCCTCGGAATGCCGGTGTCGAGCCGTTCGCCATCGACGACCGGCAGCGAGCGTCCTGTCGTGATCAGCTCCGGCCCGTCGGAATCGCTCAGTCCCACTCGAGGGCTCCCTTCTTCCAGGCGTACACCAGCCCGACACCCAGGACGGCGAGGAAGATCACCATCGCCAGGAAACCTCCGAGGGCGAGATCTCGGAACACGACCGCCCAGGGCAGGAGGAAGATCGTCTCGATATCGAAGACGATGAAGAGCATCGCCACGATGTAGAAGTTGACCGAGAAGCGCTCGCGCGTTCCGCCCAGAGGAGGCATCCCGGATTCGTACGGGCTACTCTTTACCGCGCTCGGCCGCACCGAGCCGACCAGCCCCAGAATCACGATTCCGAGATACGATTCCGTCATGCGGTCGTCGTCAGGAAAAGTGAGCCCTTGTGAAAAACTTCACTTGATGCCGGCGAAGATAGCGGGCGCCCGATCAGGCAGTCAATGAAGCCGGTTTGCCGGCTTCGCATCGCCGAAGGCGCGACCGTCGTAAAGGTCATGGGATCCGGGCCGGCCGTCCTGTGCCTGCACGGCATCAGCGCGAATCGAACCACCTGGGATGCGATCGGGGCGCGCCTCTCCATCGGGTTCACGGTATTCGCGCCCGACCTTCTGGGGCGAGGCGATTCGGACCGGCCGGCGATGGCGACCTACCGCCTGGAGGACGAGGTTCGCCGTGCTGCAGACCTCGTTCGCCGCGCAGACATCGAGCGCGCAGTGCTCGTCGGCCACTCTCATGGCGCGGCCATCGCCCTGGGCGTCGCCCGGCAGCTCCCGAGCGTAGCGGGCCTGGTGCTCGTGAACCCGGTGACGCCGTGGTCGAGACGCCCGCCCATCCTGTCTCTGCCCGGGCTGCGGCGGTCGCGGCTCGCCGCCGCCGCGCTCTCCCGCTTTCGGAAACCGGTAACTCGCTATATCCTCGAACGCCGAGTGCTGGGGCCGGCGGTCGAACTGGACGCGGACCTGGTCGAAAGGTACTCGGCGCCGTATGCCTCGGAAGTTCGCGCGCGGGCGCTGCTGGCGATCGTGACGGATTGGCACCCCGACGAGCTGCTCTCGTGGCTTCCCGTCGCGAGAATACCGACTCTGGTGCTGGCCGGAGCCCACGACCGCCGGATGAAGACCGCGGATACGGCGCGGCTGGCGGACCTCCTGGGCGCGTCGTACGTGGTGGCGGCCCGAGCGGGCCACGCGCTGCCGGATGAGTGGCCGGATCTCGTCTGCGAGGCTATTCGCGAGGTCGCGGAGCCGCTCGGGCTTCCCTCCTACGACCTCCGAAATGTAGCGTCGAGCCTAACAAAGGAAGGCTGAGCGGGGAATGAGCATCAAGAGCGATCGGTGGATTCGCGAGAAGGCGATCAGCCAGGGCATGATCGAGCCCTTCGAGGAGAAGCAGGTCAGGACGGACGTGATCTCCTACGGGCTTAGCAGTTACGGCTACGACATGCGGGTAGCAGACGAGTTCCGGATCTTCCACAATGCCCTCTCGCCCGTCGTGGACCCCAAGGCGTTCGACGAGCGCTCGTTCGTCGAGTATGAAGGGGATGTGTGTCTGATCCCTCCCAACTCCTTCGCGCTCGCGAGATCGGTGGAGTACTTCCGGATTCCGCGGGACGTGCTCACGCTCTGTGTCGGAAAGAGCACCTACGCCAGATGCGGCATCATCACGAACGTGACCCCCTTCGAGCCGGAGTGGGAGGGGTTCGTAACGCTCGAAATCTCGAACACCACCCCCCTGCCCGCCCGGATCTACGCGAACGAAGGGATCGCCCAGGTGCTGTTTTTCGAGTCGGACGAGCCCTGCGAGGTGAGCTACAGCGACAAGAAGGGCAAGTACCAGGCTCAGCGCGGCGTGACTCCGCCGCGTCTCTAGCCTGCCCTGCTAGCCCGACCCGGCGACGTTTCGCCAAGCCGCCGCGACGGCAGCGAGCCAGCCAAGCAGGAGGCAGACGCCTCCGATCGGTGTGATGGCGCCCAGCCATCGCACGCCCGTCAGCGCGAGCATGAAGAGGCTTCCCGAGAACAGGAGAGAGCCGGCCACGAAGAGCCAGCCGGACGTCGTCCACAAGGATCCCGGCCAACGGCTCATCGCCAGTGCAAGGACGAGGAGCGCCATGGCATGATAGAGTCCGTAGCGCGCACCCGTCTCCCACGCCACCAGGAGATCCGGAGCGAGTCGGTCTCTCATGGCGTGCGCGCCAAGGGCCCCGGCCCCGACGCCGAGGAAGGCGAAGGAGGCCCCGATGGCGAAGAATGTTCGGCTCATTTGCCCTGAATCCGGCAGAATTCCCTGTACGACACGGCCGCGGTGGCGAAAGATACCCGGCGCGGGATCCGGGTGCGAACGGGCTTGGTGCCCGGATGTCGTTGACATCCACGGAGATGCGCCCGATTCAGGCGTGTGGGCGATGCCCCGGCGGTGCCGGCGAGGCTGGGGCACGGTATTGGCTAGGGATGGCGGGGGCGGGCCGGCTCCCGCGCCGGCTCCTCGCAAACCAGATCAGGAGGCCTGTCTCAAGTAATGGACGGTGAGATGGTTACGGCACAGGACGATCTTCCTCTCGTCGTAGCCCTGCTGTCGGGCGACAACGAACGCGATGAAGCCGTGCGTGAAGCTCTCAGTCAATTCGAGGCGAGGGCGTCGGTCGTGGCGACCGCGGACGCGAGCGAGGCTCGAGCCGCCAGCGGCACCGCGGCCCTCTGTGTCCTCGATGCGGCCAAGGACCGTCTCTCGATCGAGAGCTTCCTCCGCGAGCTCGGTGATGTCCCGGCCATCCTGCTCCTGGATGAGGCTCGAGGGGCCGACGTGATCCCGGCCGCCGTGGAGCACTGTCTGCCCTGGCCGTTTCGAGCCCGGACGCTAGCCGTGCTCTGTGAGGATCTGCTGGATTCCGCGGCGCCCTCGGGCGTCCAGGCTGCCGGAACCGAGGCTCCGGGCGGGGAGGCTCCCCGCGTGCTGACGAGGGCACCGTCCCTCTTCAAGAACCGCGTGTTGTACACGGAGGCCTGCCGCTACGTGGAGAGTGTCCTGGCGGATGCCGCGGCCGGACGGAAGCCCAAGGTCGCCGAGGCGCGCATCCTTGCCGAGAGGATCCACACGTCCCTGCTGCAGAGCAATCGCCTGATGCTGATGGCGCTGGAACCCTACGAGCGCTTCGAGCTCCCGGCGCACTGCGCCAACGTGGCGCTGCTGGCCGGGAAGATCACCATGGGCCTCGGCTGGGGCCTCGATGGAGTGCTCCGCGCGATACAAGCCGGTCTTCTGCACGACATCGGAATGGCCCGTCTTCCCGAGCGCGTGCTTCTCAAGGCCGGGAAGCTCTCGGAGGATGAGTGGAAGCTCGTCCGCCAGCACCCCGAGCACGGTGCCGACATCATCGGACGGCTCGGTGAAGGGTACGAGTGGCTCAGACTAGCTGTCGCGCAGGAACACGAGCGGATGAACGGACAGGGCTATCCGGCAGGTCTCTCCGGCGAGGATATCGACGGCCTCGCGAGCGTCATAGCCGTGGCCGATGTGTTCGAGGCGTTCTCACATCCGCGCACCTATCGATCGTTGTTCACGACATATGAAGCCCTGGAACAGGTCGTGGGCCTGCGGGACGAGTCCCTTTCCGGGGACGTCGTGGCCGCCCTTGTGGACGAGATTTCCGCCTTTCCGCTCGACAGCTTCGTGATGCTGAGCACCGGCGAGATCGGCCGGGTGGTCAACACGAATCCCACGAACCTGATGCGTCCGGTCGTGCAGACGGTCTGGAATCCGATGTGGGAGCCCCTGGACGAGCCGCGCACGCTGGACCTGGCGGAAGAGACGACGGTGTCGGTCACGCGGCCTCTTCACGAGACCGAGCTGCCGATCACCTAGCGTACCGGAGGTACCCTAGGAGCGGTCGGCTACGATCGCCTTCTTGACCTCTCCGATCGCCTTGGTGATCTGGATCTCCTTGGGGCAGGCACGGGTGCAGTTGAAGACCGTGCGGCACCGCCATACGCCATCCCTTTGTCCAAGGGCCGCCAGGCGCTCCTCCGACCCCTCGTCGCGGTCGTCGAAGATGAAGCGGTGCGCCTGGACGATGGCCGCGGGACCGATGAACTCCGGATTCGACCAGGCCGACGGGCAGGATGTCGTGCAGGCCGCGCAGAGGATGCACTTGGTCGTGTCATCGTAGGCGTCCCTCGCCTCGACGGACTGGAGACGCTCACGATCCGGCGGGGCCTCGTCGTTGACGAAATAGGGCATTACGGAGCGGTAGTGGCCGAAGAACCGATCCATGTCGACGACGAGGTCTTTGATGACCGTGAAGCCCATCAGCGGCTCGATCTTGATCTTCGAGCCCACGTCGCCGATCAGCACCTTGCAGGCGAGCCTATTCACGCCGTTGATGCGGAGTGCGTCCGAGCCGCAGATGCCGTGCTGGCAGGACCGCCTCAGCGTGAGGGTCCCGTCGAGGTGCCACTTGATGTGGTTGAGACCGTCGAGCACCCGGTCGGTCGGTTCCGCATCGAACTCGAAGGAGTCGAAGTAGGCGTCCTCTCGGGTCTCCGGCTGATACCGGTACACTTTGAACGTTACCCGCATCAGTACACCCGCTCCTTGGGCTCGAAGCGCGTGATGCTGACGGGCTTGTAGCCTATCTCGTTCGCGCCGTCGCGAACGACCGCGAGGGTATGCTTCAACCAGTTCTCATCATCGCGGTCGGGATAGTCTTCGCGGCTATGTGCGCCGCGGCTCTCGGTCCGGTTGAGGGCGCATTCGGTGGTGATCTGCGCGAGCTCGACCATGCCCCTGGTCTCCCAGGCGTCCGTCAGGTCCAGGTTGAAGGCGCGGCTCGGATCGTCGATCGCGATCCGATCTGCCCGTTCCCGGAGCTCCTCCAGCTTCACCTTCGCCTCGCTCAGGAGCTCGTCCGTGCGGAACACGGAGACGTTGTCCATCATGAGCTCCTTCATCTCCCGGCGGATCTCCGCTGCGTTCTCCCCGTCCTTGCCCGCCGTCGACAACAGGGCCTCCAGCTCCTCGCGAGAACGGCCGGCCGGGTCCTCTCCCGTCGGTTCCAGATCGGTTCCCCTGCAGTACTCCGCCATGGCGATGCCGGCGCGCCGCCCGAAGACGACGAGGTCGACCAGTGAGTTAGTGCCGAGACGGTTCGCTCCGTGTACCGAGACGCAGGCGCACTCGCCGATGGCGTACAGGCCCCGGACCGGCTCTCCCTGCATGCCCACGACCCCACCGTTCACATCCGTCGGGATTCCGCCCATGGCGTAGTGAGCCGTCGGCTGAATCGGGATCGGCTCGGTAACAGGGTCGATGCCGAGGTAGGTGCGGCAGAAGTCGGCGATCTCGGGGAGCTTGTTCTCGATCACTTCGGCACCCAGTTGGGTGGCATCCAGGTGAACGTATCGCTCGCCGTTGATCCCCCGCCCCGCGCGTATCTCCTTGTATATCGCTCGCGAGACGACGTCTCTGCTCGCCAGGTCCTTGAGGTTGGGGGCGTAGAGCTCCATGAAGCGCTCCCCGGCGTGATTCCTCAGGATGCCCCCTTCCCCTCGCACTCCCTCCGTGATGAGGATGCCCATCCGGCGGATGCCCGTGGGGTGGAACTGGTAGAACTCCATGTCCTCGAGCGGAACACCGCGACGGGCCACCAGGAACATGCCATCACCTGTAAGAGTGACCGCGTTGCTCGTGATCTCCCAGACCTGGCCGTAACCGCCGGTGGCGAGAACGAGCGCCTTGGAGCGAAAGATGTGCAGCTCTCCGGTCGCGATGTTCAGGGCGACGGCACCCCGGCAGGATCCGTCCTCGATGAGAAGGTCGACGACCTGGAACTCGTCGAAGAACTCGACGTCGTGCTTGATCGACTGCTGATACAGGGTCTGCAGGATCATGTGACCCGTACGGTCAGCAGCGTAGCAGGCGCGGCGGACCGGCGCCTCACCGAAGTTGCTGGTGTGGCCACCGAAGCGGCGCTGAGCGATCCTCCCGTCCTCGGTACGGCTGAAAGGAAGGCCCATGTGCTCGAGCTCGTACACGACCTCCGGAGACTCCCGGCACATGACCTCGATCGCGTCCTGGTCGCCCAGGTAGTCGCTTCCCTTGACCGTGTCGAACATGTGCCATTCCCAGTGGTCCTCCTCGCCCATGTTGCCGAGCGCGGCCCCGATGCCTCCCTGTGCGGTGCCGGTATGGGAGCGCGTGGGATACAGCTTGCTGAGAACGGCGGTTCTGAGGTTGCCCTGCTTCGCGAGATAGACGGCCGCC
This sequence comes from Gemmatimonadota bacterium, assembly GCA_039588495.1. Lineage (GTDB taxonomy): Bacteria > Gemmatimonadota > Gemmatimonadetes > Palauibacterales > Palauibacteraceae. The sequence goes on along the minus strand of JBDGZR010000105.1, from coordinate 5,062 downwards.
ATGAGGCCCGAGCCTCCGGCACCGACGACGATCGCATCGAAGGTATGCTCGTGGATGCTCGTCATCTCGTTACACCCCGCCCGAGTCGAACGTGAAGATGATGTAGGCGCCGGCCGAGATCAGCAGGAAGCCCAGCGTGTAGGCGATGCTCTTGAGCGCGAGCCGCCGGCCGGGTCGCTGCACGTAATCCTCGAGCACGTACCTGAGGCCGTTGAAGCCGTGCGCCATGGCAAAAACGAGCAGGGCGAAATCGTACAACCGCCACAGCGGTCCCCATCGACCCTCCCAACGGCCTGCCACGGCGTTGAAGTCGATGTTCTCCACGCCGATCACGAAGTGCATCCAGAAAAGGTGGAAGACGGCGAGCCCGAGAAGGACCACGCCCGACACCCGCATGAAGAACCACGCCGATGCCTCGAAGCCGCTCCCCTGGGGCCTGCTGTGGCCGCCTCCGTCGCGCCGGCTCATGACAGCGACTCCAGGAAGCTACCGAACATGATCCAGGCCGCCGGCAGGAAGATGAGCAGGAAAACGACGAGCTGGACCACGATCAACCGGTCGTGCCGCTGTCTCTCCCAGCTCTTGGTGAAGAGGTCCTGCACGATGATCCGGAGGCCGTTGACGGCATGAAAGAGGACCCCGAACAGGAGGAAGATCTCCATAAGTCGTCCGGGCGGAGAGGTGTAGAGCACCAGCAGATGCTCGAAGGCTGCCGGCCCGAAGGCCAGCAGGAAGATGTCGACGATATGGAGGGCCAGGAAGAGAAGCAGCCCCAGCCCCGTCACCCTGTGCAGCGCCCACAGCAGGTAGCCGCTGCCGCCTCTATAGGAGAGCCAGCTGCGCGGGCCCAGATTGATGGGTTGGCTCACGACGAGGCCACGCCCTTGAGAGCCTCCATCGTCTCCTTGACATCGGCCGCCGACCTGGCGAGCGCCGCCCGCTCATCGTCGGCCAGCTCGACCTCGTAGATCTCCTCCAGGCCCGCTCGTCCCAGCTTGCACGGCACGCCCATGAAGATGCCGTCGAGGCCGTACTCTCCCTGGAGCCAAACGGAGCAAGGCAGGACGCGTTTCTTGTCGCGCACGATCGACTCGCACATCTGCGTGACGGCGGAGGAGGGAGCGTAATAGGCGCTTCCGGTCTTGAGCAGCGAGACGATCTCGCCGCCGCCCTTCCGGGTTCGATCGACCAGCGCTTCGATCCGATCCGCCTCCATGAGTTGGTCGAGCGGAATTCCGCCGACCGACACCGAGCTGACGAGCGGGACCATGCTGTCGCCGTGACCGCCCAGAACGAGCGCCTGAACGTCCTCGACGCTCACGTCCAGCTCGAGAGCGATGAAGCTCCGGAAACGGGCCGTGTCCAGCACGCCGGCCATCCCGATCACGCGCTCGCGAGGGAAGCCGGTGGTCTGCATGGCCACGAAGGACATGACGTCGAGAGGGTTCGTCACCATCAGGATGATCGCGTCGGGGCTGTAGGTCGCGATCTCGCGCGCGATGCCATCGATGATCACCGCGTTCTTCGTCACGAGGTCGGAGCGGCTCATGCCCGGCGTCCGCGCGAGGCCGGCCGTGACGATGTAGGCACCCGACCCGGCCGTCCCCTCGTAGGATGCCAGGCCACTCACCCGGGTGTCGAACCCCTCGACCGGAGCCGACTCCCACTGATCGAGGCCCTTCCCCTGAGGGAGTCCATCGATGATGTCGACCAGGAGGACTTCTCGGGCGAGCTCGCGTTCCGCGATGCGCTGAGCTACGGAGGCGCCGACATGTCCGGCGCCGACTACGGTTATCTTTTCCACGCGCGCCTCTCTTTTGCTTGCGGCCGTCGAGGGGCATCGGTGAGACCTGGAGGGTCGTGAGGTGTGGACCGTTGGCAGGAAAAAGTTATCGCCGTCGCGGCGGCGAGCGCAATGTCGGAAGCGCCCGGCTTTCGGTTCTCGAGCTCCCCCTTAGAGAGGAGTCGGCATGCCTCCGACTCGCCGCATGACCTCGCCCGCGATGAGCTCCATGAGGTGGTCGATGCGCTCCGGGCTGACGCTCTCGAGAGCCGCCTCGACGAGCTTCAGGATCCTCTGAGCGTCGGCACACGTGAGCGGTGCCGCCGGATCCTCGTCGACGAGCTTCTGCTCGAGGGCCTCCAGCTCCTCACGTAGCTCCCGGTAACGCTGTCTCTCTTCGTAGGTCATCTCGCTTCCTTCATTCTCCCTCTCTCGAGGGCGCTCATCCCCCCACCTGGCTCAGGGCGGCGAGGCCACCGCTGCCGGTGTCCGTTCCAATCTGCAACCAGTGGCGCTCCTGTTTATCCTGTAGCGCCCTTCCCACGGCATCCAGCACGTTCCCGTGCGCACGCAGCGGCGCCTTGAGGTCGACCTGGTGCGAGCCGAACAGGCACGTGCGAAGCTGTCCATCCGCGGTCAGCCTCACCCTGTTGCACCGGTCGCAATAGTTATGGGACAGCGGCGTGATCACTCCGACCGTGCCCGGTGCATCTCCGTATTGGAAGTAGCGTGCCGGGCCGTTACCGATCGGTCCGCTGACGGGCTCCAGGCCGCCGAGCTCGGCCACCCGCTCCAACATCTCAGCCGCCGAGATGAACCGGTCAGCAAGGTGGAGGTTCTTCCCCACCGGCATCAGCTCGATAAAACGCACATGCCATGGCCGCGTCCGCGTCAGAGCCGCGAACTCGGCGAACTCGTCGTCGTTGATACCCCGCAGCATCACCGTGTTGATCTTGATCGGCGAGAAGCCGGCATCCTCGGCCGCCGCCAATCCATCGAGCGTGGCATCGAAGAAGCTCGCCGGCCGGTGCGCGATCTCCTCGAACCGATCAGGTCTGAGCGTGTCGAGACTGACGTTGATCCGCTGAACACCGGCTGCACTCAGATCCTCCGCGCACCCGGGCAAAAGGATGGCGTTGGTCGAGAGCGCGATATCGCGAATCCGCGGAACCGCCGCGATCATCTCCACCAGCTTCGGAAGGTCTCGACGGATAAGCGGCTCGCCACCGGTGAGCCTGACGCGGGTCAGGCCGACCCCCGCCATCTGCCGCACGACCTCGGCGATCTCTTCGTAGGTGAGGAGCTCCGGCTTCGGGATCCATTCCAGACCACCGATGGGCATGCAGTAGGTGCAGCGGAGGTTGCACTTGTCCGTCACCGAGATCCGGAGGTAGTCGATCCGGCGCCCGTACTGGTCGAGCATCATACCTCAGGGGGGGCGGGACCTACCCACTCCACCTCGCCGTTCGCGTATTCCTCCCGCTTCCAGACCGGCAGTCTCCTCTTGATTTCCTCGATGACGTGGCGCGACGCTTCAAAGGCGGTGGCCCGGTGCGGCGCGGCCACGATGATCGCCACGCTGAGCTCTCCCAGCTCCAATGTTCCGGTCCGGTGCACCGCCTCGAGGTGGCTGAGGGTCCAGCGGCCGACGGTCTCATCGAGGATGGCCGCGAGCTCGCGCTCGGCCATCTCCCCGTAGGCCTCGTAGTGCAGCCGGACGACCGGGCGACCCTGGTTGTGATCGCGGACGCGGCCGACGAAAACGGTGACGGCACCATCCGCACTGGACCCGGCGCCCAACAGGTCATCGAGCCGAATCGGGTCTTCGCTCATGCGGCCGATCACCCGAGCTCCGCCTGCGTCGACGACCGGACTCATCCGCCTGCCACCGCCGGGATGAGAGCGATCTCGTCGCCCGGTTTCAGGTCTCGTTCCAGGGAGGCGTACTCTCGGTTGACTGCCACGGTCGGCTCGGGAGGCAGAGAGGCCAGGCCGGGCAGCGAACGGAGACGGTCCACCGCCTCGCGGACGTTGGCGTCCGCCGACAGCTCCAGCTCCAACGACGCGGTGTTGGCCAGCTCGCGATGATTGGCGAACAGGAGGATCGTGACCGTCACGACGGTCCGTCCGAAGCGGGTGCTACGGAGGCCGTCGAGAGGAAGGTGAGGAATCTCCCGACGGCTCCGGCGTCACGCAGCGATGAGGCTCGGACCCTCGTATCACCGGCCGATCCCGAGTCGGGCACGGCCGACACCACGATGTTGCTGCGGAACGTCGCGAAGCTCACATGGGTGGAGCTCTCGGTCTCGACCCAGGTCGAGTGTACCGCGTCTCCTCCCGTGAAGAAGCGCTTGGCTACCGTGAGCACCTGGTCGGGCCGCAGGCTCGTAGTCGTTTCAGCCGTCATGCTCGTCTCGTTCCGCGTCCTTGACGCCCTGTCGCCGGCGCCGGTAGAATCTCGAACAGGTGGCGCGGATGCTATGGTTGCTCTCTGGCCACCTCGTCGCGGTCTCAAGGTAGCGCATGCTTGAGACCCCTACAATTTGCGTCTAATCGCGCCCCGTCAGATTGACGAAAGGGTGCTCGCGAGCCGAGATCCCGTGCAATTCTCTTCCAACGTCGACGCGCTGAAGCCGTCTGCCACCCTCGGGTTCGCCGCGCGAGCACGCGAATTGAAGGCGACCGGCAAGTCCATCGTGGATCTGACCGCCGGTGAGCTGGCCTTCCCGACGCCGGAGTACGCTTCTCTGGCCGGTATTCGGGCGATCGAAGACGGCCGGACGAGGTATCCACCGACTCCGGGGATTCCGGAGCTGAGGTCGGCGGCCGCGGCCTACCTCGAGGAGACGACTGCTCAAGCACCGGCCGACCCGTCACGGGTCCTGATCAGTGCGGGGGTCAAGCAGGCGCTGTTCAACTGCCTCTACTGCCTGTTCGGTCCGGGTGACGAGATCCTCATCCCGACCCCCACGTGGCCCACCTACGAGACCGCCGTGGCCCTCACCGGGGCGAAACCGGTTCTGGTTCCTACGTCGTGGGAGGATGGCTTCCGCGTCTCCGTTGAAGCGCTCGAAAGCGCGAGAAGCAGCCGGACACGAGGTCTTGTCATCAACAGCCCGAGCAACCCCACCGGTGCGGTCTATCCGGCCGAGCTCGTCGAGGAGCTCATCCACTGGTGCGGCGGACGCGGGGTCTGGCTGCTCTCCGATGAGATCTACCGGAGGCTCTCCTATACGGGTGCGGCCGCGGCGTCCGTCTACGATATCCAAGATCGGCCGG
>JBDGZR010000104.1:0-11018 GCA_039588495.1 Gemmatimonadota bacterium | reverse complement strand
GGCCAGCGCGATCGCGATGGAGCTCGCCGGGGTCAAGTTCTCCCGCCCCCTCACGCACGACCTGCTGATGACGATCGTTCGCGGCCTCGGAAGCGAGCTCGTGAGGGTGATCATTACGAAGGTCATCGAGAACACCTACTACGCCTCGCTGATCCTCCGGCGTAACGGCGAGTTCATCTCCGTGGATTCGCGGCCCAGCGACAGCATCGCTCTCGCGCTCCGGTCGAGGGCACCGATCTTTGCCGATGACGAGCTGCTCGAGCTCACGGCCATGGAGATCGAGGAGGCCGGCTTCGACGAGGCGGCCTTCGAGGCCTCTGAAGCCGTCGCGGCCGAGGAGGCGTCCCAGCCGGGCGAAGAAGCGGCCAACGGAGAAGAGCTGCGCGACTACCTCAAGGGGCTGAACCCCGAGGATTTCGGGCGCTTCAAGCCCTGACCCCCCGACCGTATCAGGCTTGCGGTACGCGCCGCTCCAGGCGTACCCTGCGGCAGTACTTCGTCATGGATAGGCGGTAACGGAAGTCGGTTAAGCCGACGCGGCCCCGCCACTGTGTGAGGCCCGGCGCCCAGCGCCGTGTCCCCGGTCAGCTGCCACCGAGCGAATCGGAAGAGCGACCGAGGAGGCCTCGAGCCAGGAGACGACCCCATCCATGCCCATGAGCAGCTCTTCGCGGGAAGGGCGTGGGCGGGTTGCGGTCTTCGAGCCCTGGCCAACGCCGTTCCTGGAAAGGTTCGACGTTTGGCCGTGAAGCTTCGGGCGCTCGGGACCGCTTTTTTCGTTTCGGTCCTCATCCTCCAGCTCGCCAGCTCGGCCGGCGCCCCGGTCGTCGCGGGCGCTGTAACGGCCCCGGGAGCCGCCGAGCGCAGAGCGGGCACCCGATCAGGCTCTCGCGACACGGTGCGGGTCACCGACGACGAGGGTACCTCGGTAGCGTTTCCTCGCCCCCCCGGGAGGATCGTCTCGTTACTGCCGGCCGCCACCGAGATACTGTTCGAGATCGGAGCCGGCGGGGATCTCGTTGGACGAACACGGTTCGACTCCCACCCCCTGGAGGCATCGGAGGTGCCGAGCGTCGGCGATGGAGTTCGGCCCTCCGTGGAGATGGTCGTTTCCCGCCAGCCCGACCTGGTCATCCTGTTCGCCGGGCCGGATTCACGGGCTGCGATCGATGCTCTGCGGCGAATCGGAGTGCCCGTGCTCGCCCTCCACCACAACACGCTGTCCGATCTTCACCTGAACATCGAGCGCCTGGGCAGGGTCACTGGGCGCGATATTGCCGCGGCGCGATTGAGCGGCCGAATCCGTGATGACCTGGAAGGGATCCGGAGGGTCACACGGGAGCTTCCTGCACGCTCCGTCTACTACGACGCCTGGTGGCATCCACCCATCACCATCGGTGGCGGCAGCTACCTGGACTCGCTGATCACGCTGGCGGGTGGCCGCAACGTCTTCGGCGATCTCGCGAGTCCGTCGCCGCAGGTGAGTCTGGAGGCGGTCGCCGCTCGCGATCCCGAGATCATCCTCTACCCGGTGCACCGCGGAGCGGAGCGCACGCCTATCCCCGATCGGCCGGGTTGGGAGGTGCTGGGCGCGGTCAGGGAGGACCGCGTCAGGGTGTTCGACGGGGAGATCGTCGTGAGGCTGGGCCCGAGGATTGCCGACGCGGTCCGCGAACTCGCCCGCGCGATTCACGCCGATTCATTCACCCGGCCCGGGCCACCCACGGCGGGAGATGAAGAACCATGAGGAGGCGGCGCAGCCGCGCGATCGGGATTCTCGGTCTCTCGCTCCTGCTCGTGGTGGCGATGGCGGCCGCGCTCGCCGTCGGTCCGGCGAACCTCTCCCTGCACGAGATCTGGACGGCGCTGCAGCCGTCGGCCGACGAGTCTCCCGCACGGGCGATCCTCCTCTGGGTGAGGATGCCCAGGATCGTGGCGGCCGCACTGTCGGGCGCGGGTCTCGCCGTCTCGGGAGTCCTCTTCCAGGCGCTCCTCCGGAACCCTCTCGCCGAGCCCTACCTCCTCGGCGTGTCGAGCGGCGCCGCTCTGGGCGCGGTGGCCGCGCTGTCGTTGGGACTGACGGTAGGGCCGGTGGGCGTCGCCTTGGCTGCCCTGGCGGGAGCCCTGATCGCGATCGCGACCGTGTTTCGGGTCGCGTACGCCGCCGGGCAGCTCGACACGCGGGTGCTCATCCTCGCCGGGGTCGTCGTCGCATCCTTCTTCGGAGCCGGCGTCATGCTCGTGCTGACCCTGGCCGAGGGGCGGACGGCGCGGTCGGCGCTTCTCTGGACGATGGGCAGCTTCGGCCAGGCCTCCTGGCAGATGAACGCCGCTCTGGCGGCGTACTCCGTCCCGGCCGCCGTGGCGGCTTTCGGGCTGAGCCGCCACCTGAACGCGTTGGCGCTCGACGAGGAGAGCGCCGCGCACCTCGGGACGGAGGTGGAGCGGGTCAAGAAGATCTCGTACCTGCTGGCCTCGCTCCTCGCGGCCGCGGCCGTGAGCGTGGCCGGGGTGATCGGTTTCGTGGGACTGGTCGTGCCCCACGCCATCAGGCTGCTTTGGGGCGTCGACCACAGATACCTGATACCGATGTCGTTTCTGGCCGGGGGGGCGCTTCTCGTGCTGGCCGATGCGGCGGCGCGGACGGTGGCACAGCCGCTGGAGGTTCCGGTCGGCGTCGTGACCGCCCTGATCGGCGTGCCGTTCTTCCTCGTCCTGCTGCGCCGCGGCTACGCGAGGAGACCCCTGTGAGCTTCGAGCTCGGCGATGCCTGGTTCCGGTACCCGCGCTCCGGCGAGGCGGCGTTGCGCGGGGTCAGCGTGGAGATCCCCGCTGGGTCCCACACCGCCGTGGTGGGCCCGAACGGCGCAGGGAAGACGACGCTAGCGAGACTTCTGTTGGGCACTCTCCGGCCACAGAGTGGCTACGCGCTGTTCGAGGGTCGCTCAGCCGCCGATTGGCCGAGACGCGAGATGGCAAAACGGGTGGGCGTCGTGGCCCAGGGCGGACCGCCTGTTCTGCCGATCTCCGTGATCGGTTTCGTCGAGATGGGGAGGAATCCGTATGTGCGGCCCTGGGCTCCCCTCGGGGAGGAGGACCGGGAGAAGGTGTCGGGGGCACTGCGGCGTGCGGACCTCGAGGAGCTCGCGAGCCGGTCGGTCACCGAGCTGAGCGGCGGTGAGGTGCAGCGCGCCAAGCTCGCCAGGGCCTTCGCCCAGGATCCGACGGTGCTCGTCCTGGACGAGCCCACCGCGCACCTGGATGTGGCCCACGAGATGGAGATCTTCCGCCTCGTTCGGGATTTCGTGGACGCCGGAGGGTCGGCGGTCACCATCACTCACAGCCTCCACCTGGCGGGCCGGTTTGCCGACCGGCTCTGCCTGCTCGCGGATGGTCTCCTCGAGGCTGCCGGAGCGCCGTCCGAGGTGCTGCGGTCGGAGGTACTCAGCCGCGTCTTCGACTGGCCGATCGAAGTGGTGGCGCTCGACCACGCCGGGCTGGCCGGACTCCATGTCGTGCCCGTCGATCAGGATCGAGACCCGACTCGTTCCGAGGAGCCGACGTGAGAGGCCGTGCAGCCGGACGCGGACGAAGGCTGGCGATTCTGCTCGCCGTCGCGGCCTCGGCGCCGTTTCCCGGTTCATCCCACGCCCAGGAGGGGCCTGCGCTTCGCGGCGAGGTCGACGAGAGGGCGGGTCCGGCCCGACTCACGGTGCTCGTTCGCTCGGAGTCCGGTGAGCGCGTACGAGGTGCCACCGTGCGCCTGACGTTCGCGGACAGCACTTCGGTCTCTGCGTCCGAGCTGGTCGAGATCGGCGAGGGCCGTTACGAGAGCGACGAGCTCGAGGCTGGCCGCTACGAGATCGTGGCGGAGGCCCTCGGCTACGAGACGGCGCGTCGGCCGGTCGAGCTCGACGGCGGTGGGATCGCGATCACGATAACGGTCGGTGTGCAGCCGGTGGCCGTAACCGAGGTGATCGCTGCCGTCGGCCGGCCTGACGCCGAGGCGATGCCCGGGCACGCGACGAGCCGGATCCCGCTGGACGGCGGCCCCCGGACGCTGGCGGATCGGCTGGCCGAGGAGCCCGGTGTCCAGGTACGGCCTTCGGTCGGGGGAGGGCAGGTCGGGACCGTTCGGGGCAGTCGCCCCGAAGGCCTTCTCGTGCTGCTGGACGGGCTTCCCGTGAACGATCCGCTCGGTGGCTCGGCCGACCTGTCGAGAATCCCGGTGGCGACGCTTTCCGCGGCGACGCTGGTGCGCGGCGCCTCTCCGCGCTTCGGCTCCGGGGCGATAGCCGGAGTTCTGCTGCTCGAATCGAGGCGACCGGACGGTATGAGCGCCGCCGGAGGCTTCGAGGTGGGCTCGTTCGGTCGTCTGGCCGCCGACGGCTACGCATCGATCGGCGGAGAGCTCGGGACGCTCGCGGCCGGCTTCCGAATGGAGGGGATCGAGAACGACTACGAGTACCCGAACCACATGCTTCCGGGGAACCCCATGGAGATCAGGGAGAACGCCGACGCTGAGGGGTTGCACCTATGGGTGTCGGGAGCGCCCGGGGCTCTGCCCGTATTCGCGCAGCTTCGCTACGACGACGTGGATCGGGGAGCACCGGGGCGGATGGGCACGCAGGCCTTCGACGAGGCCCGGTACACGGACCGCTCCCTGCAGGCCCTGCTGGGCTACGGATCGTCGGCCGGACGGATCAGCGGCACGATGGCGAAGCGCGACATCTTCTACCGGGACCCTCGCCGCAACGTGGAGTCGACCCAGTCGCTGACCAGCTTGCGGCTGGCGGGCTCAGGGTGGATTCCGGGTCTCGAGCTGGAGCTCTCGAGCTACGTGGCCCGCGAGGCCGTGACGGAGGCTGCGGCGGCCGACCGCCCCGTGCGGTGGAGCGGTGGGGTCTGGTTGGGCCGGACGTTCGAGACGGGGCGGCTCTCCGTCCAGCCGGGTGTGGCCACCGATCTTTCCACCGACGGCAGCGCGGTCAACCCGGAGATCGCCCTGGCCGCTCAACTGGGCCCCGCCTGGACGCTGTGGGGGAGGGCCGGCAGCGCCTACCGGCTTCCGAGCTTCGCGGACCTCTACGCCGCGTCGGCCAGGAGTATCCTGGCCAACCCGAATCTGGGGCCGGAACGGGTCGTGATCGATGCCGAGGCCGGCGTCGGTTGGACGTCGGGCGCCGGGACCGACGCCGATGATGGTGGCAGCGCGCGGGGAGGCGTGGACGTTCAGGCGGTGGCGTTCTACCGACGGACGAACGATCCGATCGTCTGGGTGGCAAGCGCCGTCGCGTTGTGGAGTCCGCGCAACCTGGATCGGCTGACGGCGGCGGGTCTGGAGATTCGCGGAGACGTGCCGCTGGGAGATCGAGGCCCCAGGGCCGGTGGGTCCTTCACCTTTCAGCGAAGCCGTCTCGGGTTCGGCGACAACCGAAACCCGATGCCCTATCAGCCCGATTTCGCGGGCGACATCTACATCGGCGGAGTCGTCGCGCAGATCTGGCTCAGGGGCGCGATCAGAATTGAAGGGAGCCGGACGACGACGCTCGCGGGATTTCGTCGATTGCCCGCGTACGCGGTGGCGCGCTTCGATGCGAGCCGTGGGTTCAGGATCGGTTCTCTCGCACTGGAGGCGGCCCTGGCGGTCGATAACCTGCTCGACGTGCGCTACGAGCTGATCGAGCTCTACCCCGAGCCTGGCCGGAGCCTGCTGTTCCGGCTCGAGCTTCGTCGTTGACCCGAGGTGGCCGGCATGCGTCCGGCGGCCGCAACCGGTAAGAGATCGGACATGAGATCAAGGAGGCACAGCGCCACGCGTTCCGGCAGAGCCGGGCTCGTTGCGGTCGCGCTCGACCTGTGGGTCCTGCTCGCCCTGGTGGCCCTCGCCGGCTGCTCGGCGGACGGAGGTGACCCCACGGGCCCGGGACCGGGAGATCCTCCCGCCGCCCTGCTCGCCCTGCATTCGGTGGGCCAGATCATGCAGGGCTACGAGGTACGAGGGGAGATCACGCCGTCGGGGGGCGCGATCGATCTGGGCGGGCTCTTCGATGGCGATGCGATGTCCGTCGGTGGGGTGATCACAGATCTGACCGCCGTCGTGACCGAGAGCGATTTCGGAGGGGATCGTGCGCTCGTGGTGGACGTCCCCAGCCGCAGCTCGGTCGCGGTCGCCTTTCCGGACGATCCGGCCAACCCGTCCAAGCCTTTCGTCGTCGAGGGCCGCGGAAGCGTCTTCGTGGGTGGGCGCGCCTCCAACTCCGTCTACGAGCTGTCGCTCACCGCTCCGGCGACGCCGCCGGCGGTCTTTGCCCGGGATGTCGGCGAGTTCATCGAGAAGGTGATCGTGACCAACGATCGGGTCTTCGTGATCGACTCCAACATCGACGATGTAGGCTTCACCTTCGAGCCGCTCGGAAACAGCCGCGTCGTCGTCTTCGACACCAGTGGCGAGCTCGTGCGCGTGATCGAGCTGCCGGGCCTGCAGGCGACGAACGCGGTGCTCTCTACCGGGCGCCTCGTCGTTCTGAACGCGGGCACGCTGGGCCCCGCGTTCGAGCCGGAGGGGAACGGCAGTCTCGCGGTCATCGATCCGGCCTCCCTGCAGCTTTCGGGGCCGTTTCCGTTGGGAGGCAACGGGGTGTCCATCGAAGAGGGCGCGGAGGGCCGGGTCTACGTTGCCGTCACGAGCGATTTCGTCTCGATCCGGACGCTGAGGTTCGACCCCGCGGCGCCGGGCTTCCTAGACGGGCCGCAGGCTCCGATTCAGACGCGGGATGCGGACGGAACACCGATCTCGTGCTGGACGGCCACGGCGCTATCGGACGGACGCCTGGTCTGCGCGACGTTCCGCTCCGAACAGGCGGGCGAGCTCTTTCTGCTGAACGCGGACGGCAGCTTCCTCGACTCGGTGCCCGGCGGGTTCGGGACGACCGATCTGGAGATCGTGACGCCCTAGTCGTAGGATGCCGCGGACAGCCACTGGACCTCCGCGGGAGGGAGCCGTGCCGATCGTCACCACGCACTGCGTGGTTCTTCAGACCTACAGCTACAGCGACACGAGCAAGATCCTGCGCCTGATGACCCGGGAGCACGGACCGCGATCGGCGATCGCGCGTGGCGCGCTCCGTCCCCGAAGCCGCTTCGGCGGCCTCATCGAGCCGTTCGCCGAGGGCCAGGCGACGCTGTACGTGCGTGAGAACCGGGATCTGGACACGCTGTCGGCCTTCGAGCTCTACCGGGAACGGCAGGCGCTGGGCTCGGATCTAACCCGCTTCGCCGGCGCCTCCGTGCTTTGCGAGCTGGTGATGCGGCTGGCTCCCGAGCATCGGGACGACCACCTCTTCGAGGTCCTCGTCGAGGGGCTGGATGCGCTTCTGGGCGCCTCCGACGAGAGGGTGGAGGGCACGGTTCTCGGCCGGCTCTGGCTCCTCGTCTCGGTTCTCGGCTTCGCGCCTCATCTCTCCCACTGCATCTCGTGCGGCCGGCCCATTTCGACGGGAGAATCGGCCCGCTTCGATTCATCATCGGGCGGTCTCGGCTGCGATCGATGCGCGGGCTACGGTGATGCGATCTCGAGCGCCGAGCTCGAGACGCTGCGGCTGCTCGTGGCGACCGGCGATGGCCCGCCGTCCGTAAACGGCGTCCAGCGCCGGATCCTCATAGACTTCATCCGCTACCACCTTGCCGAGGGCGTTCGCATACGCTCCCTCGACTTCCTGGCGCGGGGCATCCGTTGAGGGCGCTGGTCGTCGGTACCGCCGGCCACGTCGACCATGGAAAGACCTCCCTGGTGCGGGCGCTCACGGGGATCGAGACGGACCGGTGGAAGGAAGAGCGGGAGCGGGGGCTCACGATCGATCTCGGCTTCGCGCCCCTGTCTCTGGGCGATGGACTGGAGGTCAGCGTCGTCGACGTGCCCGGCCACGAAGACTTCGTGAAGAACATGCTGGCCGGGGCCACGGGTATCGATCTGCTGCTCCTGGTCGTGGCGGCGGACGAGGGCCCGATGCCTCAAACGCGCGAGCATCTGGCGATCGCTCGGATTCTGGGCGTCGCTGATGGCGTGGTCGTGCTCACCAAGCGGGATCGGGTGGACGAGAGCTGGCTGGGCCTCTGCCGCGACGCTGTTGAAGAGGAGCTGGAGAGAGTCCTGGGGCACGCGGAGTGGCCGATGCTGGCCATCTCTTCCGTGACCGGCGAGGGTCTCGAGGAGCTGCGGGCCGCTTTGACGGAGCGTGCGGCCGTTCTCGGGAGCTCGGAGCGAGGGGACCTTCTGCGGATGCCGGTGGATCGCTCCTTCAGCGTTGCCGGCGCCGGTACCGTCGTGACCGGAACGGTCTGGAGCGGGACGGTGAGCGTGGCTGACGAGGTGACCGTTCTTCCCGGACGCCGGTCGGCACGGGTGCGATCGCTTCAGGTGCACTCGACCGCACGGGAATCGGTAGGGCCGCGGAGAAGGTGTGCCGTCTCCCTCGTCGGGTTGGATCCCCTCCACGCGCCGCGTGGCGCCGTGGTGGTCGCGGGCAGCGGTTGGCGGGAGGCCGTGCGTCTTGGCGTTCGCCTGTCCGTACTCTCCCACTCGCCTCGGCGCATCGAGAGCGGTCAACGGGTGCGCGTGTACCTGGGGACGAAGGAGGTGCTTGCCCGTGTCCGCTCGCGTGCCGGCGGCCGCGGCGCGGAGCCACTGGAGCCCGGCGCCGAGGGATGGGCGATCCTGGAGCTGGAGGAGGCGCTCGTCGCCCGGGCCCTCGACCGGTTCGTCGTTCGATTCTACTCGCCGATCACGACGATCGGGGGTGGGATGGTGGCCGAGCTGGACCCGCCGGTTCGCTGGCTGGATCGTACGGGGGAATGGGAGCGCATCCTCCGTGGGGGGGACGAGGCGCGACTCGAAGCCGCGGTCGGCCTCTCGGCCGGCAGGGGGGCGGAGGCCGATGACCTGCCGGTGACCACCGGGCTCTCGCCCGAAAAGCTGCGAGCCCTCGAGGGCTCGGCGGAACTGCCGATCGTACGGGCCGGAGGGCGCTGGTTCTCGGCCGGGGTGGCCGAGGCTGCACGCCGGGCGCTGCTGGAGATCGTCGGCGAGTTCCACGCGGCGCGTCCGCGGGCGCCGGGCGTGTCCAGGGAGGCGGTGAGAAGCAAGCTGACCGCCGCGTTCGCCCCGGAGCTGGTGGAGCACGCTCTGGAGGGAGTGCTGAGCGCGGGACTGATCGTCGCGACCGGACCCGAGCTCCGGTTGAGCACGCACGACGCGCGGCTCACGGAGGCGGAGGCTCGGGTGCGGGCCCGGTTGTTGGAGGAGATCGACGACGGTGGGCTGGAGCCGCCCATGGTGGCGGAGCTGGGCTCTCGCCTCGGAGTTTCCGACGAGCTCCTGCACGACCTGCTGCGGTTGCTGACGAGGGCGGGAGAGGTGGAGAGCGTCAGCCCGGACATCTACCTGTCCGCTCGAAGCGCGACACGGCTCCGGGATGCCGCGGCTCGGGTGTTCGAAGACCGTCTCGTGGCGGCGCCCACCGACTTCAAGCGGCAGTTCGGCGTGACGCGGAAGTACCTCATCCCGCTGCTCGAGCACCTGGACCGAACGCTGGTCACGAGGCGTACCGAGGAAGGGCGGGTGTGGAGAGGTTGACCCTGAAACCGGTTCACGCGATGGTCGTCAAGTCATTGTGAAGATTGCTTATATCGTACTGATGGCGAGCGTAGGCCTCCCGTGGCCGGGAGACGCGCTCGCCCAGGATCCGGAGGGTACGCCGCCGGCGGCGGAGCTGGACGACTTCTCCCTCGAGCCTGTCTTCCCGAATCCGTTCGCCGGCGAGACGCGCATCTTCTTTCGTCTCGGAGACGGCTTGTTCGAAGGCGAGGAGGAGGTGAGCGTAACCCTCCGCGTGTTCAACATCCTTCATCAGCTTGTGGCGGTACCGTTGTCGCTTGGCGAGGATGGACGCCCCGGCGAGAGGATCGAGGAGATGCCCTTCCGTCGTCCGGGCCTCTACCAGGCGCACTGGGACGGAAGGGACATGGAGGGTCGAACGGCCACGGCGGGCCCCTACTTCGTGGAGCTCAGCGTCGGGGCTCGCAGCCAGGTGCGGAAGATAATGATCGTGCGCTGAGCGCTGCAGCCGACCTCGGGCCGGGCCCCCGGGGTCAGGTCGGGTCGTAGGCTCAGGTCGATCGTCGAGTCAGGTCGGGTAGTACTGGAAGTGCCCGCAGCTCTGACAGATGTTCAGCTTGTCGTTTGGGTCCGCGTCAGCCGCCCAGGAGGTCGGGACCGCGACGAAGCACCCGTAGCACACTCCGGCAAGCACCGGGACCACGGCGCGCCGGTGCGTGCCGATCAAGCTCCTGAACCGCTCCTGGATGCTCTTTCCCAGCCGCAGCTCCAGCTCGGTGATCTTGGCGTCGAGCGCATCGATCGCCTGCTCGGCGCTCATCTCGAACAAGCCCGTCTCCAAGTCACGGACCCCGCCCTCCTCGAGTGCTCGACGCTGCATGTGGAGGTCCTGCATCTCGAGAAGCGTCTCGAGCTGTTCGTGCATCTCTAGACGCCTTTCTCCTCCAGCAGCTGCAGGAATGCTTCGGCGTTTTCGACCGCCGCGAGCCGCTCCGGCACGTCGGCTTCCTTGCTGAACTGGGCGATCTTGCCGAGAACGGGCAGATACTGGTTGGAGACCTCGAGCGGTGGAGCGACGATGAGGAAGACATAGTGGACGGGCTTCTCGTCGATCGCCTTGAAATCCAGTCCGGCCTCGTGCCTCCCGAAGGCCACGCGAAGGCGGTTGACGACCAGGGAGCGGCAGTGCGGAATGGCGATCCCCCTGCCGATTCCCGTGGACCCCAGGTTCTCGCGCCGCTTGAGCATCTTGAACAGGATGCCCTCGGATTTCTCATCCAGGTGGAACAGACCCACCAGCTTCTTCAGAGTCTCGTCCTTTGTCTCCGTGCTCAGGTCCAGGTCGATCGCGTCAACGGAAAAGAAGTCTCTGAGTTGCATCTATCGAATCCTCCGGAAGAGG
>JBDGZR010000103.1:0-30634 GCA_039588495.1 Gemmatimonadota bacterium | reverse complement strand
GGCCTCTTCGGCGAGGCGAGACGGCATGGCCACGTTGCCGGGCTGAGAGACGAGCGAACGGGCGAAGTTCTGCGCCTCGGCGACCGTGAGTCCCACGGCGGCTGCTTCGGACGCTCCGGCAACCGGCTGCGCGGTCCAGATGACGGCCGCCGAGGGGCTCGCAGTTTGGCTCGCTTCGGATCGCTTCAGGGCATCGAAGGAGAAGTCGCCGAGGAAGAGGCCTTCGGCCGCTGCCTGAAACAGCGGAGGCTCGGCGGAAACATCTTCGAGCAGAAGGGCGAGCGACGACAGGCGTTTCGCTCGGCAGAGCCGGACGGCTCGCCCGGCCAGGCCGCGAATCGCGGACGGATCCGAAAGGCGGGTGTCGCCGGTGCCGAGCAGGAGCAGATGTGGGCGCCCGGGCGGGCCGGGGAAGAAGCTCGCGTCGTCGGGTTTCCCGAGGAAGATCCCCTGCTCCATGAAGCGGGCGATCGCGCCTCCCAGCCCGCCATCGAGCTCCCTCAGGAGATCGGTGAGCTCACGGCGCGCCGGCACGGCGAGCAAATCGACATCCAGCCCTTCGAGCGCTCCGGACCGAACCTCGATCTCCCGCAAAGCGGACCTCCTCTCCTCCCCGACCGGTGCGAGTCTTCCGGTCGTTCACAAAATGATAGGGGCAGCCCGGCGGGCCGCCCCTATTTATCGCATCGCCAAGCCGAAGGCTCGGGTCTTAGCGGAGCACGCTGTCCGAGCCAGCCTCCAGAAGCTGATCCCTCAAGTCCTCCGTCGACAGAGACTGGAAGAGGCCGTTCGGCAGGTGGGCGCGCCGCTGCGGCTGGCTGGCATCCGAAAAGCAAACGAAGATGACCGCTTCGTGCTCGGGCTTGAGCGCCGGCTCGTCCGGCTCCGGCCAGTACACACCACGTGACGCCAGCCAAGCTTTCCAGCGTCTGCCGTCTTCGTCCACGAAGTGCCTCGTCATCAGTACCTCTCTTCATCGGGGTTGAGGAGCGGTCCGCGCGTCCCCTGGACACGTGGACCCACAGGTCGGCGCAGGCCCGGCGGACGCCGGATCGGCGATCCCAAGGGCACGCCATACTCAGGTAAGACTTCAGGTTGGATTATGTAACTCAACCGGATGTTATCACTTGATCAGTCGACCATTCAGTCGGTGCGGGAATCCGGCGCTGCGTTCCTTCGGGCGTCGAGTTCGGGAAGCCGGCAGCCGAGCGCCAGGCCCAGACCCATGCCACAGATGAGGGCAGCTAGAAGAAGGGTAAGGAACACATGCATACGCGATAGAATGGGGCTTTGTGGCCGAATTGTCCAGGCCTCGAGGCCCGAATGTCGACGCCCGAGGCAGCAGCGCTGCGCCCTCGGTTCGACAAAAAATGGGGCCGGCAGCGGGACGGGCTACTCGCCCTTCAGCTTCTGGATCTCGGCCTGTTGTCGCCGCATCGCTTCCATGATGCGGTCGACCAGCTGCTCGGAGGTCTCCCTCGTCCGCGGTTGGTCGATGAGGTCGGAGTAGTCGATCGGCTCCCCGTAGTACACGTACAGCTTCTTGAACAGCCTCGGCAGCTTGGCACCTATCGGCAGTACTCTGTCCATCCCGTCGATGGTGACCGGCACGACGGCCGGCCTGTTGGCGAGGATGACGAGGCCTGATCCGGGCCGGCCCTTTCTGATGGACCCGTCCCGCGTGCGCGTCCCCTCCGGAAACAGCGTCATCACTCCGCTCTCCAGCGCGCGTGTCATCCGGTAGAGGGCTCGTGGATCGCGCCGCCCGGGCCGTATCGGTATGCACTTCCAGAGGTCCGATAGCAGGCCCAGCCACCAGGGGTGGAAGAAGTTCTCCTCCGCTGCCGGGTTCCACGGGACGAGGTATGGCTTGACGAGTGACTGGGGGAAGTACGCGCAGATCCCTACGAGAAAGCTGTCGATCATCGACTGATGGTTGGAGAGGAGGAGCGTGTTTCGCTGCTGCGGGACCCGCTTGCGGCCGATGATCCGAGTCTGGTTGAAGATGAAGAAGAGCGGGATGCCGAGAACGATCACGCTCAGGTTGGTGAAGGCGTAGCGCGTGAAGGGCCACAGAAAGTTGAAGAGCCAGCCTCGATGGTCGGCTCGGTACGACCCACCCATGATGCGACCGCTCTCCCTTACATCCGCTTGTAGCTCGGCCCGCTCCCGCCCTCTCTCGGCGTCCACCGCGGCCCGAGTACATCAGTGGCCTTGCAGTCGATGCAGTTGGGAGCGTTGATCACGAGGCGGTCGTCCTTCCACTCGTAGACTCCGGCGGGGCAAAGGCGCTCGTAGAAGGTCCCGACGTCGGCGGGTATTCGCTCCTCGGCGATAAGATGCGTCGGAATGTCGTCCCGCGTCGAGTTGCCGGAGCGAAAGACCGCATCCTCTTTGCTGAAGCTTCGCATTCCGTCCGGGTTGAACGGGGCGGGCTCGACTACTTCTCGAGCCTCGGCCGCATCTTCCTCCGTCGGGATCAACTTGCCCCGGAAAGAGCCCCCGGTCACCGTCATCAGGGCAGCGTCGAAGCCGCCGGCGTAGAGGCCTTTCTTGAACGCTTGACGCATGTTCCTCGTGCGGTAGAGGTCGCGACCGATGAAGCTCTCCCGCACCCTCCGGTCGTAGACCGCCAGGGACTCGGCCGTCGTCTCCTCGCCTTTGAGGGACTCGAACGCCGCCCGAGCCGCGAGCATTCCCGACAAGACCGCGTAGTGTATGCCCTTCAGCGCGGGCACGTTCACCAACCCGGCGGCATCACCGACGATCAGAGCGCCCTCTCCGTAGAGCCGCTTCGGAAGGGCGTAGTAGCCTCCCTCCGGGATCGTCTTGGCGCCCCATTCAGCGAGCTCTCCCCCGGCCAGGAATTCGTCGAACAGGGGGTGCATCTTGAGCCGCTGGAGAAGCTCGTGTGCGTCCAGCGAGTGCTGGGGGTAATCCAGCCCCACCACCAGGCCGATCGACACGAGATCTCCCCCCATCGGGTACATCCAGCTCCCGCCGAAGACATCCGGGGGCAGAGGCCAGCCCATCGTGTGAATCACCGCCTTCGGCTGTCGCGGGGTCTCCCACAGCTCCTTCACGCCGAGGGCGAAGATCTGAGGGTTCTCGGCCCCGATCCCCTGCCAGTCCAGATACGCCTGGGTAAGCGGCCCCCGCGTGCCCTCCGCCAGGATCGTGATACGAGCCGTCAGATCGGTGGGCGGCATGAATCCGCCGCCGGGCTCGCCGTTTCGGTCCAGCCCGGCCGGGGTCGTACGGACTCCGGTCACGCGGCTCCCGTCCACCAGGAGGCCGTCGGCGGGAAAGCCGGTGAAGACGTTGACGCCCGCCTCCTCGGCCCGCTCGCCCATCCAGCGCACGATCTCGCAAACGGAGGCGGCGTAGTGTCCATGGTTGCGCATGGTGGGAGGCGTCGGAAGCCGCAGTGAGCCGTCTTTCGTCAGGAGATAGACCCGGTCCGCTTCCACCGGGACGCGGAACGGGAGCTCCTCGTCCGGAAGCCCGGGGAAGAGCTCCCGGAACGGGCCGGGTACGACGACCGCTCCGGAGAGGCAGTGCTCGCCCAGTGTGTCCGCCTTCTCCAGCACTCCGATCTCGATCTCGCCCAGCTCGCCGCCTTCCTCCGCATCCCGGCGCACCAGACGAGCGAGCTCGATTGCGCTCGCCAGTCCGGCCGGTCCGCCTCCGACGATGATGACGTCCATCGGCACGGCCTCGTCGGAGGGGGCATCGTGCAGAAGGAAGCGGTCGCTCGGAAGTGGCGGCTGGTGGTCCCTGGGGACGAAGGACCGCGTCGAGGGTTCGGGCATTTGCTCTCGTCCAATGCGTTGTGAGGTGCCGGCCGGCCCGTCCGCGGCTCGCGGCGCTCTCGGAAGAGGCGGAACGTGAGCCTATGCCGTCAGCGAGTTCGTCGCCAGAGACCGGGGTGGAAGAGCAGCAACACCGTGAAGATCTCGAGACGCCCGACCAACATCAGCAGCACGAGCGTCAGCTGCGAGCTCTGACCCATCCATCCGTAGTTGTCGACGGGTCCGACGTCCCCGATTCCCGGTCCGATGTTTCCGATGCTGGCCGCGCTCGCCCCGATGGACGTCGGGAGATCGTGGCCGAGGATAGCCATCATGAGAGCGCCCAGCGCGAACAGACCCACGTAAACGATGACGAAGCTGAGAATCCTCAGTAGAACGCCTTCCTTCACGACACGGTCGCCCACGCGCGTGAGGATCACCGCCCGAGGGTGCAGGCTCTTGCTCAGTTCGGTCAGAGCTTGCCGGGCCAGGACGTAGATCCGGAGCGTCTTGATCCCGCCCGCCGTCGAGCCAGCCATCCCTCCGACGAACATCAACATGAGCAGGACGACCTGCCCGGGGATCGGCCAGAGCTCGTAGTCCGCCGACACGAAGCCGGTCGTAGTGATGATCGACACGACCTGGAAGAGCGCGTCCCGGAAGGCGAGCTCGAACCCGCTCCGGTCGTATAGGCCACTGCCCACGATCACGAGGAGGACCAGCGCCGCGGCCCCGGCGGCCAGGACCGTGAAGAAGCGCCACTCGCTGTCGCGAAGGTATATGCCGGGGCGTCCGGTGACGGCCCGGTAGTGGAGTGTGAAGTTCACGCCAGCCAGGTACATGAACAGGATCGTCACGTACTGGAGGTACGGTGAGTCGTACGCGGCGATCGACGCGTTCCGGGGGGAGAAGCCGCCCGTGGATAGCGTCGTGAACGCATGAGTGAGCGCCTCGAACGGCGGCATCCCGCCGAGCAGGTAGAGCGCCGCCTGCGAGGCGGTCATCGCCGCGTACACGTACCAGAGGAGCTTCGCCGTCTGGGCGATCCGGGGCTGAAGTCGCTCCGGCGTCGGACCGGGTACCTCGGCCTTGAAGAGCTGCATGCCCCCGACGCCGAGGAAGGGCAGGATCGCGATTCCTAGCACGATGATGCCCATCCCGCCCAACCACTGCGTGAGCGAGCGCCAGAATAGGATTCCGTGCGGGAGCCCCTCGATCTGGGCGAACACGGTCGCGCCGGTCGTCGTGAACCCGGAGACCGACTCGAAAAGCGCCGCCACGGGCGACTCGATCGTTCCGGAAAGCAGGTACGGCAGGGCCCCGGCGGCGCCAACGGCAAGCCAGGCGAGAGAGACGACGGCGTACCCCTCCCTGACGGTGAGATCTCGAGCGAGTTGTGTGCGCCAGTAGCCGAGCAGGCCGACGACCACCAAGAGGGCGCTCGAGACGAAGAAGGCTCCCGCATCGCCGTCGCCATAGGCGAGGGCGATCCCGCCCGTCAGTCCGAGCGCGCCGCTCAGCGCCAGCAGGATCAGGCTGACTACATGAACGAGATGGCGTCTCCTCACGCGAGCAAACGCTCGATCTCCGGCACGGCGGCCGGCGCGGCAAACACGAACGCCCTGTCGCCGGGGAGCAGCACATCATCCCCCCGGGGCGATATCACCTCGCCATCCCGAATGATGGCGCCGAGCACGCCTTGCTTGGGGAAGTTCACATCCTTGAGAGGGCGGTGGAGGATCGGAGCCTCGTCTCCGATCTCGAACTCGATGGCTTCAGCGTCCGCGCCCTTGAGCGTCGCGACGGTCCGGACACCACCGCGGCGAACGTACCGGAGGATCGCGTTCGCGGCGGAGAGCCGAGGCGAGACGGCGGCGTCGATCCCGATGCGTGTGACCAGCGGTATGTAGTCGGGTCGGTGGATGAGCGTGACCACCTTCCGGGCACCCATCGTCTTCGCCAGAAGCCCGGAGAGCATATTGACGGAGTCGTTCCCGGTAAACGCGACGAATCCATCCACGCCTTCGACCCCCTCCATCTCCAAAAGCTCCGGATCACGTGCGTCGCCGTGGAGGATGAGCGCCTCGGGAAGCTCCTCGGCAAGCTCCACGCATCGACGGCGATCGCGCTCGAGAATCGTGCAGTCGACATCCTGGGCGGCGAGGTGCCGCGCGAGGTAGATCGCCTCCTGATTGCCACCGGCGATCATCACGCGACGCAGCTCGAACTGTTCGTAGCCGGCAAGCCTCGGTATCGAGGGCATGTCGTCGGTCGCAGCCAGGAGGAAGATCTGGTCACCCGCTTCGATCCGGCTGGGGCCGCGGGGAATCTCGGTCTTCCCATCACGAACGATGGCGACCGTCACGAACCGCAGGTCGGAGAGCTCATGGTCAAGCTGCGCCATCGACTTCGCCACCACCGGAGCTCCCTCCCGTATCCGCACTCCGAGCAGGCGCACTCGGTCGTCCATGAAGTGCACGAACTCCGTGGCCGCCTCGCTGGCCAACAGCTGCAGCGTCTCCCAGGCGACCTCCCGCTCGGGGCTGATGACGAGATCGATCCCGAACAACTCTTTCGCCAGAGCGCTGTCGGGTTCGTAGTACTCGGGAGCGCTGATGCGGGCCACCCGGAGCTTCACGTCGAACTGGGAGGCCAGCAGGCAGGCCACGATGTTCGACTGGTCCTGGCTGGTAACGGCCAGCAGCATCCCGGCGCCTGACAGCCCGGCCTTCTCCAACACGGGAAGCGACGCGCCATTCCCGGCGATGGTGAGGAGATCCAGCTGCTCGGATACGTACGTAGTCTTCAGCGGGTCGAGGTCGATCAGGACGACATCCTGATCCTCCTCCGACAGCCGTTTGGCCAGCTGAAAACCCACCTGCCCTGCGCCGACTATGAGCACCCGCATGTCAGATCCTTATCTTTCGGGCGTTCCTCGGATTAGGTTGATTCTGGCCACGTTCTCCCATATCAACAAGCACTCTGCGCGGACTCGAGCCGGGAAATCTCATGAGGAAGCGATGGTTCGGCTTAGCCCTGGTCTGGATCTTATTCGCCACGGTCCCGGCGATGGCGCAGGGTTCGGGCTTCGGCATGGGCTTCAAGGGCGGATACGTGGACATCGGGAGCAGCGACCTTTCCGCCGTGCAGGGGGGGTTCGGGCTGGATCTCGATCTCCGCTACCGGTGGAGTAACGGCGTGTCGATCGGTTTCGGAACCGAGCTCGCCTGGCCCGGCTCGGATCTGGACGAGGTGATCGAGCCGTCGCTGGCCGACTTCCAGTTCATCACCGTTTTCTTCGAGCCTCGATACAACTTCCTCTTCCAGAGATCGAGCGTGTCCCCGTTCATCGGAGCCAGGGTGAGCTACGCGCGCATGAACTTCAACGTCTTCACGCCACCCGAGGAGACCCCTTTCAAGTCGGACAGCGACGGCGTGGAGTACGGCGCGACGATCGGCGTGGAGTTCTGGCTCACCGATGGAGTTGCGCTCTCCATCGCCGGGGAGGCCTCGGGCATCAGCTTCGGAGATGTGAAACTGCCCGGGCCGCTTCCTGAGATTCCCGACCAGCTCGGCAAGGGACGCAAGCTGGGGATCCTCATAGGGATCGAGTTCCTGTTTCTCTAGGACCGGGGTGGCAGGCCGGATCGTTGCTCAGGTAGCGACGGAAGCGGCCGGCGCTCTCCCGTCTTCGGCCGGGAGGACAACCTCCACGGTGGTCCCCCGGTCGGGAGCGCTCTCCGCCGAGATTCGGCCGCCGTGCGCTTCCACGATCTGACGGGCGATCGCCAGGCCGAGGCCGGCGCCCACCGATCGGCCCGCGCTGCCGGCCTGATAGTACTTCTCGAAGATGTACGGCAGCTGCTCCGGCGGAATCCCCTTCCCGGTATCGATCACGTGGAAGATGAGATTGTCGTCTGCGCCCGAAGCCCGCACGAGCACCGTACCACCGGCCGGCGTGAACTTGAAGGCGTTCGAGAGGAGGTTGCCGAGGAGCTCGTGCGTCACCCTTACGCGATCCACGTCCACACCTTCCGGTGCGCTCTCGTCGAGGGCCACGCTGAAATCGATTCCCTCCTGCTCCGCCAGGATCTCGAACGCAAGGCGAACGTCGGTGAGGAGATCGCGGGTTCGCACGTGCTCGAGCTCCAGCTGAAGGCCCCCGGCCAGGAAGCGGGTGAGGTTGAGCAGCTGGCTGACCCTTTCGGTCATC
Organism: Gemmatimonadota bacterium; assembly: GCA_039588495.1. Classification (GTDB taxonomy): domain Bacteria; phylum Gemmatimonadota; class Gemmatimonadetes; order Palauibacterales; family Palauibacteraceae. Next base: position 22,630 of record JBDGZR010000103.1, on the reverse strand, counting down.
TGCGCGGCCTGGTCACCGATCCGCTGCAGCGCTTCGTGCTGCTTCTCGGAGACCTCGCCCAACGTGCCCTCTTCCATCATCTCCGCGTAGCCGTTGATGATATGGATGGGGGTCTTGAGCTCATGGCTCGCGATGCTGACGAACTCCGCCTTGAGTCGATCCAGCTCGTCGAGGCGCTCGGTCATGGATCTGAAGGACCTGGAGAGGTCTCCGATCTCGTCTGATCGCTCGTAGGGTAGGTCGCTGCTGGCAATGAACGATCCGCCGGCGACCTTCGCCATCGCCTCCCGAAGGGATCCGAGCGGCGACATAAGGTTGCCGATGGTGGCGAGGCCGAGAGCCAGAGCCAGGGCGAGCGAAACCCATACGGCGATCACCGTGCGCTGAGCCGCAGAGACACTGACCTCGACGGCCCGCCGGGCATCCAGCCTCCCGTTGGCATCGATCGACGCTCCGATGCGCTCGAGGAGACTCTCGGTGCGCACGAATACCGTCCGAATGCTGTCGTAGTAGGCGGTCGCCTCGTCGATCCGATCATCGGAGACGAGCCGCTCCAGCCGTCCGGTCGCGACCTCCAGCGTGTCCAGCCGGGACTGTACGGGCTCGGCCACTTCATCGTAGCCGATATCGGAGAGCTGTGAGAGATCGAAGCGGGCGTTCGATACCGCTCTCCGAATCTCCAGCCTCAGCTGCTGGCTCGGGGCGACAATGTAGCTGCGTTGGAACCTGTCGAGCTCCGAGAGCGAGTTGGCGACCCGTCCCATGGATAGGTAGGCCGTAGCCAGCTCGCTTTGGCGGTAGAGAACGATATCGCGAAGCTCGGTGAGCTTGAGCACCCCATAGAAGGAGGGCGCCATGACGACTTGGTTCGCACGGTCATGCGCTGCGGGCTCCTCCGTTCCCGAAACGCCTTCTCGGGCTAAGCGGGCGCCTCGACTCCCCGGGTCACGACAGCCGCGAGCGCATCGACGACGGCCGGGTCAAAGCGCGTTCCGGCTTCCTCCTCGACACGAGCGAGCGCTCGCTGCGCGGCCTCATCGTCATCGAGGGGTTCCTCTTCGCGAGCCGTCGTGAAGGCAAGTGCCACCGCCACGATTCGCCCCGTGAGAGGTATGTCCTGGCCGCCCAATCCGTCCGGGAAGCCGCTTCCGTCCCAACACTCGTGGTGCGAGAGCGCGATCTCCGCGGCCATGCGGAGCTCCGGCAGCTCGCTGCCCGCAAGCAGGCCGGCCCCGATCTCCGTATGGGCCGGAAACGCCTCTCCCCGATCCGTACCGGCCCGTGCTTCGCCCCCTGTGGCTGCCACCATGCCGATGTCGTGCAGCCGAGCGGCTCGCTCCAATCTCCCGACCGTCGAGCCGGGCTGTCCCAGAGCGCCCGCTATCCGACCGGCCAGTGCGGCGACCCCGCGGGATCGGTCTCCAGAGGGATCGGAACGGTACGAGGAGACTCGTGCAAGCCGTTCGATCAGCTCATCCGCCGCGCCGGGCAAGTCGGCTCCGTTGCCCGACGTGCCTGACTCGAGCAGCGCAGCCTGGTCCCTGCACTTCAGGTGCAGAAACCGAGTCTCCAACAGGTTCGCGACCCGATGCCGGATCTCCGTCGGGCTGAACGGCTTGGTCAGGAAGTCCTTGGCACCGAGCGAGAGCGCCCGTCTCTTCGCCTCCTGGCTCGTGTCGGACGTCAGTACGAGGATCGGAAGGTAGCTGTCTGGCGGCAGCTCCCCCTGTAGCACCTCCATCACCTCGTAGCCGTCCATCGCGGGCATGATAAGGTCGAGCAGGATAAGATCGGGCCGATAGCGGTGGGTCTCCGAGAGCACCTCTGTCGGCTGCGTCGTACCCTTGACCTGCTTGTATCCTGCCCACTCGAGGACGTCCTTGATGTACCGCACGTTCTGGGCGTCGTCGTCGACGACGAGAACGCGCGCCTGCTCCAGTATCCTCTCGTGCATCGCTTCCAAGGGTCGCCCGGTCAGTCGCCGGCTGCGTCAATGATGGTGGCCCGCTCCACGTAGTCCAGCTGTGGGAACTCGCTCTCCAGGTACGCGTTCCCCTCCGCCTGGATTCGGCCCTGGCTCGGGCCGGCACCGCGGGGCGCTCCTTCCCCATAGCCGGAGTGGAGCTCGTCTACCACTTCCATCCCGCTCGCGACGACGCCAAACGGTGCGAAAAGCTGTCCGTCCAGCGCCGAGTTGTCGCCGAAGTTGATGAAGATCTGGGTCGTACGCGTGTTCGGCCCCGCCATGGCGTAGCTGACGTAACCTCGCGTGTTGGACTGCACCACGGGATCATCCGGAATCGCGAGGACCCGCCACACGGCCGACACCTGGGGATCTCCGGAGATCCCGAGCTGCGCCATGAAGCCGTCCAGCACGCGGAAGAACCGGACGTCGTCGTAGAAGCCGTTGCTGACCAGGTTATAGAACCGGTCGGCGCCGTTCGGCGCCCACTCGCGGTGGACTTCGATGATGAAGTCGCCCTTGCTGGTCTCGAATTTCGCCTGAAATACGTCGGGAGCGGTCTCGTTCATCGCCTCGCTGGCCGGGTTCAGGAGTGGGTTGGCGGACGGTGTGCCCTCGGCGGATCCTGCGGTCGGCTGGTCTGACTCGGCGTCGCCGGCGCCTCGCGCCTCATCGCCGTCGCCCTCTCCAGCGCATGCCGCGAAGGCCAGGCTCAGGGCCAGCGCCGACGCACGAACAGATCTGGCTGTGCTCATTGGCTCCTTCCCACTCGTGGTGGCTTTCCCCGCCGGCTCGCTCCGATGGAGGGCGCACCGATAGCCCTCAAGAGAGAGCAGCGCGCGCCACCTGAGTATACCCGTACGACGCGATCCACGAAAATCCACCATGTCTGCACGCGCCATGCCCGGGGCCGCTACCGGCGGTCAGTCGTTAAGCAATAACATCATATAAATGCGGTAGAACGTTATATAGTAAGATCATATCACGCTCATAATAGTCTCACGCCAGCTCGTTCCAGCAAGATCCCAGGAAACCTCAGTGTCGCTTCCGCCCCTCAACCACGCTGGGGCTTCCGCGCCGGGATCCGACGCTCCAGACGCGAGTCGCTTCGGACCCGTATCATGCTGGCCCGCCATATCCCAGAGGGCTAACCTGATCGAAGTCGATCTCCGACGTGTCGAGCGACCGTGGCGATCTCGGCCCCTCGACCATCAGCCATAAGCTACCGGAGTGTCCTCATGCGCCTATCGCTTGGATATCGCGCCCGTCTATCCGTTGGATCTGTGGCGGCCGGTTTCTTTGCCCTCGTCCTCTGCGCTAGCCCGGCGGAGGCCCAGAAGACGGATGTTCTCGTGCTGAGCAATGGGGACCATGTCACGGGGGAGATCAAGGAGTTCACGCGCGGCGTGGTGCGCCTCTCGACCGATCCGATGGGCACGGTCTACGTGAAGTGGGAGGACATCACCTCGATCAGCAGCGACAAGACGTTCGAGATCGAGCTGCAGTCGGGTCAGAAGTTCTTTGGCTCGATCAGGCCGTCCGAGGCGTCCGGAGAGGATGAGATCGTCACCGGCGAAGCGACCGTTCCGATCCGGCACCTCACGGTCGTGCGGGTCACGCCGATCAAGGACACATTCTGGTCGAGGCTCTCAGGCTCCGTCGACCTCGGCCTCTCCTTCCTGCAGCAGAACACCCAATTCGACTACAACCTCTCGGCGGATCTCGGATACCGAGCAGCCAACTCGATGACCAAGCTCAATATCAGCTCGATCGTGAGGCTACAGAACGAGGCCGAGACGACGAACCGGCAGCAGGTGACGCTTTCCCACATTCAGTCGTTCGCTCCCAAATGGATCTGGGCGGCGCTGGGCTCCTTCGAGGCGAACGCGGAGCTGAGTCTGGTCGGGCGAGGCAGTGCCGGCGGTGGTGCCGGACGGTTTTTCGTTCAGACAAACAAGATCAACCTGGCCACATGGGGTGGCTTGGTCTATGCGCACGAGCAATTTGAGGACCAGTCTTCCGACGACGTGCTGAACGCGATCATTTCGACCTTCTTCGACTTCTTCATCGTCCGCGGTCGCAAATCAGACATCACCGTCAATCTGGACGTGATCCCGAGTCTGACGCAGGGCGGGCGGGTACGGATCGAATCGGGCGCCGAAGGACGGCACGAGTTCTTCAAGGATTTCTTCTTCAAGCTCAAGATCTTCAACAGCTACGACAGCAAGCCTCCGACAGAAGGCACCACGAAGAAGAACGACTTCGGCCTCACGACATCGGTGGGCTGGTCCTTCGGGTAGGTTGAGTCGCGCTCGCCCAAGGAGGAGGAGGAGGAGGAGAACCCGGCAGGACCCGTTACCGGGATTGAGCCGGCGCTACCAGCAAGGGCGGAGGCGAGCGGGGCGGCCTGGAACAGACCGCCCCGTCTGCGGCGCAACGCTACGCTCGGCTGCTCCGAGGTATCGGGAGCCGGGTCATGCAACTGTGCCGTCGAGCCCATGAGGGCTCGAAGCGCTGTTAGTTGTTCGCTCTGTCCGCCTTGTCCGCCTTGTCCGCCAACCGCTCGGAGGTGTCCCGCATCGGAATCCAGTCCGTCCGGGCGCCCTGAATCTGCGGCGTCCAGTTGAGGCTCAGCCTCAGATACTCCTGGTAGGCCAGCAGCGAGCCCTCGTTGAAAGCCCTCTGAGCGAACTCGGCATCGCCGGCTGCAAGCGCCTCGTCACCGATGATCTCGTACACCATGACGGACATCTCCGGCTGCCCCAGGGCGGTCAGCACGCGACCGACCTCCATGCCGACCTCCCGGTCGCCCGGGTTCCGCTCGATCCTCAGGGGAGCCACCGCTGCCGACTCGGGGCCGCCGACGGCGATCGCCTTGCCAAGGACGCGCTCCGCCTCCGCGGCGGCCGTGCGGACGGCCCCTCTCTGGTCGGTCCAGCCCGGGATCCTCGGATCTAAAGCGATATTCGCTCCCGATCGCAGCAACGCTATCGCCAGCCAGGAGCGCATCATCCCCGAGGGTCTCGAGGATGAAGAAGGCTTCTGCGGTGAACCCGCGAACGGCCAGTCCCTGGCCCGCCAGCTGGCGCAGTTGATACTCGCGGCTCTCCACGCCTTGCCCGAGGGCCGACAGCGGCAGCAGGATGACTGCCGCCATAAGCAGTGCGGCCCTCGACATCGACTTACGAATGCGCATAATCTCCTCCTTCGGCCGGGTAAGTTGCAGTCGTCGCTAGCTTAACTCAATGCGCTGGTAGACTACAAGTAGACTACAATAGGTCGGTGGTCGTCCAGAGCTCTGCCGCGGGAGTGCCAACGTCGTTCTCCTCGCGTGCCGTTGCCGCCCAAGCACCCGACGCGAGGGATCCTCTACTCGACCTCAACCGTGCTGCCACTCCCCCAGATCATCCGACGCGTCAGGCGACAATCCCAACACCTCTCGGTCCGTCGTGCCTCCGAGACCCTGCACGGTCCGGTTGGCGTAGGCGAAGTAGGCCGTGACCTGGTTCACCTCCAGGATCTCGCCGTCCCGCAAGCCAATGCCACGAAGGCGGGCGACGTCGTCTTCGGTGATCGAGGCGGGGGCACGGGTCAGCCGTTCGGCATAGCGCAGGATCTCCACCTCGCGGGCCTCGAACACCTCCGCGAGATCACCCGTTACCATGGCGTCCCGCATCGCTCCGGCGCGCTCGTCATCGGCCAGCAGCCGGCGCAGCCCCTCGAAGTGATGGTCCAGGCAGTAATCGCAGCCGTTCAGAAAGCTCACGTAGGTGCCGACGGCCTCGAGCAGCCAGACCGGAAGCCGGTTGGCGGTGTGGTGGAGCGCGCTCTTGTAGAGAGCGAGATGGCTCTCGAGCGTGTGGGGCCGAAGGCTGTGCAGCCGCAGGATGTTGTCGATCTGGCCGTCCGGGCCGCGCACCCGGTCGTAGATTCTGCGGAGCCGTCCCTCCGAGCCCTCGTAGCCTATCGTCTCGATCCAGCTCATTCGACCGATCCGTCCCGTGATGGATCGCCCGCTTCAACCACGGACTGCGTCCAGGCTCACGACGGGCGTGTCTCCGACGACCTCGGCGCTGTGCAAGGTCCCTTCGGGCACGGCGAGACAGTCGCCGGCTTCGAGGATCACCTCGGTTCCCTCCACGATCATCCGGAAGCGGCCGGAAAGGACGGCGTCGATCTTGTCCATCGGATGGGTGTGCTCGGGGAAGAAGGTGCCGGGTGGATACACGTAGCGTGAAGCGCGGTAGCCGAGCGCCTCGAGCCGTGCGCGAAGTGCTTCCTCCGTCGGCGGTCCGTCGCGCTCCTCATCCCAACGCTCGAGGCACGGCACCACCGCTCAGGACGTCTCCTCGGTACCCTCGACCAGGATTCCGAGACGCTCGAGGTGAAGGGGGTCAACGCGAGCGGCGGCCCGACCGCGTCGCGTCTCGACTGCGACCCGGAGCTTACCGCTGGGTAGAACACCCTCGACCAGGCCCGATTGCCCCTCGAATATGCCGCCGGTGATCAGGACCTCCTCACCGACCTCCAGGGCACGCTCAACAACGCTCCCCCGGCGGGCCCGATCGAGCTCTCCCCTGTCGACAGGTTCCAGATCGCCCCCTCCCCTCCGCTCGGGCACCGGCGAACGCGTCGGCTCGGAATCGGTCGAACTCAAGGTTCGCTTGCGGCGTTGGTCGCCAGGATGATCGCGACGACGATGGCCGCGGCACCAGCGATGGAGAGCACCGTCAGCCCGACGTTCGACCCTCGGAACTCCAGCTTCTCGATCTCCGCGATCGCCACCATGGGCTGTCGCTCTCCCGCGATCGATCCCGTCAGGCTGTCCCCCCTCACGGAGGGTGAATCGAGCTCGATGACCCGGCCGTCCGTCGTCGTGATCCGAACGTGCTTGGGCTCGTTCTTCTCCACCGTCGAGGCGATGGGCGATTCGACCGTCGTCCACTTCTGGCATGCCGCCAACGTCGTGAGCGTGAGCAGAACCGCCAGAAACCTGCCGAAGCGGCTGCTGGCGATGTCGCGCATCTCTCCCTCGACGGTAGCGGATAATCAGCGATGGACCCCTTATCGGGCGAATCGCGACGATCTTAGCCGGCGGCCTTGCCGGCCAGCAAGGCGACACGCTGCGGCAGGTCGGCCATCATCGGCACATCCACCAGCGCCTCTCCCCAGTGCTCGAGGATCTCTCCGTAAGCCGCCAGGGCCTCATCGTTCCTGTCCAGAAGCTCGAGCGCCCTTCCCCTCGCGTAGAGGAGTGCGTGGTAGCGGACCGGCGGGAGCCGGGATGACTCGTGCAGGTGAACGAACTTCGAGGCGTCGATCAGATCGAGGGCTTTCTGTCCGCGTTCAACCTCCAGCAGACGCCAGACCGCCGGGTTCAGAAGCGCCGGCGTGGGGCTCGCCAACAGCTCCTCGACATCGGAACCGGCAGAAGTCAGCATGTCCTCCAGCTTGGCCGGAAGTGTGCCCTCCGCGACCAGTGCCGTCGCATAGCGAGAGAGGGATTCGTCAAACAGACCCTGCCAGGCGTACGCATCCCCCATCAGGAGCAGCGCGTGCGATCGAAGGATCGGGTCTGCCGACTCCACGTGTCGAGCCAGCTCCTCCCGGGCGGCGGTAGGTCGATTCTCGCGCAGATAGCTCGCCGTGAGCAGCTCCAGCGCCGGCACCCCTGCCCGCCCTGAGATCGCCTCGCGGTACTGCTCGCGGGCCGCCTCGTGCTGGCCCGCCTCTTCGAGGAGCCTCCCCATCGAGAGCGCAGCGCGCGGCCCCTTCCCCTCCATCTCGGCATACTTGGCCATCAGCGGGCCGGCCGAGACCGTGTCGCCCTTCTTCAACGCCAGCTCAGCCAGCGCCTCGTACGCTCGTGGGTCCTCGGCGAGGTCCAGAATCTCGGTAAGCAGCGCGCGCTGCTCCGCCTCCCGGCCCGGCATGAGGCCGTACATCTCGACGAGGGCGAAACGGCCCTCTACGTCGCTCGTGTCGAGCCCCTTCCATCGCGTTCGGAGGTCCGAAAGATAATCCCGGTACCGCCCGAGATCCCCCAGAGCCAACGGTGATCGTTCCATCCTGACAGTCGCGACCCTCGCCTCCGGCACCTCCTGGGTGCGTTCCGCGACCTGCGTGGCCAACTCTCGAGCCACCGTGTCGGCCAGCGCGAAGAGGTCGCTTCCGCGAGCCCGACCCACGCCGACCAACGTACCGTCCGAGAGGTCGATGAGCTGAGCGTCCAGGGTGAGGTCGCCGAGCTGCCCGAGAACCGATCCGCGTGCCATCAACCGGGCTCCCGAGCGCGAGGCGATGTCGAGGGCGAACTGATCGGGAATGCTCTCGGTCTCCTCCCGGCCCTCTTCACGCAGGAGATCGAAGAGGCGTTGGGGGCTGACGACCTCCACCCCCGATAGCTGTGCCAGGTTGCTCGTCAGGATGTCCGAGACGCCCGGGCCCAGCCAGTCCAGGCTGTCGGCGCCTGTGCTGTTCGTAAAAGGCAGGATGGCTACCGAGCCGGCGCCGAGATCGGTCGTCGCCACCAGGGGTGCCCGCGCCCCCGCGGCGCCGGAAAAGGCCGCCGTCTCCTCGCCCGTGCTGATCCGGTACGTCCCGATGCCGGCCAGCACGAAGAGCGTGGTGAGGATCGCCAGTTCGCTGCGCTCGACCTCCTGTCTGCCGTGCTCCCCGTGATACCAGGCGATGACCAATACGGCCGGCAGACCGAGCACGAGCAGGAGGATCACGACGCTTACGAGCTTCTGCGACAGCACGTAATTCTGGACGAAGAAGTTGGTCGCCTCCAAGAGCGCCCAGGCACCTCCCAGGTAGAGAATGCCTACCTGGAACATCTTCCGGCTGTGGAGGGCCCGGATGAGGTTGGAGATCGGAGCTGTGATCATATGATCATATCTGTCTGTTCTGCCCGTCTTGCTGCCCGAGATCAGTGCGCGACGCGAGTTCTATCTACCTGGTTCGACGCTGTCAGCCACTCACTGGTTGCATCGGCACCTGGGATTCGCACCCGCCCTTCTGGTAGAAAGATGCCCGATCTTCTCGGTTAGCGGAAGGCAGGCGACGGATCGAAGGGCCGCTGGTCGCCGGCGGTGTGAAACGGTATGCTTTCGGACAGACGTCGTACCCGAACCGACCTCGCCACCGTTCCCACGAGCCGAGATCCCGAGATCCATGGAGTGGCCCGATGAAGCGTCTTCTCGATTTCCCGACCGTTCTCGCCCTTCTCTTCCTCGCAGGGGCATGTGCGCCCGGCGACCAGCGAGCCGAGGCAGACGGGGATCCGACCGAGCCGGGGCGTGTCACCTCCGCGTCGCTGGAAGCGGCGCTCGGGAGCGTCACCGCCGACGGGCTCCTGTCGCACATCGAGGTTCTTTCCTCGGACGAGTACGAGGGCCGCGCTCCAGGGACGGCCGGTGAGGAGCTCACCGTCGACTACCTGACCGGGCGATTCCAGGAGCTGGGCTTCAAGCCGGGCAACCCGGACGGGACGTTCGTCCAGGACGTGCCGCTCGTGGGCCTCACGGCCGAGGTGACCGAGGCATCGTTCCTCGTGCGGGGCGAGGCGGTTCCGATGAAGGGGAAGGAGGATTTTACCGCCTTCACCTCCCTGGTCGAGCCCGAGGTCTCGATCCGCGACTCGGAGATCGTCTTCGTCGGCTACGGCGTGGCGGCGCCCGAGTACGATTGGGACGACTTCAAGGGCGCCGACCTGGCGGGTAAGACGCTTCTGATGCTCGTCAACGATCCGGCGATCCCCGACCCGAACGACCCGTCAGCGCTTGACCCGGAGATGTTCAACGGGCGGGCGATGACCTACTACGGCCGCTGGACCTATAAGTACGAGATCGCCGCCGAGCTCGGCGCGGCAGCCGTCTTCGTGATCCACGAGACCGATCCCGCCGGGTATCCGTGGGCGGTGCCGGCCGCGAGTTGGGGTCAGGAGCGCTTCATCATCGCCGCCGATGGAGAAGCGTCCGGGCCGGCCCCCATCACCGGCTGGATGCACCTCGACGCCACGAGACGGCTCACCGACGCGGCCGGCTTCGATTTCGATGAGATGAAGGCCGCCGCGGCGGATCCGGCGTTTCGGCCCATCGAGCTCGGAGGCACGGCCAGCGTGACGGTGCGCAACGAGATCCGCGAGATCAGCTCCCGGAACGTGCTGGCGAAGCTCGTAGGGTCGGATCCCGACCTGGCGGACGAGTACGTGGTCTACACGGCCCACTGGGATCATCTGGGAATGAACGAGAGCCTTGAAGGCGACCAGATCTACAACGGCGCCAAGGACAACGCGTCCGGCACCGCCGGGCTGCTCGAGATCGCGCGCGCCTTCGCGACGCTGGAGGCTCCGCCCAGTCGGTCGGTTCTCTTTCTCGCCGTGACCGCGGAGGAGAAGGGGCTGTTGGGGGCCAAGTATTACGCGCAGAACCCTCTTTATCCGCTGGAGAAGACCCTCGCGAACATCAACATGGATGGGGCCAACCTCTGGGGACGCACGGAGGACATCGTCGTCGTCGGCCTGGGGAACTCCACCCTGGATGACGTGCTGGGTACGGCGGCGGATGAGATGGGCCGGGTGGTGCTGCCCGACCCGGAGCCCGAGAAGGGCTTCTTCTATCGCTCCGATCACTTCGAGTTCGCCAAGGAGGGCGTGCCGGCCCTGTACGTGGACGAGGGTATGCGTTTTGTCGGCAAGCCCGAGGGATACGGAGAGGAGAGGCGTAGCGAGTACACCGCCCGGGACTACCACAAGCCGTCCGACGAGGTGAAGCCCGGGTGGGACCTCGCGGGAGCGGTGGACGACTTCCGGCTCCTCTTCCTCGTCGGGAACGCGGTCGCCGAGGCGGACGCGTGGCCCGAGTGGAAGCCGGGCACCGAGTTCAAGGCGACGCGGGAGGCGATGCTCTCCGCGTCCGACTAGCCGGCAGCGTGGCGGGCGGGCCGGACCCTCAATCGGCCGGGTCGGCCACCTCCAGCTCGCCCGTCTTGAGATAGCGGTCGAGGAAGGCGAGCACCGCCCGCCAGCCCTCGAGCTGGTTCTCCTTCTTGGCGAAGCCGTGCCCCTCGTCCTCGAACAGCACGTACTCGACCGGAACACCGTTGGCGCGAGCGGCCTCGACGATATCATCGGACTCGGCCTGGATGACCCTGGGGTCGTTCGCACCCTGCAGGACCATCAGCGGCCGCCGGATCTGGTCCGCGTGGAAGAGGGGCGACTTGTCGTATAGCGCCTGCTTGTCTTCGGCCGGATCGCCCATCTCCAGATAGAGCGCCTCTCGGAAAGACTCCCACCATGGAGGGATGCTCTCGAGGGTTCTCACCCAGTTCGAGATGCCGAACAGGTCCACACCGACGGCGAACTCCTCGGGTCGGAAGGTCTGGGCGGCCAGCACCATGTATCCGCCGTAGCTGCCCCCGACGATGCCGATTCGGTCCGGATCCACCCACCCGGTCTCGATAAGCATCCCCTTGCTGGCCACGCATGCTGCCCCGGTTGTTGATCGCGTACACGGCGTAGCCGTGGTTCACGAGGTACTGGATCAGGTTGCTGTAGCCGATGCGTGATTGGCCGCCGGGCCCGCCGTGCACCCACACCAGAGCGGGTACAGGGGTGTCGGCCGAGGCGGAGTGTGGCCGGTACAGGATCCCCGGGATCTCCACGCCGTCGTAGGAAGCGAAGCGCACGGGCTCGGCAGTGACGAGATGCTCCGGGTCGATCTCGGGGTTGAGCGTATCGGTCAAGCGCTTTGGCTGGCTTCCCTGCTCTCCCTCCACGCTCGCGACGTAGAGGTTGCGGGGTGTCCTCGGCGTGCTGGCATAGAAGGCGAGCCGGCTCTCATCATCCGACATCCCCACCGACGTGATGTCGAGAACGCCGGCATCGGGGAGGTCGATCTCCTGCAGTGACGGGTACTCGTATGCCCTGATTCGGGTACGGGCGTTCTCGTTGATCCCCAGGATCAGGTAATTGCCCGGACGCGAGAAATACGCATACCAGACATCCCAGTCGGTCTCTACAACGGACTCTCGCTCACCCGTCTCCAGGTCGATGCGCGCCAGGTAGGCGAACTCGCTCCCCTCATCCGTTCGCATATACAGAGCGGAGGCATCCGGCGAGAAGGCCTGCGGATCGTTCACCACCTCGCCTTCGTGCGGCGTCAGGTGACGGATCTTATCCTCAAGACGGTCATACAGATAGATGTCGCTGTCGCTGGTCGTTTTCGTCTTCGACAACGCGATATAACGCTCGTCCGGCGAGACGGCTCCGTAGTTGAAGCCCTCCTCGTTGCGAAAGACGAGGGTGCGCTCGTAGTCGGCGGCCGATACCTCGTAAATGTCGAAGAAGCGGCTGTCCCTCTCGTTGGTCCCGATGAAGAAGCTCTCGTCGTCCAAAGCCCAATCCAGGAAGTTGGCCTTCAGATTCTCGCCCGGCGTGAGATCGGTGGCCGATCCGTCCAGCTCCCGCACGAACAGGTGATGGAGCTCGTTGCCTCCCTGGTCGCTCAGGTAGAGGAAGCGCTCGTCCGTCGGGAAGTAGCCGGCGACGCGGACGGCGTCATTCGCGGAGTGCGTGAGCTGAACCGGCGGCGATCCATCGACCGGGATGGCGTACGCGTTGTAGATGCCGGTCTCGTCGCTGCTCACCAGGATCTTGTCACCAGTCGGCGAGAACGAGCTTCCGAAGACGTTCGTCGAAGCGAGGAACTGCTCGATCGAATACTCTGGGATCGCCCCCATGTCGTCGGTGGAACCGGCAACCGGCTGGTCGGCGGCCTGACAGGCGGCGAGCGTGAGGAGGATCGCCGTCGACGACGGTGCGAAGAAGAAGCGCCCTCTGGTCATTCGAGATCTCCTGTGTGACGTCGGGGTTGAAATGGCAGCGAGAAACGTCGCCTGCTGCGAACGCCCTCCGCAAGACTGAGAGGCGCCGGACCCGGCTTCCTGCCAGATTCAAAGATCCGCCAGGCCAGGCCTCGAGACGGAGAGATCTAGAGACACCACGTGGATACAGCTCGCTATGTCGTCGCCCTGATCACGTTGGTCCCCGTGCCGTCGGCGATCCTCTTTTGGCTCGTCGTCCACCCGAACGTCCGCGTCTGGCGCAGACTCGGACCTGTGCTCAGCTACGTGCTGCTCGTTGCTCTGATGGTGGGGGTAGCGGTCGGCGTCTACCTGATCCGAGAGCCTATCCTGTCGGTGGAGTACGGGACGAACTACGTGCTCGTAGCTCTGGCAGCGCCGATTTACGCCGCCGCCGTTTGGCTGTCGGTCCGCGTCCGGCGGCACCTGACCTTTCGAACCTTCGTCGGTCTGCCCGAGTTGTCGCCGCGGAGCGATGGAGGCAAACTACTCACGGAGGGGGTCTACGCCCGAGTACGGCATCCGCGATACGTGGCCGTTCTCCTCGGCCTGATCTCGACGGCGCTCTTTTCGAATTATCTGGCGCTCTATCTCATGATACCGGTCGCGGCGGTCTGCTTGTACTCGATCGTCCGCCTGGAAGAGAAGGAGCTCACGGAGAGGTTCGGCGGCGAGTACGAGCTGTATCGGGATCATGTCCCGATGTTTCTTCCAGGGAGAAGCTCCGAGTAAGCAGTCAAGGAGGTCTCACATGACACCGAATCTCCGGATCCAGGCCCTGTGCGCCGGTCTTGCCTGGGGCGTCATCATCGTACCGTCGGCGCCGGCCCAGCAGCGAAGCACGACGAGCGTGGCGGGCGTAAACGAGGATGGCCAGATCGTCGGCACTCGAACGGTCGCGGGGACAGGCACGCAGGCCTTCGTCTTGAAGGACGGACAAGCGACAGCCCTCGGCTCGCTGGGCGGCGGCTCCAGCATGGCCCGATCGATCAACGACGACGGCCATATCGTCGGTGAAAGCCGCACGGCAGGCGGGGAGGCACGCGCCTTTCTCTGGAAGGACGGCCGCATGCAGGATCTGGGCACTCTCCCGGGCGGCGAATGGAGCACCGCGACGGCGGTCAGCTCCGAGGGCGTGGTCGTCGGCCAGAGCTCGGTCGGTGACGGCTCCGTGCGCGGCTTCATCTGGGAGGACGGCCGCATGCGGGACATAGGCACTCTCGGAGGAAGCTCGAGCTCGGCTCATGCCGTCAACGGCGAGGGCCGGGTCGTGGGCGAGAGCACGAATCGACAGGGCCTGACGCGCGGCTTCATCTGGGAGGATGGCCGGATGCGGGATCTGGGCACGTTGGGCGGGAGCTGGAGCTCGGCATCGGCGGTGAGCGACTCCGGGCATGTGGTGGGCCAGAGCGTGAACCGTGCCGGTACGGCCCGGGCATTCCTCTGGGAGGACGGCCGGATGCGGGATCTGGGGACGCTGGGCGGTGGCCAGAGCACGGCCTTCGCGGTAAACGGGAGAGGCGAGGTGGCAGGCCAATCTCAGACTCGCTCAGGCCACGTCCACGCTTTCCTCTGGAAGAAGGGCCGGATGATCGATATCGGCACCCTCTCCGGCGGGACCTGGAGCTCGGCCACGGGCATCAACGCCGATGGTGCGGTGGTCGGAGTCGGGGATACGGGATCACGAGAGGTCCACCTGTTTACCTGGAAAGACGGTCAGATGACCGACCTCGGCCCCCAGTAGCCGGCCATCCGCTAATGCGCCAGGAGAACCGGTTCTGCAAGACGTCCGACGGCGTCCGTATCGCCTGGGCCACCATGGGTGAGGGCCCTCCTCTCGTGAAGGCGGCAAACTGGCTCAGCCACCTTGACTTCGACCTGGAGAGCCCGGTTTGGCGCCACTGGCTTCGCGAGCTCAGTCGCGACCACACGCTCGTCCAATATGACGAGCGTGGGTGCGGCCTCTCCGATTGGGAGGTCGACGAGTTCTCCGTCGATGCCTGGGTGCGAGACCTCGAGGCGGTCGTGGAGGCAGCGGAGCTGGACCGTTTCGCACTCCTCGGGATCTCCCAGGGCGGGCCCGTGGCGATCGCCTACGCGGTCAAGCATCCGGAGCGCGTCTCCCATCTGATCCTCTACGGCACCTACGGCCAAGGATGGTCGAAGCGTGGTGTCGATTCCGACGCCCTGGATGAGCAGGAGGCCCTGATGACGCTCACCCGTGTGGGCTGGGGCCGAGACACCCCCGCCTACCGTCAGGTCTTCGCCGAGCTCTTCATGCCCGACGCGGATGAGGCGCAGTTCGACTGGTTCAACGAGCTGCAGCGGGTCTCGACCTCGCCGGAAAACGCCGTGAAGTTCCAGCGGGCGTTCTTCGAGATCGACGTGGCGGACCTCATGGACCGTGTGCCGACACCTCCGTTGATCCTGCATGCGCGCGACGATATGAGAGTGCCCTTCGAGGCCGGTCGCGCGCTCGCCGCCGGGATGCCGGGCAGCCGGTTTGTATCGCTGGCGAGTCGCAATCACCTCCTGCTCGAGCACGAGCCCGCGTGGAGCCAGTTCCTCCATGAAGTCCGGACGCACCTCGGCGTTCCAGCGGAGGCGACGGAGACGGAGCCGGAGGAGACGGAGCCGGAGGAGACGGAAAACGCCGGCCGGCGGAACCTCCTGAATGTGGAACGCCGGCAGCAGGTCGAGGAGCTCTTCGAGGGCGCTCTCGAGCTGAGCGAGGAAGAGCGGGGGGCGTTCCTGCAGGCGGCGTGCTTGGGGGATCTGGAGCTTCGCGCGGAGGTTTCGGCCCTCCTCAAGGCGCATGAGCGACCGCGCGGCGTCCTCGAGGCTCCGCCGGCCGGAACCCCGGGCGACGTCGAGCCGGAACGGGCACCGACCGGACCTTCCATGTCCGAGTTCGAGTCGCCGGACCTCGGCGTGCCCACTCCTGCCGGCGGGGGCCTCTCCTGGCTTTGGCGACGGATCTTCGGCCGAGCCGATCGACCCCAGACCACCACGCCCTCCTTCCAGGGGCGGCAGGCGACGGTCGCTGTCGGCGACCGGGTCGCCCACTACGAAGTGGGCGAGCGAATCGGCGGTGGCGGCATGGGTATCGTGCACAGAGCTCGGGATAGGCGCCTGGACCGCACCGTCGCCCTCAAGTTCCTCCCGGCCCACATGAACGCGGACCGGACGGCCAGGAGCAGGTTCCTTGTAGAGGCACAGGCCGCCGCCGCTCTCGACCATCCGCATATCTGCACCATCCACGAGATCGGGACCGCCCCCGACGGGCGGCTGTTCATCTCCATGCCCTGCTACGAGGGCGAGACGCTTCGGGAGAAGATCGAGCGGGGACCGCTCGACATGGAGGAGGCTATCGAGCTCGCGGCCCAGGTGGCGCGCGGCCTGGCGAAGGCTCACGAGGTCGGCGTGATTCACCGGGACATCAAGCCGGCCAACGTCCTCGTCACGACCGATGGGATCGCGAAGATCGTCGACTTCGGCCTCGCCAAACTGAGCGGTGTGGAGCTCACGAAGACAGGCATGGCGATGGGCACCGTGGCGTACATGAGCCCCGAGCAGGCGCTGGGATCGGAGGTAACGGCTCGGACAGATCTATGGTCGCTCGGCGTGATGCTGTATGAGATGCTGGCGGGAGAGCGTCCCTTCGCCGGTGAGAACAGCGTCGCAATGCTCCATGCGATCCTCAAGCGCGAGCCGGATCCCATCGGTCAGCGACGCTCGGACCTTCCCCCCGAGCTCGCGAGCCTGGTCCACTCCTGCCTCGTGAAGGAGGCCGTCGACCGGCGACCAGCGGCCTCCGAACTGGCGGCGCGGCTGCAGGAGCTCGTGACAAGCACCGGGACGGTCAGTCGGGTCCCGGGGGAGGCGGAGCGCGCCATCTCACCCGGGGGTGAGCGGCGGAAAGCCTGCATCGTCGTTGCTTCCATCGCCGCGTACTCCGATCTCGTCGAACGCCTCTCACCGTCGGAGCTGGACGCGCTCACCGAGCGGATCGGGCAGGAGGCGGCGCGAGTCGTCGAGGCCGAGGGCGGCGTTGTGAACAGCTGTTCCGGCGATCAAGTCGTTTCGCTGTTCGGCGTTCCCAGGGCACATGAAGACGACGTTCGCCGGGCCGTCGCCGCTGCGCTCGCGGTCCAGGAGACGCTGGGCGAGCTCAACGTCGGGGTTGCCGAGACCTGGCCGTCGCGCCAGCTGGAGCTCCGGACGGGAATCGGCACCGGACTCGTGGTCGTCCAACCGGAGTCCTCTCCGGATCGTCGATACCGGATCGCGGGACCGGCCGTGGACGCCGCGTCCCGACTCTCCGCGCACGCCGGGCCGGGCGAGGTGCTGGTCAGCGAGGAAGGCCAGCGTGCGGTGGCGGCGTTCTACGAGACGGAGGCGGGTGAGCCCCTGAGGTCCCGAGGCGGAACAGAGCACCTCACACCGCACAGGGTCCTGGGAGAGGCCAGTGGACGGAGGCCCTTCGAGTCCCCCGAGAAGCTCACCGCCTTCGTGGGCCGGGAAAAGGAAGTCGCGACCCTGACGGAGGCTTGCTCCGCAGCGATAGGCGGCGAGGGCCGTTTCGTTAGCGTGGTCGGTGAGGCGGGGACGGGTAAGAGTCGACTTCTTTACGAGTTCAAGCGGCAGATCGACGCCGAACCTGTTCGCGTTCTGGATGGGCGCTGCCTCGAAGGCGCCGTGAAGGGCTCGTTCGTGCCCTTCGTCGACGTCCTGCGCGCCAGGCTCGGCATCGAGCGAGGCTCGGTCCCGACCGCCGATGAGATCCTCGAATCGGTGCTCTCGATCTCCACCGAGCTCGAGAGCTTCGTCCCCTACTACCAGGATCTGCAGGGCGTACATTCGGACGACCACCCGGTCCCCGACCTGGAGGGAAGACAGAAAAAGCTCGCCATCCTCGATGCGCTGATCGCTCTAATCACGATCGACGCCGAACGAAGGCCGGTGGCCCTGTTCCTCGAGAACTGGCAGCACTCCTGCGAGGGATCCCGCGAAGTTCTGAGACGGCTGACGGAGCTCGCCCCGGCTCACCGGCTCCTCATCGTGGTCACGGCCCGGCCCGAGCCGGGACTCGGCTGGGAATCTCCCCCTTGGCACGTGCCCGTTCATCTGGGTCCGATGAGCCCCGAGGCGTCCGGCGAGCTCATCCGCTCCGCGCTCGGGGCGGAGAGCCTCCCTCCTGCCCTCGCCGAGCGCCTCCATGCCAGGACGGGCGGGAACCCCCTCTTTCTGGAGGAGGTGTGCAGGACGCTGGCCGACGAGAGCTGCGTGCATATCGAGGGCGGTGCGATGCGCATGACCTGCGCGCTGGACAGCCTGGAGCTGCCGGACACCGTCCAGGGTGTGATACGGACGCGCCTGGACGCGCTCGACCCCGCTACCCGGTCGGCTCTCACCCACGCCTCCGTCGTGGGCCGCGAGTTCTCGGAGGCGGTGTTGCGGGGAGCCCTCGATGACACGCCCGCCTTCGACGAGGCGTTGGGCTCCTTGAAGGATCTCGGACTGATCCAACAGGTCGGGGTATCCCCCAACATCACCTACCGGTTCACGCACGCCCCGGTGCGCGAAGTAGCGTACGAGAGCCTCCTGCGCCACCGCCAGAAGGAGCTTCACCAGAAGGTGGCGGAGGTGATCGAGGAGCTGTACCCGGAGAGCCTCGACCAACACCTGGATCGCCTCGCCTCCCACTTCGCCGCTGCGGGGGTGTGGTGGAAGGCCGTGCTGTACGGACAAAGGGCGGCGGAGCGGGCCGAGGCACTCAGCCAGTTCGCCGATGCCCTCGAGCTTCTCGACGAGACGCTGGAGGCCACGAACCGACTGCCCTCTCGCGAGGAGCGGGAGGAGGTGCGGCTCAGGATCCTGTTCAAGCAGGAGCGGCTTTGCGAGACCGTCGGCCTGCGGGAGCGTCAGCAAGGCATCTGCGGCGAGCTCGTGCGCCTGCTGGAGCCCGGCGGCGCTTCGGAGCGGCTGGCCGAGGCCTATCTGCGCCAGGGGGATCTTTATACGCTCACCCACCAGTTCCAACACGCCGAACGCGAGCTCAGCAGCTCACTTCGCATCGCACGCGAGCTGGACCACCGGGCGGCAGAGCGCAACGCGCTTCGCAGCATCGGCCTCCTTCGCTGGCACCAGGAACGTAACGAGGAGGCGATCTCGCTCCAGGAACAGAGCCTGGCCATCGACCGCGAGCTGGATGATCCCGAAGGCATGATGATCGAGCTCTCGAACCTCGGAAATCTGTACAAGGGTCTGGGCCGCTACGACGAAGCGCTGGAGTTCCTCTACGAGGCTGTCCAGGTGCGCGAGCGCTACGACGAGGAGGGCGTCGGGGAGCTCGACAAGAAGCTCAGCTACGTCCTTCACATCATCGGAAACATCTACCGCTCGCTCGGAGATACCGAAAAGGCGCTCGAGTACATCGATCGGGCCGCGTCCCACGCCGGGGGCTCGATGCTCGCGGTTCAGCGCTCTTACCACCTGATGTCGCTCGCCCACCTCCAGCTGCAGGAGGGGCGGATAGAGGAGAGCCTGGAGCTCTACCGTCAGGCGGTCGAAGCTAGCCGGCGCGCCGCCACGGCGGATGGGTTCGCCCAGGCACAGCGAGCTCTCGGCGAAGTGCTGGTCGGCCTGAAGCGCTGGACCGAGGCCCTCCCCCACCTCCTCGAGGCTGCCGAGACGTTTGGCCAACTGAGAGACACCGAGTCGGAGGTCGCGATGCGGGAGGCGGCGGCCAGGGTCTACGAGGCCGAGGGAAGCCTGTCCGAGGCGGTATCGGCCTGGGATCGGGTTCGGGTGCTCGGCGAGAGATACCACGATGACGCGAGAGTCCTGGCGGCGATGGAGGCTGTGGCGAAGCTCTCCAGAACGGATGATCCGGAGCGCTCGCTGCGCCTGTTCGACAAGGCGATCCCCCTGGCCCGGGAGTTGGGCGACAACCCGAGGGTGGCGTCGCTGTCCAACTCGCTCGCGATCCTCCACTGGCGAAGGAAGGAGCACGAGCAAGCTCTGGAATGCTACCAAGAGGCTCTCCACGTCTACAAGGACCTCGAGGACTGGGTGCACGCAGGCCTGATCCTCAACTCGCTCGGCGTCACCCTGCGCGACATGGGGCGGACCGAGGACGCGGTGGCCAACCTCGGCGAGGCACTCGAGGTCAACCGCATGACCGGGGAGCGTCTCCTGGAGGCGCACAGCTTGGCGGTCCTGGGCGAGCTCGAGCACGAGAGCGGAGACTATGAGGCTGCCGTGGCACATCTCGAGGCGTCGCTCGCGATCAGGCGCGACCTGGGCGACCGCCCGGGGACGGGATGGATGCTCTATCGGATGGCGCGAGCGAACTCGGCGCTGGGATCGACCACGGCCGCTCGCGGCCTCGCGGCCTCGGCGGCAGAGATTGCGGAGGAGTTGGCCGACCGCGAACTTGGCGAAGCTTGTCGGGCCCTCCATATCGAGCCTTGAGCCTCGACCTCCAGTCGAGCTTCCAGGGGGCGAATCGAGCGTATCGGACTCGTAGCAATCCGGAGGTTTCCAATGCCACGCTTCATGGTTGAGCGCACCGTCGACAACATCTCGATGGATATGCTCGAGCAGGTCACCCGCCGCTCCAGGGAGGTGATGACCGACATGAGCGGCGTGAGGTGGATTCGGAGCTTCGTGTCCGAGACGGAAGGCAAGATCTACTGCGAGTACGACGCCCCGAGCGCCGAGCTCATTCGGGAGGCATCCCGACTGGCGGGGCTTCCCGTCGACCGGATCAGCGAGGTGTCGATCGAGATCAGCCCCGAGATGTTCCGCTGAAGCAGGCCGCCCGGCCGAGGTCTACCGGGGCCGGGTCTCCCACAGCGCGTTCATGATCACCCAGCGACCGTCCACTTCCGCCAGGTGCAGGTAGTCGATCCAACCGCTCGCGTCCACGCGGACGCTGGCCGCCCGCTCGAAGATGTCCAGGATTCTGACGTCGGTTCGCCGCTCCCCTTCGGGCGTGCCGCTGCCGCCTCCGCGCTCGGTCTGCTTGATCAGCTCCTTCGCGCTGGTTTCCGTGATCTCATCGCCGTCGGGGAAACGGAACACGATGCGCTTGGCCAGGTCGGGGTGCACGGCGCTCTTCATGCGCTCGGCGTCGCCCTCGTACCAGCCCTCGATGTAGTCGAGAGCCGCCTTCCGTATCGCGCTGGAGTCGGCCGCCGTCTGCGCGCACAGCGGCGCCGCGAGGATCAAACAGCCGAACGCCATGGGGATGGCCTTCCTGAATCCCGACACCATACGCTCCTCCATGAATCGCCGGTTCCGAGCCGGTTCCGAGCCGGTTCTGTCTAGACGGGCCGCCGCCGTCAGGCGTCACGTTCAGCGAAAAAGCGCAAGAGGGGACGCGTGCGCAAGCACGGCCCTGGCACGCCGGCCTGCATCGGGCGTAGCATTCTTGTAGAGGATCGTCGCAGCGCCCTGATCGAAGATCAGACAGCCCGACCGCACGACCTCCGAAGACGATTCGACGGGCTGGAGGATGGGGGAATGTCCTACCGAGTTCTCGCTACGCGTCTGGCCGGCAGCCTGGCGTTGGCCTTTTTCGTCGTCTCCTGCGCGACCAACCCCGCCACGGGCGGAAAGATGCTCTCGCTCGTGAGCGAGTCGCAGGAGATCCAGATGGGACAGCAGTTCTCCCAGGAGGTGGAGTCCTCGATGCCTCTGGTGGACGACGCCGAGCTTCAGGCCTACGTGGAAGGGGTCGGCCTCGCCCTCGCAGCGGTATCGGAGCGCCCCGACTTGCCCTGGAGCTTCAGGGTCGTGGACGATCCCGTGGTCAACGCCTTCGCGCTGCCGGGGGGCCCCGTCTACGTGACGCGCGGCATCCTGGCCCACTTCTCCTCCGAGGCCGAGATGGCCGCGGTGCTGGGCCACGAGGTCGGCCATATAACCGCCAGACACAGCGTGGAGCAGATCTCGCGCGCCCAGCTGGCCGGGATCGGCCTGGCGGTAGGCTCCATTCTGAGCCGCGACATCGCTCGCTATTCGGGTCTCGCGAGCCAGGGGCTGCAGGTGCTTTTCCTCAGCTTCGGCCGTGACGATGAGCACGAGAGCGACATGCTCGGGGTGCGCTACGCGGGCCGGGTCGACTACGACGTGCGCGAATCGGTCACGATGCACGAAAAGTTGGACCGCATCGGTGACCTGTCGAACGGCGGAGGGATCCCGGGTTGGCTGTCAACGCATCCCAGCTCGGAGGACCGGATCGAGCGCCTGCACGCCCTGGTCGACACGATCCCCGGTCTCGCCGATGCGAAGGTCGGCAGGAACGAATACCTCTTCCACATCGACGATCTCGTGTACGGAGAGGATCCCCGGCAGGGTTACTTCGCGCAGAGCCTCTTCCTGCACCCCGATCTCAGATTTCAGATACGCTTTCCGGATGGCTGGCAAACGGCCAACCTCCCCAGCGTCGTCGGCGGGCAGTCCCCCAGCCAGGATGCCATCGTCCAGCTGACGCTCGCCTCCGACGGATCGAGCCACGCTGAGGCCGCCCGTGCCTTCTTTTCCCAGGAAGGTCTGACCTCCGGTCGCGTAGGCCGGGAGCGAATCAACGGCCTGCCTGCCACGCTGGGATCTTTCCAGGCACAGACCGAGCAGGGGATGCTGGAGGGGATCGCGGCCTTCCTGGACCACGGCGGCCTCACATACCGGATCATGGGCTACACGGTTCAGGGTCGGCTGAACAACTACCAAAACGGCTTCCTGCGCTTCATCCGCTCCTTCGAGATCCTGACCGATCGAGCGGCGCTGTCGGTC
>JBDGZR010000102.1:0-16779 GCA_039588495.1 Gemmatimonadota bacterium | reverse complement strand
TCAGGCAGACGGAGAAAGTCCGGACTACACGCGCGACCACGCATCGCCGACCATCCTGATCAACGGGAAGGATGTGTCGACCGATGGCGTCGAGGTGGACGCCGAAGCCTGCCGCCTGTACAGGGGAGAGGATGGACGCCTGACTGGTGCTCCACCTGAATCTGTAATCACCACGGCCTTGCAGCGGACACGGCAGAGGAATGCCGAGGGAGCCGGATGAGGGAACGTGCGCAGGCTGCGAGGTGATGGCGTTCCCTGGCCTTTTGTTGCGGGACCGCACTCACCTCGCCTGCATTGCCCTTTCGCCGATCGACGCGCGCGAGCAAGAGCTTTCTGCGAAGCCGGGAGCAGCTTAAGGACTCAAGGCCGTGTTCACCGAGACGATCGATCTGCTAGCCGAGCGATGGAGAGCGGCCGGTTCTCTGCTGCCTGGGTTCGGAATGCTTGCCGAGGGCAAACCTCTTCCAATTGACCAGCTAGCTGCTGAGACCGGCCATGAAGTCGATCGCCTCAGGGAGCTGCTGGTCTCGGTGCGCTCACAGTTCGATGAGGAGGGTCGTCTCGTTGACCTCTTTGGTATGACCCTCGAACCGACGCCGCACCGACTCGAGATCGGAACGAACGTCGTCTACAGTTGCTGTGCGCTATGGGCCCACGTCATCCCGAAGCTGATTGGTCGTTCGATTTCGGTTCGTTCTACGGACCCGGTCGGCGGTGAGCTGGTTAGTCTGTCGGTCTCACCGGTCGGCATCGAGTTCTTGGAGCCCGTCGGTGCAGCGGCTACCATGGCCGTGGCGAGTGCACAGGACATCGCGGCGGACGTGAGCGCTGCCTTCTGTCACCACGTGAACCACTTCGCATCTGGAGAGAGCGCAGAGGTGTTCGCTGCCGAATCAGATGTCCGCAGCGTCGTGACCGTGGACCAGCTAAACGATTTCGGATCGTTGTTCTACCGAAAGATCCGATCCGGACTTGAAGATTAGCTCGGTTGCCGCAGACACAAGTTCCAAGTAGGAATCCTTGCGGAACGCAAGGAGCCCGCTCTAGCGGCGGGCTCTCTTCATCGGGTGGGCGAAGTCGGAGGGCGGACGACGCTTCGTCCGGCAACCCTCGCGTCAGATACTGACGTAGCCCGCCAAGCAGCTGAGACCACCTGAGAAGGACCGCGATCGCGTGGTCTATACCTTATTATCCTACCCAGTCTAATGTCAGGTGCACACGAAGGTCCTGAAAACACTCTCCGCTCATTGCTTGCGGGGGGGGAGGATTCACCAATGGTAAAGGCTCTTCGGCGCTTGGGTTCGTTGTCATTCGTGCTCGGGCTGTTCACGGTCGTGTTTGTCGGAGTTCCGTGGGCCATCGTGGTGGAGGACGACCCGTTGGTTCCGCTGTGGCTTAGAGCAGCCGTTTTTGGCGTGCTTGGGGGCCTACTCCTCGTGCTGCTGACCGTGGCGCTGGAGCAGGGGATAGGCAGCAAGCCAGGGGAGGTACCGCGCCTCTCCAGCGAGGATTCCCGAGTCCTGCTCTTGAACTCGGACGCCGTTCCGGGGAGGACGGTGAGCGAGATCGTGGGACTGGTCCAGGGGCACACAGTTTTCGCTATCTGGCTGGGTAACGACCTGTCCGCACTCATGCGGCTCATCCTCGGTGGGGAATTGACTGAATACACCGAGATGATGGGGCGTGCCCGAGAATTAGCGACCGACCGGATGGTCGCCCGTGCTGAGGAGAAGGGCGCAGACGCCATCATCAACATACGCTACATGACGACGGGCGTGGTGGGCACGGCTTCCGAACTCTTGGTCTACGGGACGGCAGTAAGACTGGCTGCGTAGTCCACTCGAAGTGTGGTGAGATCCACGAGGCGGAGGTATTGTCTCGGGCGTCAGCATCGAACCCACGAGGAGGTAGAGCATGTCGAGTCGCAGCGTCGCGGCAGTGATCGTCGCCGTCGTCGTCATCCTGTCCGTCGGCTATTTGATCGGACGCTCATCGGCCGGGGACGGCCTGGCGGACGCGCAAGAGGTGTCGCCGACCGAGGCGAGAGATCGCGATTGGTACGTTCCCAACAGCGAGGACCTGGCTCCCGACGAGATGCGTGTGATCGCGTGTGGGACCGGGATGCCGACGACCCGGGCCGCCCAGGCGGCCGCGTGTTTCCTCGTCGAGCTGGGGAACGGCGACAAGTTCCTATTCGACCTCGGGAGCGGCTCGGCCGAGCGCATCTCCTCGCTTCAGATCCCGTACGACTACCTGGACAAGATCTTCCTCAGCCACCTGCACGGCGATCACTTCGGGGCGATCGGCGAGTTGTACATCGGCGGGTCGTTGATGGGTCGTCACGTGCCCCTCAGGGTCTGGGGGCCGAGCGGTGCGGCACCGGAGCTCGGCACGGCGTACGCCATCCAGAAGATGGAGGAGATGTACACGTGGGACGTGGCGGGTCGCCTGGGTATGGCCGACGTCCGTGGGATAGCGGTCGAGGTGAACGAGTTCGACTACACGGGCGTGAACCAGGTCGTGTACGATGAGAACGGCGTGGTGATCCGCTCCTGGCCGGCGATTCACGCGATCGACGGACCGGTCAGCTTCAGCCTGGAGTGGAATGGCCTCAAGTTCGTGTTCGGCGGTGACACGTACCCCAACAAGTGGTTCATCGAGTACGCAAAGGACGCGGACCTGGCGATCCACGAGTGCTTCGTCGCCGTGCCAGACATCGTGGCCAAGATGGGCTTCACGCCAGAGGCCGCGTTGCTCGTCGGCACGCAGATCCACACGGCGCCCGAGGCGTTCGGGAAGGTGATGAGCGAGATCCGGCCACGGATGGCGGTGGCCTACCACTTCTTCAAGGACTGGGACACCACCGGCGACATTTTCGCGCGTATCAGCACGACTTACGACGGGCCGCTCAGCCTCGCCGAAGACTTCATGGTCTGGAACGTCACGAAGGACGACGTTCGGGTCCGCATGGCGCTCGTGGAGGAGCGCACCTGGTCTCCGCCGCTGGCCAGCCCGGCCGCCGTGCCGGACATGGCCGACCGAGATGCGATGAGCGAGAAGCTGG
This sequence comes from Gemmatimonadota bacterium, assembly GCA_039588495.1. Taxonomy (GTDB): domain Bacteria; phylum Gemmatimonadota; class Gemmatimonadetes; order Palauibacterales; family Palauibacteraceae. Next base: position 13,715 of record JBDGZR010000102.1, on the reverse strand, counting down.
GCGTCGAGATCGGGTACACCGACCTCATCGCTGGCGGCAAGTGGAACGTGGACGACGTGCTGATGCCGATCTACGAGGAGGCGGGACAGATGCTCGGCCGGACCTTCGCGTACCCGGACCCGACTAAGCCCAACAACTGAGGCAGGGCTAAGGCACTCGCACCGAACGCATCCGAAGGGCGGTGGCCTCGTCGTTCATGCTGGCCTCCTGGAATGAGGTTCGTGTGCTGGTCTGTTCTGCGCCGAGCCTGTAGGCTGAGCTTGGGTTGGCGCAAGCCTATTTGACGCTGCGAAGATAGCCCGGTAGCGTGGGCCTTCTCACGAGAGGCATGATGATCATGGGCAACCTGCTAAAGACGTTGGGCCGGAAATTCGTGAGCGGCTTCCTCACCCTGTTGCCCTTCCTCCTCGCCTACCTGCTGATCGGCGGGTTCTACGACCTCACGGTCTTGCTCACAACGCCGCTGCAAGACGTGATTCCGCGTTTCGGGATGCTGAGCCCCACGGGACGTCAGCTCGCCATCCTCGGTTTCCTGTTTCTGATCTTCGTTCTGGTCGGAATACTGAAGGACAGCGGGCCGGCTCAGCGGCTGGGTGGATGGATCGAGCGCGAGTACCTCAATCGGTTCCCGCCCTACCGAGTCGTCCGCGACATCACGCGGCAGCTGGGCGGCGAGGAGTTGAAGAGCATGAAGCCGGCGCTGCTCGAACTGGGGCCCGGAGTTCGCACCGTCGCGTTCATCGTCGAGGAGCTGGAGGGCGATCGCCTGACGGTGTACCGGCCGCTGACGTCACTTCCGACCATGGGGACGCTGCAGATCGTGGACTCCGACAAGGTACAGCCCCTCGACACCGCGTTCATGGATGCGGCGGGCTGGTACTTCAACTGGGGCGCCGATACGCAGGCCGTCCTGGGGCCGCGGGAGCCTGCGGCCACGTAGAGAGACTGATGGTTCGTTGCTCGTGCGGCGCCTGGACACACAGACGTCGCCCTGGACGTTCGCCCAGTAGAGCGAGAGTCTCCGACAGACGCGACCAAGCAGCAGATTCGCTGTTCTCACCACCTGCGTTCGTCCATTCTCTCGCCAAGTCTGACCCCAGGTGTGCGTCGTGACCCGACGCTCGGCGTAGGGAAGCCCCCCCCACGCGCTATGTAGAGGCTCCCGATAGCGACCTCGCGCGGCGGCCACAATAGTCCAAGAAGGCTGAGGCGACTGCACGCGCCGCTGACGTTCTCGGCTGGCGGGCCGACCTCGGAGCAGACGAGATGATTCAAGGGAGATGATGCCATGAGACCCCACACAGTTCACGCCTTGGTTATCCTACTGGGCTGCTCGCTGGTCCCCAGCTGCTCTCAAGCGGACCGGACGGTCCGGCAGGAGACAGAGGAGACGGCCTTCGCCTTCGACGAGGCCGCCTTTCCGGGAGCTAAGCCCTGGACGTCTCAGGAGTTCGAGAACAATCCGGCAGAGTTCCAGTTCGCCATCATCGGCGACCGCACGGGTGGCGCGAACGTGCAGGGCACGTTTGCCATGGCCGTAGACCAGCTCAACCTCCTGCAGCCCGAGTTCGTGATCAACGTCGGCGACATCATCGAGGGTTATGCGGAAGACCCCGCCGAGCTGAACGCCATGTGGGAAGAGGCCGAAGAGCTGACCGCCCAGCTCGAGATGCCCTTCTTTTTCACGAGAGGGAATCACGACGTGAGCTTCCCCGGAGGGAAGGAGGCGTGGCTCGGGCGGCGCGGCCCCAACCACTACTACTTCGTCTATAAGGACGTCCTGTTCATGGTCCTCGATAGCGAAGACAGCCCTCGCCCGGAGCCGCCTCCGGAGATCAAGGAGCTGACCAAAGTCTACAAGAAGCTGCAGATGGAGGATCCCGAAGCTGCGAAGAGAATGCTGGCAGAGTTCATGAGCAGCGAGGCGATTGTCGCCGCGCTCGGGCAGCCGGTCGAGTTTCCGGGAGAACAGATAGCCTGGATCGAGCATACCCTGGCGGAGAACCCCGACGTGCGCTGGACCTTCCTGTTCATGCACGAGCCCTGCTGGGAGAATCCATCGGAGAGCTTCAAGGAGATCCAGACACTCTTGCAGGACAGGCAGCACACCTTCTTCGCGGGGCACCTGCACTATTACGATTATGACGAGATCGACGGCGTCGAGTACATCACGATGGGACCGGCGGGCGCCTCCTGGCACCACGATGGCCCGGGCAACGTGGATCACCTGACGTGGGTAACCATGACGGAGAACGGCCCTCGGAGGGGATTGGACCCCTCGCTTTTTGGCGCGTACGACCGGAAAGGACTGGCGGAAACGGAAAAAGCAGGGGAGTAGATCCGGCCGGTTTTGAACGAGCCGCACGTCGGACAGTCGATCGAGACCTGGGGAATATGATGAGGGCGGGCCCTTCCTGCTGTACCTCACAAACATCATCGGTATCGTCTTCGCTGGCCGGCCTGGTCTTCTTCTGGCAATACTTCAGACGGCGTGTGCTCGCGGCCCTCGCATTGACGTTGACGCTCGCCGTGGGAGAACGCCGAGATTCGCGAGGGTGAGATCGGCGAAGCCCTGGACGAACTGCGCCAGACCGAGGCGGCGCTCGGGCGCCTCGAGGGCGGCGAGTACGGCGTGTGCGCCGTGTGCGGAAGCCCCATCGAGCCCGAGCGGCTGGAGCTGATCCCCGAGGCCGTGCGCTGCGCGAAGCACGCGTAGGCACGGTGGAATAGCAGTGGGTAGAGAGGGCCAGCGGCGCTCGCCGCAGGCGGCTTCCTTGTCGCGCTGGCCCCGCCCACCTTCCGGAAGGATCGCTGACTCGAATCGGAGAGGGATCCCACCATGAACGATCGCGTCTGGCCTCGCGGCTCAGTCCTCAGGCTCTTCTGCTCGGTTATCCTCTTCCTTATGACGCTCTTCTCCTTTCTCGCGGCCTGCTCGATCGATGCGCGGCCGCTGCTGGCGCAGAAGACGGACACCGTCGTGGTTCGGAATGGTGACGTGATGACGGGCGAGATCAAGGAGTACCGGCGCGGCCAGATCGAGTACTCCACGGACGCTGCCAGCACGATCTACATCAAGTGGCAGCGGATCAACACGCTTCAGACGCGCAAGGAATTCGATATCGATCTGCATGATGGGACGAAGCATTTCGGATCCCTGCGGCTCGGAGATGAGCCGAATCAGGTGAAGATCGTCGTCGATCGGGACACGTTCGTAGTCGCCACCCAGTCGATCGTCCGCATGCAGCGGATCAAGAGCACCGTCTGGAAACGGCTGGACGGGAGCGTGGACCTGGGCCTTGACTTCACGCAGCAGAACGCGAAAACGGACGTGAACGTCTCCGGTGACGTCAGTTACAAGATGGGTCGGAACAACTACAGGCTCGATCTCACCACGTCGTTCAGCCGGCAGGACTCTGTCGACAACATCTCCAAGCTGAACACGAGCTTCGTCTACATGAGAGAATTGCGGAAACAGTGGTTCGTCACGGGTCTCGCCTCGGGTGAGCAGAACTCCCAGATGAGCCTCGACATCCGAGCTACGGCAGGAGGTGGGGCGGGACGTTTCCTGGTCCAGTCGGACAAGATTCTACTCGCCACGAGCGCGGGGCTCGCGTACGCCAGAGAGCGGTTCACGGGGCAGGACGGTGACAACGTTTTCCAGGGCTTCATCATGGCCGACTTCGAGCTCTTCAGCATGGGCGGCCTCACGACGACGCTTTCCAACCGGCTCGTGGTCGTACCCGTGATCAACCAGGGGGGACGGTGGCGGATCAACAACGTTACCGCGTTCAAGCGGGAGATCTTCAGCAACTTCTATTTCAACGTCAGCCTGAACGAGTACTTCGACAGCCAGCCCCCCACCGAGGACACCAACAAGAACGACTTCAGCGTGACCACGTCGTTCGGCATCAGCTTCTGACCTGGCTCCCGTCAGGTGTGGCCGGCACAAGGAGCCCGCTCTCGCAGCGGGCTCCTTTCATCGGGTGGGCGAACTCAGGGGGCGAACGACGCGCTTCGTCTGTTTGCCGCCCTCCAGATACTAGGGCACTCGGCTAAGTAGCTGAGACCGCCTGAGACGGACCGCGATCGCGTGGTCTATACCTTATAATCCTACCAGGATCGCACGCAGACCTCGCCCAGAAGTCCGCCCCAGTTTCTTAGTCCAGCCTGTTGGACCAGCATACGGAGCCGTATTCTCTTCCACTTCCCAGGAGCTTCGTTCAATTCAGAGGAGGGTTGTATGTGCAAAGCGGCGATTATCAGCCTGCTGCTAACCGGGGCCAGCGGCTGGCTGCCGGCCCTCGAAGCACAAGAGATTGTTCACGACGCGGAGTACTACGTCCTCGAAGCACAAAACGGAGAGCGGTGGAGGATAGAGGATGGAGAGCTTGATGCAAGGTTGGCCGAGCTGAGAGAAGCTCACGGCACCCCACCGAACATCATTTACATCCTCTGGGATGACACGACGTTCGGAGCCGTTGGGTTCCCGGCGCTGCAGAAGAACTTCGGGTTCGAGACCCCGAGCCTCAATCAGCTGGCCCAGGAAGGCATCAACTTCACCCGGATGTACACCGAGCCGTCGTGCACCCCCACACGTGTTGCCTTCCTAACCGGAAGACATCCCGTGAGGAACGGCATGGGCGAGGTTGGGATGCCTCACGAGATGGCCGGATTGCGCGGTGACGAGGTTACCATCGCCGAGGTGCTCTCGGCCGCCGGCTACGCGACCGCACACTTCGGAAAAGGGCACCTGGGAGACATCGAAGAGAGCTACCCGCACAACCAGGGCTTCGATGAAGCCCTCTTCACCCCGATGAATCAAATCATATCGCAGTGGAACCAGACTGGAGACGCGGTCGGAGCCGCTCGTGGCTTTGCCACGGAGAACTACCCACCGGACCCGTACCGCCTCGACGACCCCGGCTTGATTCCGTCGGGCCTCGTGATGGCGATCGAGGGCCGCAAGGGCGAGCAAGGGAAGGAATGGGGCACCCCGACCCTCGAGTCGTACAACGAGATGGATCCCGAAAGCGAGAGGCGGACCCTGGACTTCATCCGCAGGAACGCCGAAGCGGGCAAGCCGTTCTTTGTCGAGTACTGGCCGAACCTTCTCGCCCTGATCAAGGCCTATCCAAAGAAGAAGACACAGGCCGGGACCATGGTTTCCGAGGAGCTCCAGGTCCTGGATGCGTTTGTCCGCGAGCTAATGCAGGAACTCGAATCGCTCGGCATCGCCGAGAATACGCTCGTCGTCGCCATGGCCGACAACGGTCCCATGGTACATAGCCCGCCGCCGCAGTTCGGCATGCTCAGTCTCATGTACCGCGGCGGCAAAGGTGACTATTTGGAAGGTGGAGTCCGGGTACCGGCGTTCGCGTGGTGGCCGGGCACGATAGACGGCGGGCAAACGGTGGGAGACATCGTCCACGTAACCGATCTTTACACGACCTTCGCACGCTTGGCTGGCGCGCTAGAGCACGTGCCCACGGACCGGGTCATCGACGGGATCGATCAGACGGCGCTGCTGCTCAACGGTGACACCCACAGCCGACGCGACTACGTCTTCATCTATGCCGGGCACGAGCTCGGAGCCACGGTCAAAGGACGCTACAAGCGTCACTGGCTGGGCGGGGGAGAGGTGGCGGCCTCCGGCATGCCCGAGGCCTACTACGATCTCTACGTCGATACTCGTGAAGACAACCCGATGCTCATACCCCTGATTCACACGCAGGGCCAGTTCAATCGCATGCGCGCCCGGCACGAGCTTATGAAGCAGAGGTATCCGGACAAGAAGAAGGCGTACGGCGTCCCATATACCGGACTCTCCAACGCGCGGCCGGAGACCACGGCGATCGCCGACGAGATGATGCGCAACATCGAAAACCTGCCGTTCGACGTAAGGGAATACCTCGAGCACGAGATTCCGGGCTCGAAGGCCGATCCGGATTTCGGCGGATAGTTCTCGCTGGCAGGGCGACCACTCGGCCTGACTGCTCGCTGCGATGCGCAGCGAGACGCAAGGAGCCCGCTCCCGTAGCGGGCTCTTTTAATCGGCTGGGCGAAGTCGCAGGGCGAACGACGCGCTTCGTCTGCCTCCCGCGCTTCAGATACTGGGGTGGCTGGCGGGGCAGCTCAGACCGCCTGAGACGGACCGCGATCGCGTGGTCTATACCTTATAATCCTACCCGGCTCGCGCGCAGACCTCGCTCAGAAGTTCGCCCAGTTGGGCGCGAGTTGCCGAGAGCCACGACTCTAAGTAGATCAGCTACAGTTAGTTAGCCGGGGTGGCGAAAAGGCAGACGCGAGGGACTTAAAAGCTGGAGTCTCTCGTCGGGAAGTTGACTGTTTCCGTTAACTTTCGCGGTTTTCTTTCTATTTCAGATAACTTCAGACCTGCAGATTCGCTGTTCTCGCCACCTAAGTTCGCCCAGTTTCTTCGCCCACTGACCTGGTTGCACTGGTTAGCAACACCTCGGCCGCGTATGATCGCGCCTCGCCGGGCTCATCGAACAACCGCTTGGAAGGGGACTACTGAATGATTCAGTTCAGCAACATCCGCCGAGGCTTGGCAGTCGTGCTGCTATGCCTCGCCAGCACCACGCCGGCCTGGGCGCAGCAACAGCCCAACATCGTCGTGATCATGGGCGACGACATCGGGATGTGGAACATCGGTGCGTATCACCGCGGCATGATGGCCGGGCGTACGCCGAGCATCGACCAGCTGGCCGCCGAGGGCGCCATCTTCACCGACTACTACGCCGAGGCGAGCTGTACGGCCGGCCGCGCCTCGTTCGTCACCGGCCAACTGCCGATCCGCACTGGTTTGACCACCGTCGGGCAGGCGGGCGCGACCATCGGCATGCCGGCAGCCGCGCCCACGATCGCCACCGTGCTCAAAGAGATGGGCTATGCCACCGGGCAGTTCGGCAAGAACCACCTGGGAGACCGGAACGAGTTCCTTCCCACGCTGCACGGCTTCGACGAGTTCTTCGGCTATCTCTATCATCTCGACGCGATGCAGGATCCGTTCAACAGGACGTATCCGCCGGAGTTGAAAGACAGGGTCGGCCCGCGGAACCTCTTGCATACCTGGGCCACCGACACGGACGACCCGACGGTGGACCCGCGCTGGGGCAAGGTCGGCAAGCAGAGGATCGTGGATGAAGGTCCGCTGCCGCCTCACCCCACACAGGGCATCAAGTACGACATGGAGACCGTGGACGACCACATCCTGAAGTTTTCCACCGACTTCATGGAGAAGGCACAGGCGGACGGCAAGCCTTTCTTCGTCTGGCTCAACCCGACCCGCATGCACGTGTTCACGTATCTCTCTCCCAAGTATGAAGCCCTGCGGACGCCCGAGAACGGCTGGTCCCTGCAGGAAGCCGGGATGGCGCAGTTCGACGACATCGTCGGCAGTGTCATGCAGAAGCTCGAGGACCTGGGCGTGGCGGACAACACGATCATCGTCGTCACGACGGATAACGGAACGGAGACCTTCACCTGGCCCGACGGCGGCAACACGCCGTTCAAGGGTGAGAAGGGCATGGGGACCGAGGGAGGTTTCCGCTCACCGGCCGTTGTTCGCTGGCCGGGAAGGGTGGAGCCGAACCAGGTCATCAACGGCGTGATGTCGGGCATGGACTGGCTGCCGACGTTCGCCACTGCCGCGGGCAATCCGAACATCACGCAGGAGCTGCTCGACGGCAAGGCGATCAACGGCGCCAGCTACAAGGTGCACCTGGACGGCTACGACCAGACCGACATGCTGACCAACGGCGGCGAGTCGGCGCGCAACGAGTTCTGGTACTTCACGCAGTCGGAGCTCGCTGCCGTGCGCATCGGAGACTTCAAGTACGTACTGCTCGATCAGCCGGACGGTTGGCTGGGACAGACGGTCAAGTTGAACTTCCCGAAGCTCTATAACCTTCGCCTCGATCCGTTCGAGCGATTGGGATTCGGGCCCAACGAATCGTTCTTGAATTTCGAGAATTTCTACGGACGGAATTTCTGGCGCTTCGTGTTCATGCAGCAGGAAGTGGCCAAGCTGGCGCAGACCGCCATCGACTATCCGCCCATGCAGGCAGGCGCGAGCTTCAACCTCGATGCCGTGAAGAAGCAGATCGAAGCGGCCAGCGCCGCGCACGGGCAGTAGGTGACACCGATTGGTGCCTATGGGCGCTCCGAAATGGGCGCCCAAGAGGCGCATGGCAAATAGGCCACCGTGACACAGCGAAGAGTCGAGATCTTCGCTGTCTAGCTTGGAGAACGAAAATGTCGATGCACCTTAGATATCTGGCGATCGCTCTCGCCGTTTGCAGCGGGCTCGCCGCCGTTCCGGCTCAGGCGCAGGAGTACGACCTGGTGATCCTGAACGGCCGGGTCATGGATCCCGAGAGCGGGCTCGACGTGGTCCGGAACGTCGGTGTTAAGGACGGGAAGATCGCCGTGATCACCGAGAACGAGATCGAAGGAAGCGAGAGCATTGACGCCGCAGGCCATGTGGTCGCGCCGGGCTTCATCGACACACACCACCACAACGTGGTATCGCCGTTCGGGCAAAAGCTGGCCCTCCGCGATGGCGTCACGACGCCGCTGGAGCTGGAGTTCGGCGTCCTTCCCGTGGACGCCTGGTACAAGAGCTGGGCCGGTAAAGCCCAAACCAACTACGGAGCCTCTGCCAGCCTACAGGGCGCGCGCGAAATGGTGTTGAATCCCGACTACAAGACCATCGCGGGCGCGACCATCAGTGACGTCGAGTTGGGGTCTTTGACGAGCTTCACCATGGACTGGTCCACGAAGATCGCCACGGAAGATCAGGTCCAGAAGATTCTGCAGCTCGTTGAGGAAGGCTTGAAGCAAGGCTCTCTCGGGGTGGGATACACACCGGGTTACATGGTGGGTGGGGTCCGCACGGAGGAGGGAATAGGCGCTCAGAAGCTTGCCGGGCAGTACGGGCGTTTGGTCGCCATGCACGGCCGTTTTTCGAGTCAGATGCCGCCCACCGATGGACTCACGGGCACGAACGAACAGCTGGGTTCAGTCGCCGCGCATGGTGGTGGGCTGATTGTTCAACATATGACCGCACAGACGCTCGCCACGACGCCACAGGCGTTGGCGCTCATCGATGCCGCGTATGCAAACGGCCGGCAGGTCATAGCTGAGATCTACCCGTACACGTATGGCGCAACCATCGTCGCAGCCGACTACCTGCACCCGGACAACTACCAGAGGAACATGGGTCACGACTACGGAGACATCGTCGAGATCTCCGACTTGAAACCCCTGACCCAGGCGCGCTACGAGGAGCTTATCAAGACGGCGCCCGCGACCAACGTGACCTTCGAAAACGCGTCGAAGGATGATCTTTTCACGGCCCTGGCACATCCGACCAGCATCATAGGCAGCGACGCGTTTCCGTACGTTTCGAAGTCTGACGGATCGTACGTGCAGGACTGGGATACGCCCTACGAGGCGGTGAACGGCCACCCCAGGGGTGCAGGAACCCACGCGCTGGTCCTGCAAATGGTGCGCGAGAACAACCTCATGCCGCTGATGCTGGCGATCTCCAAGATGAGCTATATGCCGGCCAAGTTCCTGCAGGACAACGGCATTCCGCAGATGGCCGACAAAGGCCGCATCCAGGTCGGTGCGGATGCGGACATCACCGTGTTCGACCCTGCCACAGTCAAGCAGAATGCGACCCCGGCGAATGGTGGCCTGCCCTCCACCGGTATTCCCTACGTGGTGGTCAACGGCACGATCGTCGTCGCGGATTCGAGGGTCCTGAAGGACGTGTTTCCGGGCCAGCCGATCCGACTGCCGGTAAAGCAGTAGAGACACAGGGCGCTTGCACGGCGCGACGTGCCGCGAGCGCAGACGCAAGTTCCAAGTAGTAGCCCGCACTAAACACAAGGAGCCCGCTCTCGCAGCGGGCTCTTTTCATGCGGTGGGCGAAGTCGGAGGGCGTACGACGCGCTTCGCCCGCCTCCCGCGCTGCTGACTACTGGGTCAGCCGGCCAAGTAGCTGAGACCGCCTGAGAAGGACCGCGATCGCGCGGAATTGCCAAGTGCGCGTTGAGCGCCAGACTTGCACTGACGTGTCCGGAAAATGCGCCTGTAATCGATGACTGGCGGCGCGCCTAAAAGCGGTATCCGGTGCGTAAAAAAGAAGAAAGCCAATGCTCATATTCCGTCTCCTATGCGGGCTTGGCGATGATCCGGTAGTGCGACGGAGTTTGGCCGATCATGCCTGGCCGTTCTGAGGCTCTCTGGGAAGCAAGCTACCTCCAGTTACGACCTTTCGGAACACCCGAACGGGTGGGAGCCCAGGCAGACCGGGCCAACGGGATTTGCGCCAATCGAAGTGCGCGACAAGCGCCCTCGCGTGCCAGTTTGAGTTCGGGCTAGAGCCGGGGTGGCGGAAAGGCAGACGCGAGGGACTTAAAAAGGAGCGGCTCACCGCGAAGTTGACTGTTTCCGCTCATCTTCGCGGTTTTCGTGTCTATTCCAGATAACTTCAGGCCTGCAGATTCGCTGTTCTCACCACCTAAGTTCGCCCAGTTTCTTCGCCCGGTCTGCTTTCGAGCAAAGGTGGTGAATCTCACCACGTGCCAGCTCAAGCATCTCCCTACAGACAGGTCCGCAACGCCGACCGTACAGTAGGATGGCTGTTGGGCTTTCCTCGACAGGCCGGCTGACCTGCCAATCATGACCCTGAATCGCCGGGACTGCGGCCGGCGGAGACCCGACGATTCCTCCGCCCATTCTGGGCGTGAAGGAGGAGTATCTCGATGCCGCATTCGCCGAGATGCAGACGCGCTACGGCACCATCGAGAGGTATTTATCGGAAGGGCTGGGCATAGATGCCGTTCACGAGCAAGCCCTGCGGGATCTGTACGTCATACCGGACTAGACGAGTCCATGCTCGTCGATGAAAGGAGAAGATGATGAAGACGATCCAGATCGCCCTGACCGCCGCCTTCCTGCTTGGTCTTCCTGGTTTGGTCGGCGCGCAAGACAAGGAAGAGCCAAGCGCGGAAGAGAAGGAGCGGCAGGAGATCAACGCGATGGCCAAGCAGAGCCTCGACCGGTTGTTTGCCCAGAGCGCGGGCTCGAAGAACCTGTATGACAAGGCCTACGGATATGCGGTGTTTGCGGGCACGCAGACCGCCCTCGCGCTGGCGGGAGGGCGCGGGAAGGGTGTGGCGGTGGACAAGAAGAGCGGGAAGCGCACCTACATGAAGTTGACCTCCGTGGGCGCGGGCGTCGGGGTGGGAATCCAGAAGCTCAAAACGGTCTTTCTTTTCGAGACGAAAGAGAAGTTCGACAAGTTCGTCGAGGGCGGATGGGAAGGCGACTCCACCGCCGGAGCCGCCGCCGGCCAAGACGCGGCCGCCGTGGCTCGTTCCTTTACGAACGGGATGGCGTTCTACCAGCTCAACGACAAGGGCCTGATCGCCCAGGCGAGCGTGAAGGGCACCAAGTACTCGAAGAACGACAAGCTGAACGCTGGCGGCTAAGGGTCACCAAATCTCGTCATGGCGGATGCGAGGAGTCCGCTTTCGCAGCGGGCTCGTTTTGTCGGGCGGTATCGATTGGGCGGTCTCCCTCTCACGAGCGATTCGCACATGATCAGTAGAGGCTGGTCCGCGCTGGGCGTCACCCTGGTTCTGGGTCTCGTTGCTTCGGCGGCGATGGCGGCGCCGATAGCTCCAGTCGAGGTGCAGGAGGCCCCGGCCTCGACTCCGCGCGCTGGAGCCGAGGGGCAGCCGCAGGAGCCGGGCGCGGTCGACTCCGCGAGCGTCCGCTTTGGCGGGAGCGTGCTGTTCGCGGTACGGGGAATACCCGGGTTCCCTGCCCGTGAGCGGGCGCGGACGATCGCGGATCGGATGAGGGCCATGGCCCGCGACCGCACCTTTGACCTCGCCGATGTGCGTACCGAGGAGATGGAGCTCGGCACAGCGATCATGGCCGGCGACGACCTGTTGGTCCTCCTCACGGGCAACGACGTGCAGCTGGTCGGCGCCCCGAACAGCTCGGCGCTCGCCGACCTGTACACGATCCGAATCCGGGAAGCCGCTCAACGGTACCGAGCCGATCGGGAGGTCGGCGTTCTCTGGCTCCGGGCGCTCTACGCGCTGGGCGAGACTCTGGTCCTCATTCTCGCCCTCCTGGCCCTGCGTTGGCTACGCCACAAGAGCCTTGCCCTCGAGCGAAGGTATGCCGCCCGAATAGGCGGCGTGAGGATCAAGTCGGTGCAGCTCATCAGCGCCAACCAGATCCTAGCTGTCCTCCACGGCCTCCTTCGCGGGGCGTTCGCGCTGGTCGCGCTATTCCTCGTTTACAGCTACCTGAACGGCGTGCTCAGGCTGTTTCCTTGGACCAAGGGAATCGCCGACAACCTCCTGCAGTACGTCCTCGATCCACTGCGCGTCATCGCGCTAGGGTTCGTGCGCTACCTGCCCAACCTGGTCTTCCTCGTGATCCTGGTGTTCGTCGCGCGTCTGTTGCTCAAGGGCCTCAAGATCTTCTGGGACGCGGTGGAGCGCGGCGCGGTGCAGCTCACCAGGTTCGATCCGGATTGGGCGCTACCCACCTATCGCCTGCTTCGGATATTGGTCGTAGCCATCCTGGTCGTGGTCGCGTACCCGTACATCCCCGGTTCTGGCTCGGCTGCCTTCAAGGGCGTCTCGATCTTTCTGGGCGTGATCTTCTCGCTCGGATCCTCTTCGGTGGTCGGAAACGTGATCGCCGGCTACAGCATGGTGTACCGCCGCACGTTCAAGGTCGGAGACCGAGTCCGCATTGGCGACCAGGTAGGCGACGTCCTCGAGATCCGATTGTTGGTCACGCACCTGCGCTCTCCCAAGAACGAGGAGATCGTCGTGCCGAACTCGCTCATCATCGGGAGCAACGTCGTCAACTACAGCTCGATCGCTCGACGGCACGGTCTTATCCTGCACACGACGGTGGGCATCGGCTACGAGGTCCCTTGGCGTCAGGTGGAGGCGATGCTGACCGAGGCAGCGGGCCGAACCGAGGGCCTGCTCAGTGAGCCCCCGCCGTTCGTACTGCAAAGGGCGCTGGCCGACTTCTGCGTGACGTACGAGCTCAACGCATACTGTGAGGATCCCGAACAGATGTATCCGCTGTACTCTGAATTGCACCGGAACATCCAGGACGTGTTCAACGAGCATGGGGTGCAGATCATGACCCCGGCCTACGTGACGGATCCCGAGGAGCCCAAGGTCGTTCCCCCAAACCGGTGGTACGAGTCACCTGCTCGGACGGCGGCTGCGGATAACCCAACGCAGGAAGCCGTGCCGACCGGCTCCATCCGGCCACGTCCGCAGTGGGCTCGGCAGCCCCGGCTACAGGGACCGCCGGCTGCCCCGATTCGGGCCATGATCTAACTTAACAAGTGGTACCGCTTCTGGGGGCAGGCCAATCGCGTGGCCCAATCCTTATAATCCTACAGCATTTCGCTTGCAGACTTCGCCCAGAAGTTCGCCCAGTTTCTTCGCCCACCCCTGACCTTGGGCTAGCCGAGAGCACGGGGCCCTCTGATCCAACACTTACGGGGTGGGCCTGTCCGGGGTGACGCCTTCGAGGTTCAGGACGCGCAGGGTCTCGAGGTAGGCGGGGTGCTCGCGGATAGGGTCGAACATGGGCATCCACACGACCTGGAGCGTGAGCAGCGGATCCGTGCG
>JBDGZR010000101.1:0-11233 GCA_039588495.1 Gemmatimonadota bacterium | reverse complement strand
AGGACGCCGAGGGCGGACCAGGTGAGAGCCGCGCCATCCCCTGGCCTCCACCGGCGCACGAGCACGGGCAGCGCGAGCAGCAGCAGGAAGAGCAGATAGGCGGCGAGCCGGTGGGTCCAGTGCACGTGCACGAGGCCGCCCCCTCTCGGCATCCAGCTTCCGTTGCAGGCCGGAAAGCCCAGGCAGGCCGGGCCCGCATCCAGGTTGGCCACCAACGCGCCGAGCAGCGCGACACCGAAGGCGAAGGCGGCCAGCGCCATCAGCGATCGTGTCGCGCCATCCCGGCGGACGCCCGGACGCTCGACGCCCGCCAGCCCGACGCACGCCCCGACGGCCAGAACGACCAGCAGGGCCATCGCCGTGCCGAAGTGCAGGACCACGGTGGTCGGCGGCAGCTCGAGCCACACGGTCACCGCGCCGAGAAGCACCTGGACGACCAGCAACGCGAGGGCAAGGAGCGAGAGGTGGCGCAGAGGACGCCGGACGGCGGCCCGCCTCGGCCACCAGGCCACCGTGGCCAGCGCGACGACGACCAGGCTCACGGCGAGGGCGGCCAGCCGGTGGCCGTACTCGATCAGCGTTTCGAAGTCCATCGGCGGGATGAGCTGGCCGTTGCAGAGCGGCCAATCGTCGCCGCAGCCCATGCCGCTGCCGGTGATGCGGACGATCCCTCCGAAAACGATGAGGGCATAGGTGGCCACGGCGGCTACCGCGGCCAGCGTGCCCCAACCGCTCGTATCGTTGCGGGTCGGTTCGTTCATGAATCAATTGGCGTCAGTCGACGCGGATACGTGCATCCCGACAGGAGGGCGGCAAGATAGAGGCGGGTCAAACGGGACGCCACGCCGGACGTGGGACGTCCCGCCCGAGAGATCGGACAGAGGATCGGACAGAGGGCCGGCCGAGAGCCCGCCTCTCCCTGTTCGCCCTGCGGAAGCTCTGGCCGCTGGTGCGCCCGCACCGCGGAAAGGTCGCTCTCGCGGGCGTCGCTCTCCTGTTCAGCACCGCGATCGGCCTCGCCTTCCCGCTCGTCGTCCGCTTTCTGCTGGACGCCGCGTTCGTCACCCGGAACCTGGCCAACCTCAACACGATCGCCATCGGCCTGTTGATCCTGTTCGCCATCAAAGGCGTGCTCAACTTCGCGGAGGTCTACCTGCTCGGAGTGACCGGGGAGCACGTGATCGTCCAGCTCAGGACCGGACTTTTCTCCCGGCTCCTCAATCTCTCGCCTGGCTTCTTCACGGAGCGGACATCCGGCGAGCTGACCAGCCGCCTCACCTCGGACTGCTCCACGCTCCAGGCCGTCCTGGGCCATCAGGTGGCCGAGCTCTTCCGTCAGATCCTCTACCTGGTGGGTGGCCTGACGCTGCTCGCCGCGCTCCACCCCCAGCTCATGGTGACGACGGCCGCCGTAGCCCCGCTGGTCGTCGCGATCGCCATCTTCTTCGGGCGCTACGTCCGCCGGAAATCCACCGAGGTACAGGACCGGCTCGCGGACGCCAACGCCGTCGCCGAGGAGGCCCTGGGGCAGATCCCGATCGTTCAGAGCTTCGTTCGGGAGGGCTGGGAGGCCAATCGATACGGCGCGCGAATCGACGAGTCGCTGCGGGCCGCCATCAGCCGCGCCTGGGCCCGGGGGCTGTTCTTCGGCGTTCTGGCCTTCGTCGCCTTCGGCGGGATCACCGCCGTGCTCTGGCAGGGAGGCCGGCTGGTCCTGGCGGGGCAGATCACGGCCGGAGAGCTCGTCTCCTTCCTGCTCTACGCGGTGCAGGTGGCGGCGGCGATCACCGCGCTCGCCTCGCTCTGGGGCTCGTACCAGCAGGCCCAGGGAGCCGCGATCCGGGTGTTCGATCTCATGGAGGAGAAGCCGGAGATCGCCGACCCGCGGGAGCCTGTACCGGTCCCCCTGACGGCGATTCCGGAGATCGAGTTCGAGGATGTATGGTTCCGGTACGGGCCCGAAGAGCCCTGGGCACTCCAGGCAGTGAGCGCGCGGCTCCGGCCGGGAGAGGTCGTGGCCCTCGTGGGACCGAGCGGGGGCGGCAAGTCCACCGTCGCCGCCCTTCTCCTTCGCTTCTGGGACCCGACGCGCGGCCTCATCTCCTGGAGCGGCCGGGACATCCGGGAGGTCGCCCTGGCCGACCTCAGGGAAGCGATCGGCTTCGTGCCGCAGGAACCCACGCTCTTCTCCGGCACCGTCCTCGAGAACATCGCCTACGGCCGGCCCGACGCCACCCCCGAAGAGATCGAGGAGGCGGCTCGCGGGGCTCACGCCCACGAGTTCATCGAGCGGCTGCCCAACGGCTACGAGACCCTGGTCGGTGAGAGGGGCGTGCGGCTGTCGGGCGGGCAACGACAGCGGCTGGCGATCGCCCGGGTCGTGCTCAAGGCGCCTCGCATCCTGATCCTCGACGAGGCGACCAGCAGCCTCGACACCGAGAGCGAGCAGCTCGTCGAGGAAGCGCTCGGGAACCTGATGGAGGGCCGTACGACGTTGATCATCGCCCACCGTCTTCGCACCGTGCAGCGGGCCGACCGGCTCCTCGTCCTCGAGCGCGGCCGCGTCGTCGAGGAGGGTTCCCACGAAGAGCTGCTCATCCAGGACGGCCTGTACTCGCGCCTGTACCGGGGCCAGCTCATCCTCGAGCCGGTCGTCTGACGAAGCGACAGCGGACGGCCGCTCCGTGACGTTCCGCACCGAAGGCCTGATCCCGCGGCTGGCCGCCGTCACGATTCGTGGTTGCGTCGCGTTCCCGGCGTTGGCGGTCGTCTCCCTCACGCCCTCGCCGCTGCGCGCCGCACAGGACGAGGCCGCCACCGATTCCTCCACCCGGGCCGACACGCTCGAGGTTCGGCCGAGCGTCAGGCTCGAAGACCTCCGGGTGACCGTGACCCGAACCACGGAGGAGTGGGCGCGGACGCCGTATGCCCTCTCCATCGTGGGAGAGCAGCAGATCCAGCGCGCCGCGCGGGCGCTCTCGCTCGACCAGGCTCTGCGCGGAATCCCGGGAGTGACCGTCCAGAACCGGCAGAACCTCTCGCTGGGCGACCGCCTGATCGTCAGGGGCGCCGGCGCCCGTGCCCAATTCGGCGTCCGCGGGGTCATGATCATCGCCGACGGCATCCCCCTCACGATGCCCGACGGGCAGGCCGCCCTCAGCAACCTGAATCTTCTGGCGGCGGGCAGGGCCGAGGTCATCCGGGGCCCGGCCTCGTCACTGTACGGGAACGCGGCCGGCGGCGTCATCAGCTTCCGAACGGAGGACTTCGCGCCCGAGCCCCTCCACGCCCAGGCCCAGGCCGCGTTCGGCAACTACGGGTTCGCGACCGGACGCCTGAAGCTCTCCGGTACGGCCGGCTCGACCGGGTACCTGGCCGACTTCGAGGCGAACAACTGGACCGGGTTCCGCGAGTACAACCACGCGGACTTCACCCGTTTCTACCTCACCACGCGCACGTCGCTCGGCGAGCGTTCCGAGCTCCGGGCGACCGGGAGCTACTTCTCCATGCCGTTCGCCGAAAACCCGAGCTCGCTGAACGAGGAGGACGCGCGGCTCCGGCCCACCTTCGTCCGCCCGTTCGTCATTGGTCAGGGCGCCGGCAAATCGGTCAAGCAGGGCCAGTTCGGACTCGCCTACTCGGGCGGCCTGGCGGAGACCGGCAAGCTCGAGCTCTCCGGGTGGGGCCTGCTGCGCGACGTCTGGAACCCGATCCCCGGCCGGATCATCTCGCTCGGCCGGGGCGCGGCAGGACTGAGAGCCAGCTATGCCGGAGAGACCCGGATCGGGACGCTGCCGTTCACCTGGATGGCGGGCGCCGACCTCTCGTACCTGGGCGACGACCGCGAAGAGTTCGAGAACCTCGGCGTGGATGAAGAGGGGGATCGAGCCCAGGAGGGCGAGCTGCTGGTGGATCAGCGGGAGACCGTCGGGGCGCTGGGGCCGTTCGTCACGCTGACCCTGGCGCCCAGCGCCGCCGTGAGGGTGACGGCGGGCGGCAGGCTCGATCTGTACGACTTCCAGGCCGATGACCGCCTGCTCGAGGACGGCGACGATTCCGGCGAGCGGACGTTCACGCACTTCAGTCCGATGGTCGGCATCGACGTGGCCGCCAACCAATGGCTCAACCTCTACGCCAACGTGGCAACCGCCTTCCAGACGCCCACGACCAGCGAGCTCTCGAACCAGCCGGGCGGCCAAGGCGGCTTCAACCCCCTGCTGGACCCGGAGACCACCGTGAGCTTTTCCGTCGGCGCCAAGGGGATCGTGGAGGCGCCGCGGCTCAGCTACGACTTCTCCGTCTACGTGGCGGAGGTGAGGGACGCCATCCTGCCGTTCCAAGGCCCGGGCGAGGAGGTCTTCTTCCGTAACGCGGGCGAGGTGACGCGCCGCGGGATCGAGGTCCAGACCGTCTGGACGGCCCTGACGGGTCTGGACGCGCGGCTATCCTACACGTATCAGAGCTTCACCTTCGGCGCGTTCGAGACGATCGATGGGAACTTCGAGGGCAACCGGGAGCCCGGCGTTCCGATCCATCAACTGGACCTGGGGCTCTCCTACGAGCGTTCCGTCTGGCTGGCGGAGGGGCGGTTCCGCTGGGTGGACGCGTATCCCGTCAACGACGCGAACACGGCGTTCAACTGGTCGTACGGGGTGTTCGACCTGAGGCTATCGGCGAGGGCGCCGATCGGAGGCTGGGAGCTGCTGCCGTACGTGGGCGTCGACAACCTCTTCTCGGCCCGCTACAACGGCTCGGTGGTGCCGAACGCCTTCGGGGACCGCTACTACGAGCCGACCTCGGACGCCTCACTGTACTTCGGGGTCTCCGTGGGACTCCCCTCCCCGATCCAGACTTCGGCGTCGGCCAACAGCGTCTCCTGAGACTGGGGTCCGAGGTACTGCTTGCGAATCACCCCCTCGCGGTCGATGAGCAGCGTGAACGGAAAGCCGATCGCCCGGAAGTGCCGAACCACCTCGTCCGTCCCCGAGATCCAGATCGGATAGTCGATCCCGAACTCGGAGGCGAAGCTCCGGATGCTCTCCTCGGCCCCGGAGTCGACCGCGATGCTCACCACCGTCGCATCCTGCTCCTCCAGCTCCGCCTGGAGCTCGACGAGCTCCGGGATCTCGCGCCGGCAGGGCGGGCACCAGGTCCCCCACAGGTTGAGAATCACGACCTGGCCGCGATGATCCATCAGCGAGGCCGTCCCCCCGTCGAGCGTCGCGAATTCGGCCTCGGGAGCCGGAATGGAGAGCCACCGCGCATCGGCCGAGCCACCCTCTGCGCCCGCCGAGCCCATGTAACCGGCCGAGAACGCGACGACGAGCGCCGCGATACCGGCCAACACGAGGCCCGCCCACAAGGCTCCCCTGGTCCTTCCCGGTGCGCTCTCAGACACTCTTTTCCACGCTCATCTCGAGATCAGTACTGATCAGTTTGTCGACCCGGTTTGCTGACGGTTTTCCGCGTTCGGCCGACCATACCCGGCCCGGCACCGAAAGTGCAAAGCTACCGGTGTCGACGGCGGCTTCACAAGACAAGCACGAAGCCGCCCGAGGTACGTAAGTAACGATCGGGCAAGGCGCTACGGTTGCAGGTACTGCCACTTGCATGTGACGTCTCGTGGATAGCCGGGACCGTGGCCGAACGACGTGGAACGGGCATGGCGCCCCACATTCGGATCGAACATGGACAGCTCAGACAGACAGCCCGCGAGTTTGGACGTTGAGCTCTTGAACTCCGAAGTCGACGCGAGCGCGAGCCCGCAACTGGATACGACCCCGTTGCAGATCGATCATCTGCCCGCCCACGTCCCTCCCACGGCGCTGGTGCTCAGCTGCATGGCGCTCATTACGGCCGTCGTCGGCAGCTTGCTCTGGCCAAACTCGGTCGATGAATACTCGGCCCTCATCTGGCTCCTGGCGATCGTACCGGCCTTTCTTTTCGCCTATTACAAGGGCTGGCCGGGCGCGACAGCCGTCCTCATCTCGGCAATGGTTCTGTTGGCCATACTCGAAGTGGGCTTCTCTCTACTCATCAGTGGAGAAGTCGCTTGGTGGATCGTCGGCGCGGTCACCGTCGTTCTCATCAGCGTCAGCATGGGCGCGGGTCTCATATCGGAAGCGCATCGAGGACAGACGGCCGAGGCCCTCAAGTTGGCGTACGCCGACCCGTTGACCGGGCTGCCCAACCGGCGCGTGCTGCAGATGTTCCTCAGCCGCGAGTTCGCGGCGACCACCCGCGGCCGGCCGTGCTCGATCGTGCTGCTCGACATCGACCGCTTCAAGAGGATCAACGACACCGAGGGGCATCCGGTAGGCGACAACGTGCTGCGTATCGTCGCCCAGGCCCTGGAGGAGAACACGCGCGACTCGGACCTGAGCGGACGATTCGGCGGTGATGAGTTCCTGACGCTTCTCCCGGGCGCGAACGTGCGGGGAGCGCTCGCCTTCGCCGAGCGGGTCAGAGAGTCGACCTCCACCCGATTCTCGGAGGCCGAGCTGCCTGTCACGATCAGCATCGGTGTGGCCGTCTCCAACTCCTCCACCAAGACCGAAGACGATCTTCTGCAGGCCGCCGATATCGCGCTCTATTCCGCGAAGCGAAATGGAGGCGACCGGGCCGTCGTCGCCGGCCCGTGGCCGATGGAGGAGGCCGAGCTTCATGGCGCAGCCGAGTCCGAGGACCCGCTCGCCAGCTGAAGCCCTGCGGCAGTTCCCGGCCGAGGCCTTCCTTTGCACCGTCGCGCCGGCTCGGCGAGATTCGGGCCATGCACGTTCCTCGACGAACCACTGTCTCGACATCTGTCCGGACGCCGATCACCCGGGCCGTGGCCGCCGCGCTGGCCATGGTCTGCCTGGCCTGCGCTCCCGAGAGCCGAAGGGACTCCGAGACACGCGCCGAGACCGACTCCCTGGGCTCCCCGCTCTCGGACCTCCGCCAGCTCGCTTCGCCCGCCGCGGCGGGGGGCGTCACTCCGTACCTGTCGGGAAGAACGGACGGCGCCGTTCTGTTGAGCTGGCAAGAGCCGGAGGGCTCGGGAGATGCCGTGCGCCTGGCCCGCCTGAACGGCTCCACCTGGTCCGAACCCCGGACGATCGCGACCGGCGAGGATTTCTTCGTGAACTGGGCGGACTTCCCGTCCGTCATCGAACTTCCCGACGGATCACTTGCCGCGCACTGGCTGCAGCGCGAGGGGCCCGACACATACGCGTATGGCGTCCGGATCTCGCGTTCCAGCGACGGTGGCGAAAGCTGGTCCCCTCCCGTGACGCCCCATCTGGACGGCACGCTGACCGAGCACGGGTTCGTCTCGCTCTTCCCCGCGCCCGACGGGGCGCTGGCAGCTGTCTGGCTGGACGGCCGCGACTTCGCACGCGCGGCGGCTGAAGGAGCCGAGGATGCGGGGACGCACGGCGAGGGAGAATCCGAGCCCCGCGACGCGAACATGTCGCTCCGCTACGCCGAGATCGATGAGGCCGGCGAGGTCCGCGCGGAAACACTTCTCGACGCCCGCACCTGCGACTGCTGCCAGACCTCGGCCGTTCTCACCTCGGCTGGTCCGATCGTCGTCTACCGCGACCGGTCCGAGGCCGAGATCCGCGACATCTCCGTGGTCAGGAGGCTCGACGGGCGCTGGAGCGCGCCGGCGGTTCTGCATGCGGACGGCTGGCACATTCCCGCCTGTCCGGTCAACGGCCCGGCCGTGTCTGCGGGCGGCGAGCGGCTGGCCGTGGCCTGGTACACGGCTGCGGGCGATGAGCCGAAAATCCTCGTCGCGTTCTCGGAGGATGCCGGAGCCAGCTTCGGGGAAGCGCTCCGGGTGGACGACGGCGAGCCGCTCGGACGCGTGGACATCGCCCTGCTGCCCGACGGATCCGCGCTCGTCCTCTGGCTGGAGACCGCCGAGGAGGGGGCGCGCGTGACGGCCCGCCGGATCCGGGCGGACGGCGCGAAGAGCCCGGCCGAGACGGTGGCGATGACCGACGTCAGCCGGTCCAGCGGCTTCCCACGCATGGTCCTTCGGGGCACCGAGGTCGTCCTGGCGTGGACCGACACGGCCGGAGATGGAGTCCTCCGCACCGCGATCGCCACCCTGCCCACCGAATAGCCGCTCTAGGTCGCCCTCGCGAGCTTTGTCGCCATCGCGAGTTTTGTCGCCAGGAGCGTGGCCAGCAGCACCCCGGTTACGAGCACCGCGTGGCCCGTCAGCGGCGTCAGCAGCACCAGGAGAGCGACCGCCGGGACCGCGAACCTCACTATCGGACCCTCTTCGCACGCGCCCGTGTGAAGCGCCCAGACCCCGAGGAGATAGCCGGCGACCGGCACGGCGACCGTTGCGCCGGCTCCGAACGCGCCGATCTCCGCGTGGCCGGTCGCGAAGTCCACGGCCACCGCCAATCCGGCGCCCACCGCCGCGGCCGACGCGAAGATCAGATAGTGGCCGTAGCCCCAGATGAACGCCGTGCCCTGCGAAGCGAGCCGGTCGTCCACGGGTCGCTCGAAGTACAGCCACCACATCGAGAAGACGATCAGCAGTCCGCCGATGATGATCGTCCCGACGGTGGACGTGAAGTCACCCGCGTCGGCCGCCGACTGGATCGCCAGCGAAGCCGCCAGGATCGACTCGCCGAGGACGATGATCGTGAACAGCCCATAGCGCTCGGCGATATGACCGGGATGCCAGGGGGTGAGGGCCGCCCGCTCGGCCCACACGGGCACGAGCAACTCCGCGACCACGAGGGCGACAAAGCCAGGTAGCCCCCATTCGGACGGGATGAACAGCCATGCCACCCAGCCGATCTGACAGAGCGTGACTCCCAGCGCGTATCGGTGGGCGGAAGCGCGCCGCGCCGGGTCGGAACGGCCCGCTCGCAACCACAGCGCAACGAGGGCCAGGCGCATCACGACGTACCCGGCGGCCATCAGCGCGAAGTCAGCCTGATCGAAGGCCCGCGGAACGCCGGCGGCCAGCATCAGCGCTCCGGTGAGCTGGACGAACACAGCCAAGCGATAGGCGACATCGTCCGTGTCGTACGCCGACGCGAACCACGTGAAGTTCATCCACGCCCACCAGATGGCGAAGAAGACCATGAAATAGCTGAGGACCGCCTCGCTCACATGGGCCGCCGCCAGGCCGTGGTGGAGCCGCCCCGCCGCCTGGGCGATGGCCACCACGAAGACGAGGTCGAAGAAAAGCTCGAGCGGGGTGGCTGCGCGGTGTTCCGTGTTCGCCGGCTGCTCGTTCACAGCTCGCTCATTTGCGGAGTCCTCCGTCCGAGTGTCTCGTCGTCATGAGGTGGGACAACAGTACGACAGTACGCCTTCCCGGGACGCCGACGGAACCCGCGCGCAAATCCCCCGGTCACGAAGGGGCCGCCCAACGACCACCGAATAGCCGCCGCGGCATCCAGGAGCCGGTGGATTCCCGGAGCGCGCATGTATTCGCGCCCCGATGATTGGTGCTCTGAAGGCTACTGCGAATTGGGCGCGCGCGGAGGGAACCACCGGCTCCCGCCGCCGCGGCGCCTGGCCCAGGGGCGCTTACGCCGTGACCAGCTCCGGTTCGGGCCTGGCCTCCGGCTCCGGAGCGCCCTCAGGCTCGCCGGCCTCGGTAGGCTCCGCCTCCTGCCGGCGCATGTTGCGCCGCAGGAAGGCCGCCAGGTCATCCGTGAGCGAGTGCATCACCGGCACCATCACCAGGGTCAGAAAGGTCGCGAACGTGAGCCCGGCGATCACCGCAATCGCCATCGGACCCCACCAGGCCGCCTGCTCTCCGCCCCAGAAGATGTTGGGGCTCAGCCGGGTAAAGAGGCCCTTGAAGTCGAAGTTGAGGCCGATCGCCAGCGGCGTGAGCCCCATGACGGTCGTGATCGCCGTCAGCATCACGGGCCGGAAACGGGTGAGCCCGCCGACCACGAGCGACTCGTGTTCGCTCAGCCCATCGCGCTTCCTCAGGATCCCGATGTAGTCGACGAGGACGATCGCGTTGTTCACGACGACGCCGGCGAGGCTGATTACGCCGACCCCGGTCATGATGACCCCGAACGGCATCCGGAAGACCAGCAGCCCGAGAAGCACGCCAATCGTCGAGAGCAGCACCGAGCTGAGGATGATCACCGGCCGGAACACGGAGTCGAACTGCGAGACCAGGATGAGGGCAATCAGCATCAGCGCCATGAGGAAGGCGCCGAACAGGAACGCCTGCGATTCCTCCTGGTCCTCCTGCTGCCCCGTGTAGCTGAGGGCGTAGCCGGGGGGCAGCGAGCTCTCGAAACCGGCGAGCTCCGTCCGGACCTCGGCCAGAACCGCGTTGGCGTTGTAGGTCGAGCGCACATCGGCCGAGATCGTGGCGACGCGCTCCAGGTCCTTCCGGTTGACGCCGGAGTAGCTCTCCTCGACCCGCCAGCTCGCCACCGATGAGAGCGGCACCTGACCGCCGTCCTCGGTGACTACCGTCAGGTCCGCCAGCGCGTCCAGGTTGGAGCGGTAGCGCTCCGCCAGGCGGACGACGATGTCGTACTCCTCCTCGCCGTACCGGAACTCCGAGACCTCCGTGCCGTTGATCGCGCTCCGCACGGTCGCTCCCACCTCGGCCGTGCTGAGACCGAAGAGGGCGGCCCGCTCCCGGTCCACCTCGATCCGCAGCTCCGGTCGCGCGTCCGCCAGGTCGCTCTCCAGCCCCTCGAGCTTGCGGGCCACCGCTGCATTCGCGAGCAGCCGGTATGCCTGGTCCGCGAGATCCTCGAGCACGCGCTCGTCCTCCCCGGAGAGCTCGATGTTCACGGGCGGGCCCGAGCCCGGCCCGTCCTGGGGCTTTTCGACCGTGATCTCGGCTCCGGCCACCTGCTGCCCCACCGTGTTGCGCATCATCTCCAGCGACTCGAACGAGTCCCGCTCGCGGATCTCGAAGTCGATGAAATTCACGGCGATCGTGCCCTCGTTCGACCCTCCGCCCCGGTTTCCGCTCGAGCCGACCGTCGATACGACGGACTCGAAGTCGCCGGTGACCGGCAGCGCCGAGAGCTCGCGCTCCACGCGCTTCACGACCTCATCGGTGGCCTCGGCGCGCGTGCCCGGCGGCATCTCCACCTGCACGTAGACCGTCTCGGGCGGGATATCCTCCGGGAAGAACTCGATCCCGGCGTTGAACATGCCGAACAGCAGGAGCGAGCCGACGAGCACGCCGCCCATGCCGGCCATCACCCGACCCCGATGACCCAGCGACCAGCGC
>JBDGZR010000100.1:0-11495 GCA_039588495.1 Gemmatimonadota bacterium | reverse complement strand
CTACAACCTGTTCGAAGGCTTCAGGAAGTTCACCCAGCTGAACAGCGCCCAGCTGGATCTGAGCGCTCAGCAGGCGAGATTCCGGCAGGACGAGTTCTCGCTGCTTCTGGCCGTCAAGCAGGCGTATTACGACGCGCTCGCCTTCCGCGATCTCGTCGCCGTGGAAGAGGACCGGGTCGAGCGTCAGGAGCTTCAGCTGGAGTTCGTCACCCAGCAGCTCGAGCTCGGCCGATCGACGCGATCAGACGTCCTCCGGTCGCAGGTGGACCTGAACAACGCCAAGATCGCCCTCATCAACTCCGAGAACGAGTTTCGAGCCGCCACGTTCCAGCTCGGACGTACGGTCGGCCTCGACGGGAGGGTGGCGCCATCGCCCGAAGAAACGCTCGCGGCGGATCCGCTCGGGCTGACCCGGGATGAAGCATACAGGATCGGACTCCGGACCGCCCCCTCGGTGGTGAGTGCCGAAGCGACGGCGGAAGCCGCGGCGTCCCGGGTGTCGACGGCGAAGTCAGCCTATCTGCCGAACCTCGACTTCTCCGGCGGGTGGGCGTGGGCGAACACCGAGTTCCCGCCCCAGAGCCGCAGTTGGAGCATCGCCCTGACCGGATCCTACCCCCTGTTCAACGGCTTCAACCGCGAGACGAACGTGTACAGGGCTCAGGCGGCGGCCGACGCCGCCGTCTCCGAGCAAAGAGGCGCCGAGCTGCAGCTCATCGTGGACCTGGACGCCGCCTACAACACGATCCAGGTGGCCACCGCCTCCGCCGAGCTGGCGGAGCAGAGCGTGGAGCTCAGCCGTGAGGATCTTCGAGTCAGCTCGGAGCGCTACCGACTCGGCCTGGCGACGATCCTGGATCTCCAGACGGCTCAGATCGCGCTCTCTCAGGCCGAGGTGGACCTGATCCGACGCCGTTTCGAGTACCAGATCGGCGTGGCCTCGCTGGAATCTCTCCTCGGCCGCCGGTTGCAGGAGCTGGAATCGGCCGCTCCGTAGCTTCCCGGGCTTCCTCGTCCTTCGCTCCGCGGATCTGGACGGTTGAGGCACGGAGGGAATGGTGAGGGACGAGTGGCTGTCTAAGTGGGGATGAGCCCGGAGCCGGTCTCGCGGGTTGAACCTCTTTCCCAAGACGTGGTAGTATCCTCGGCCATGCGTCGAATAGCCTCATCTCCGTACCCGACTCTCCTGGCCGTTGGCGCGGTGCTAGCGGCGGCTTGCGGCCAGAGCCCCGCCAGCGAATCCGTTCCGGAGTTCCAGACCGCGGTCGCCGAAGTGCGCAGCCTCGTGTCGAGCGTGGTGGCGACGGGGACGATCGAGCCCATACGAATCATCGATGTGAAGTCCCAGGCCTCCGGCGAGATCCTCGAGCTCGCGGTCGAGCTCGGTGACTTCGCTCGGCAAGGGCAGCTTCTGGTGCGCATCGATCCGCGGGACGTTCGGAACGAGTTCAACCAGGCGGAGGCGGACCTGGAAGTCGCCCGAGCGCGCTTGCAGATCGCGGAGCGGCGACTGTCGCGATCGCAGGCGCTCCACGACTCCTCCATCGTGACCGCCGAGGAGCTCGAGACCGAGATGCTCGAGCACGCCAACGCACGGGCGGCCCTCGTCCGTGGCGAGGCGAGCCTGGAGCTCGCGACGGACCGGCTCAACGACGTGGTCGTGCGCTCTCCGATCGACGGCACGGTTGTGGAACGCGAGATCGAAGCGGGCCAGATCGTGACGTCGACGCGCGAGGTAACCGGCGGCACGCTCCTCATGCGTATGGCCGACCTCTCCGAGGTTCAGGTGCGCACGATGGTGGACGAGACGGATATCGGGAAAATAGAGACGGACCTGCCCGCCGAGATCACGGTCGAAGCCTACCCTGACCGGACGTTCCGGGGAACGGTGCTCAAGGTCGAGCCGCAGGCGGTCGTCGATCAGAGTGTGACGATGTTCGCCGTGCTGACCCGGATCGCGAACGAGGAGAGCCTGCTTCGGCCCGGCATGAACTCGGATGTCGAGATCGTCATCGGCCGTCGCGAAGAGGCGCTCACGATCGACAACGGCGGCGTGAAGACGCCGGAGGAGGCTCGTCAGCTCGTGGAGGCGTTGGGCCTGGACCCGTCGCTCCTCGAGCAGAAGGTCGAGGTCGCGAGGGAGGAGCCGACGGACGGGGAAGAACAGGGCGAGGAACCGGAGGGCGACGACGCCGTGCTGGAACAGCTGCGGTCGATGTCTCAGGAGGAGCGCCGCAGCTATTTCCAGGCTCTGGATTCGGGAGAGAGGCAACGGCTCTTCCAGCTGATGCGGGCGGCCAGAGAGCAGCAGGAGCAGGCCGATCGCGCCAATCCGACGCGACCTCGGCCGGCGTTCGTCTTCATGGAAGATGATACCGGCGTGCTTACCCTGAAGCCGGTTACGATCGGCCTCAGCAGCTGGGAGTACACGGAGATTCTGGCCGGCCTCCGGGAAGGCGACGAGGTTCTCGAGGTGCCGCTCTCCCTGGTTCAGCAGCAGGAGCTGCTGCAACGAATACGCTCGCGCTCCGGCGTGCCTGGCGTCCAGCGCAGGTGACGCGGCCCGCTCGGTAGGAGGCCCCTTACGATGCTCGTTCTCGAGACCATGCGCGTCGCCCTGCAGGCGATTCGTGCCCACAAGCTCCGTTCCCTGCTGACGATGCTGGGCATCGTGATCGGCGTTTCCGCCGTGATCGCCATGGTCGCACTCGGTGAGGGAGCCCAACGGGCCGTGCAGGAGCAGATCGCCAGCCTGGGAACCAACGTCCTCACGGTGAGACCGGGCCAGCTCTGGCACCGGGGCGTCAGGTCGGGCGCCACGTCGGAGCTGACGCCGGAGGACGCCGAAGCCGTCGCTGCGGGTGCGCCTTCGGTGGTTGGAATCGCGCCAGAGATGCGATCCCAGCTGCAGGTCGAATCCGGCGCGACGAACGCGAACCTGCGCGTCGTCGGAACGAGCCCCGAGTACGCTGAGATCAACGGGTACGCCGTCGCGCTGGGCCGTTTCTTCGATGATCAGGAGAACGAGGGAAGGCGCCGTATCGCGGTCATCGGTGGAGCGATCCCCGCGACCCTCGGCTCGAGCGCCGAGCAGCTCGTCGGACAGCAGATCCGGATTCGCAACATCACCTTCGAGGTCGTGGGCGTGCTCGAGGAGAAGGGCAGCTTCAGCTGGTTCAACTACGACGAGCAGATATACGTGCCGATCGAGACGGCCCGCTTCCGCCTGATGGGCACGGACCGCCTCTCATCGTTCAACGTCGAGGTAGCCGACGCCACATCCATGTCCTTCGCGATGGGCCAGATCGAGGAGATCCTGCGTCGCCAGCACCGCCTTCGCGTCGGGGATGAGAACGACTTCTGGATCCAGGACCGCGCCGAGCTCATGGGCACGCGGGAGGAGACGACCCGGACCTTTTCCTTCCTGCTGGCAGGCATCGCCGCCGTGAGCCTGCTGGTCGGCGGAATCGGGATCATGAACATCATGCTCGTCTCCGTCACCGAGCGCACGCGCGAGATCGGCGTCCGCAAAGCGATGGGAGCGACGCGGCGAAACGTCCTGATGCAGTTCCTGCTGGAAGCGCTCGTTCTCTGCCTGGTCGGCGGACTGCTCGGCATCGTCGTCGGCGTGACCGGCTCGAGCCTCCTCGCGAACCTCGCCAACTGGAACACGGCGGTCTCCGGCAGCGCGATCATGCTGGCCGTGCTCTTCTCCGCATCGGTAGGGCTCTTCTTCGGGATGTGGCCGGCTCGGCGAGCGGCGAAGTTGGACCCGATCGTGGCTCTGAGGTACGAGTAATGGCCTCGAACCGGACGGGTACCGCGAATCGACCCTCCGTTCAGGACCTCCCGGACGACGCGCGACTCTGGGTCTTCGGCGCCAACCGGCCGCTCGCCGGGCAAGAGGCGTCGCGCCTGAACGAACAGACGGCGCGCTTTCTGGAAGGGTGGGCGGCGCACGGCGAGGAGCTGGCAGCCGCGTTCGACTGGCGTTACGACCGCTTTCTGATCATCGCCCTCGACGAGCGGCAGGCGGCGGCGTCGGGCTGCTCCATTGACGCGCTGATGGGCCACGTGCGGAAACTGGAAAGCGAGCTGGGCGTGGACCTCGTGGACGGATCACCCGTCTGGTACCGGGACGGCGAGGAGATCCGCCGCGTGAGCAGGAGGGAGTTCGGGGAGCTGGCGGCGAGCGGCGACGTGAGCGGCCGGACCGTGGTCTTCGACCTGACCGTGGGACGGCTGGGCGAGCTGCGCGCGGGCCGATGGGAGCTCGCAGCGAACTCGAGCTGGCACGGCCAGCTTCTGCCGCACGAAGCCGACTGACGCCGGTCTGGTGACCCGGCCCCACAAGGGGCCTTCCGATCCTCCGATCCAGCTTGACCGCCTAGCCCAAACCCAACCCTCCGACCGGAAGCTCCATCTGCGCCGAAGCCCCGCGGGCGGGACCGTCCAGGTCGAGATCCGGGCGAATCCCGAGGTGCTCGAGGACGAGGCGATCCTGTGTCGTCAGGATCACCTGCCGCTCCCGCGCGATCGTGCAGAGAACATCCCAGATCTCCGCGGCTCGGTCGGCGTCGAGGTGCACGAAGGGGTCATCCACGATCAGCGGTAACCGCACGTCCATCCCCGCGAGGAAATCGGCAGCTCCCATCCGGACCGCGAACAGAGCCACGTGCAGCTCCCCGTAGCTGAGCGGAGGGGAGGCGAGCGCGAGAGAGCGACCGCCGTACATCAGCTGAGCGGAGTCGAGGTCGTCGGGCGCCACCACGGGGCCCATCTTGCGATCTCCCAACACCGTGAGATGCGCGTCGATGTGACGCAGAAGCCGCTCCTGGTCCGTCTCTCGAAACTCCTCGTACGCATCCACGAGAAGACCATGCGCACGGCGATACGCACCCGCCTCTCGCCTTGCTTCCGCGAGAGCGGTCCTCAGCGCCTCGAGCCGTCCTTCCAGGGCCAGCGAGCTCTCATCGGGCCGTGGAACGGCGAGAAACCTCTCTCGCAGCTCCCGCTCCTCGGCCTCCTTCGAGGTCAGCTCCTGCCGCTTCTCCTCCATCTCGGAATCCGTCTTCCGGAAGGCCGTACGCGCATCCTCCGGTAGCTCCTCGACCTCCGACCTCTCGCGCTCCAGCTCCAGTCGCGTGGGCGCCAGCCTGTCGTTTCGCTCCGACGAGAGCGCGGCATCCAGGGACGACAGGAGGGCTCGAGCCGCCTCGATTCCGCCTGACGCATCGTCCTCACCCGACTCCTCCCGAACCCGCGCTTCAGCTCGAGATTGAGCCTCGGCTTCCCGGGACGCGAGCGTCCTCTCGGTCCTGAGATGAGCTTCGGCCAGCCGCCGCTCGGCCTCTGCTGCACGATCCACAGCCGATCGAAACAACGCGAACTCCCGACGCCTCTCCGGGAGGGTATCCGGAGATGTGTCGCCTGCGGCCGGCAGGCCGGCCAGCTTTTCTTGGACACGCCGCCCGAGCGTCTCGATCTCCGAGTCGATTCGAGTCAGCTCGAGGGTCGCGGAGTCTTCTGCCCCACGACGCCGCATGCCCCGAAGCCCGCTGATCAGGATCGCCGCTCCGGCCAGGGCGGCGACGAGGCCGAGGAGCCGCAGCGTCCCCTCGCCGACGCCGACAGCCCACGCCCCGGCGGCCAGCAGCACCCCCCCACCCAGCACCAGGCCGCCCGTCCCCCGCGCGGGTTGAGCTCCACCCGCAGTGTCCGCGCCCGCATTCCTCGCATCCCGCGTGGCCCGCACCTCCTCCAGGCGCGGCCACAACCCCTCCTCCAGCGCCGCGAGCCTCTCCAGATAATCCTCGGGATATGCCTCCGGGTACGGCCGTTTCGCGGTCTCATCGGCGGCGGATTCCGCCTTCCAGATCGCCTCGCTAAGATCCTTCTGAACGTCCTCGAGCCTCCGGATCCGCTGAAGCGATGCCTCCTCGCGCTCCTCCAGCACCCGCAGCCGGGAGAGGGCGGCATGCTCGCGCTCCAGACGCCGGACACTCCGGCGCAGCTCGCTCAGCTCGACCTCGATCGTCTCGAGCGCCGCCAGCAGCGGGGAGCGCTCAGCCTCCGCTCGGCGTGCTGTCGAGATGCCGATCTCGAGCTCATCGAGCTCGGCCGCCAACCGTTCCACCCGCCCCTTCTTTCGCCTCCGCCGTTCCTCGGCGTTGATCGGTTCGAGGGTGAGCTCGTGGTAACGGCCGCGCACGCTCTCTCGAGCGGCCTCGACGTCGGCATGCCCTCCGGCGGCGATGCGAAGCAGGTCCTGCGTCAACTCCGTCTCGAGCATGTGCCCCTGCTGGATGCAGGCGGTGCGCTCATAATCCTCCAATTCGACGAGACCGACAATGCTCTGCAGCAGCTCCCGGTACCCCCGCTGGTCCGAGCTCGATGGCGCGGCCGGATTCGCCTCGCCACGGTACAGCTCCTCTCCTTCGGCGGGCCGGCTGACCACGACGTCGTTCGTCTCGAAATCCCGCTCGACGACCAGGCGGCCTTCCAGGTCTTCGAGGAGGAGAACGGCGCGGAAGCTCCCGCCCTTCCAGGGTCGACGGCGCTCCTGCATGAGGCGCGCCTCGGGCTCCCGACGGTTGAAGCCGAACAGCGTACGCACGACCGCCTCGATGAGGGTGGACTTCCCCGTGCCGTTCGATCCCACGATCACCGTCGGCTGGTTCGCCCCGGGGAACCTCTGACGGCCGTGGAGACACCCGTAATGCAGCTCGATGGACTCGAAGCGAAGATCTCCGCTCATATCACGCCGAGGCTGCGGAGCGCGATCCGCAGGGCTCGCTCCGCCTCGATCCTCTCCTCGGCATCATCCTCCTCGCCGACCCGACTCAGCCCCAGCCGGGCGGCGTGGCCCGCGACCGTCGGCTCCTGCGCGATCTCGGCAAGCCTCCTGGATGCGTAGAAACGAGTGGCATCCTCGACGCGGACGCAGCCGTAGCGCTCCTCCAGATCGAATCGGACGATCTCGGCATCCAGCGGGAAGGCGGGCTCCCCCACCAGCCGAGCCACGGGTATGCTCGCATCGGGAGCTCTCGCTCTGAGCAGCTCGGCCACAGCGAGCTCGTCAGCACAGGCACCGACATCCACGTCTCCCAGGCGGATGACCTCGCGTACCCCCGAGCTGACGTGGCGCACGCGAGGAGGTGTCCCGCTCTCGAGATCCGCGACCGCGTACCCGCGCGGTCCCTCCTCGGAGATGTCGACCGCCGCGAAAGAACCGGCGTAGCAGGCCCGCATACCGGTTCCGAACTCCTCCGGCGGCCGAAAACGATGGTAGTCGCCCAGCGCCACGTAGTCGGCGTCCAGACCGGCCAGTCCTTCCGCGGGCAAGCTCAGCGAGGAGGGCTCGCCCCAATGCGGCGCGTCCGGCACCGCCCCGTGCAGCAGCACGACGTGGGGGCCCGGCCTGTCCGCTCTCTTGAACGACGAAAGCGGGTCGCTCTCGCGCGCGGGGTCGTAGGCGAAACCGTAGACGGCCAGGGGGCCGGCCTCCGTGTCGGCAACCGCCGGCTCGGCGAAGGCCGGCTCGGTGAAGATGTGCGCGCCGGGAAGGGCGTTCTCGTAGAGCGACGGATCGAGTGAGATCGAATCGTGGTTGCCAGGCACGGCGAAGATCGGCCGGCCCGCCTCCCGCAGGCGTCGCGACACCTCCCTCACCGCCGCGACGAGGCGCTCATCCGGCTTCGGGCCGTCGAAGAGATCGCCACAGACGGCCACAGCGTGGACCCCATGCTCCTCGGCCGCCTCCGGGAGTCCTCGGAAGGCTTCCAGCACCTCCTTCCGACGAGTCTCGGCAACGGGCTCGAAGCCCGAGTATGTGGCGCCGAGATGGGCATCCGCGAGGTGGAGCAGGCGAATCACGATCGGATCCTCAGGACGCGCCGGCCCGGCCCGCGTGACCTGCCTGGTCTCGCCTGTGGACGAGCTCCGGGCTCAGCCAACTGGTCGTGGCTGTCACTCCTTTTCGAGCCGCGAGAGCTGCTCCTGCTTGATGAGATACACGCCATAATCGATGATCGCGTACACCGATGTGATCCCGACGGCCAGGATGAAGAGCTGCACCAGCCCCGGCCGGAAGATGAGCGCCAGGAGAGTGAGGAACTGGAAGAAGGTCGTCACCTTCCCGGGCATTCTGGAGCGCGGATGCATGTCGCGTCCCACCAGTCGGCTGACCAGATACGAGCCGCCGGTGAAGATGTCGCGCAGGATGAGGATCACGAAGCCGGCCCAGTCCAGACGTCCGGACGGAAGGAACGAGACCACGCCCAGTAACACGAAGATCTTGTCGCAGAAAGGATCGAGCAGGATTCCGACCTCGGAAGTCGTGCGGCTGACGCGAGCGATCACGCCGTCGAGCAAATCCGTCAGAGAGCCGGCAACCACGATGATGGCGAGCGCCTTCGGGTCGTTCGTGACCAGGAACATGACGCCCAGAGGGATGCGACTGAGCGAGAGGAGGTTCGAGACCGTCAAGAAGCCCGGATCGTGCTTCTCAGGCACCGCAGCACCCCTGTCCCGGCGCTGAGGCGAGGTTCCCGGCCCGCTCAAAGATAATCCCTGACGGCGACCCGGAACGGCAACGGCTCGAGATTGAAGACCGAGCGGAGCGGGTTCATCCGTTTCTTCAGGACGCTGGCACCCCTGAACATCTCCAGCTGGTCCGGCGTGATCGGCTGCGGGAGTCCGAGCCGGGCCGCCACCCAGAGGGCTTGCGTGCTCATGGTCCGCGGCAGCTTCACGACGGGGCGCCGAACGCCGATAGCCCTGGCGACGATCCGGACCATCTTGGCGAACTCCAACCGCTCGGGCCCGGCAATCTCGAAGGTGCGTGCCGACAGGTCGGGACGTTCCGCAGCTTGCACGAGTGCGTCGGCGATGTCCTCGATGGCCACAGGCTGGAGTCTGGAGCGACTGAAGCCGAGGACGGGAAACACCGGCAGGCGTCGCAGCAAGTCCACGATCGCCGTCGTAAAGTGGTCACCCGGCCCGTACACGATCGACGGACGAAAGATGACGAAATCGATCCCCGAATCGCGTATCCGCCGCTCCGCTTCGTACTTGGTGCTGAAGTACGGGCCACCGCTCGTCGAGGCGCCCAGCGTGCTGACGAACACCAGACGGTCCACACCTGCTCGCTGCGCTTCGAGCAGGAGATTGCCTGTGCCATCGACATGCACACCCTCGTAGCTTTGATCTCGGTCGGGCCAGGCGGTTCCCACAAGGTCGACGATAACGTCGCAGCCTTCGGCCACGCCGTGGAGCGAGCCCTCGTTCATCACATCCGCTGGCCACCACTCCACATCACCGGCCCAGCCGACTCTCGGCGGCCTGCGCGCGAGCGCCCGCAGCTGGTGGCCACGGCCCAGGAGCCGGCGCACGAGGTGCTGGCCCATGAAACCCGTGGCACCCGCCACGAGAACCCTGCGGGGCTGGCCGAAACCCGCGAGCAATGGCTCAGGAGCCTGCTCGGTCCGTCGCTCCCTGGTCGCGGCCGGGCCCCATGCGAATAGCGGGCCCGTGATGGGACCCGCGTCCGGCTTGTAGGTCACAAAGCAAGAAGATCTGAGTCGCCCTATACCGGCGCAACCGAGCAGAGATGCCTGCAGGTTGGGTCCGGGGGCTGCCGGCGGCGTCTAGAGGAGGGCTGGGACCTCTTCTTCTTCCGTCGGAGCGAGCGAGCCCGCGTTCGCAGCGTCGAGCATCACGAACTCCTGAACGATGATATCCGTGGTCGGAATCGTGACTCCGTCCCGCTCGTAGGATCCGTACTCGACGCGGCCCTCCACGTAGAGTCGGCTGCCCCTTTGCACGAAGCGCGCGGCGATGTCGCAGGCCTTGCCCCAGAAGGTGAGGCGGTGCCAATCGGTCTTCCGCTGCTCCTCGCCATTCTGGCGGAAGAAGCGGTCGGTGGCCAGCGAGAGGTGAGCGACCGGCGTGCCGCCGCTCGTCTCGCGCACATCCGGATCGGAGCCGGCGTTGCCAACGAGAGTGATCCGGTTGATCGATCGAGCCATCGTACTCCTCCTCGTTCAACTGAGCTCGGAGGCCCCGGGTGGACCTCTCCTCGGGGTTCAGTATGAGGATCTCGACGATCCCGCCTACCCTTCATGTGCCAGATTGGGATCTGGCACATGTCAGCTTTACGTCGGGTTTGCCTGAGCGGATGCTTTGCCTCAAGATCGAGGCATGCGCGCGGACAGAAAGCAGCCAGAGTGGTCGGATGTGCGGAGAGGAGCCTGGTTGATCCTCGCCCTCGCCACCACCGGCACGGCCATCTTCTTCATGGATGAGACGCGACGCGCCGTCGAGAGTGGCGCCACACTCGTGCTGGTCGCACAGGAAGCGAGCGAGCTGCGGCCGGGAGCGGCGGTCTGGGTCGCCGGGAAGCACGCGGGAGAGGTGGCCGAGATTCGCTTCCTCGAGCGAGGTGGCCCTGCCTCACCCAACCTCCTTGTCCGGACGGAGCTGACCCGAGAGGCGGCGCGCGTGTTGCGGCGAGACGCCCGTGCAACGATACGGCCTTCCGGACTCCTGGCACCCTTCGTCGTAAGCCTCGAGCCTGGCAGCGCGGGCCAGCCGGCGTACAGCTACGACGACACGTTGCAGGCGAGTCTATCGCTCACGATGAGGGATCTCGCGTCGCTCGGGGACAGCCTGCGAGGTGTCGTGGCAGAGCTGAGACCCTTGGCCGCCCGCCTCAGGAAAGACGCTGCGGCCGGCGGAAGCCTTGCCGCTTTGTCGCGATCGAAAGGTGCGTTCGCCGAATTGCGGGCAAACCTGTCGGCGCTCGAGGAGCTGGCGGCCGAACCCGGATCCCTCGGACTGCTCATGGCCGACACATCGCTGGCAACCGGGCTCCGCCGGTCGAGCGAAAGGCTTCAGGCCGTGGCCGTCGAGGCGTCCGGCCGAGAGGCGCCGAAGCGCTTGGGTACCGCGCTCCGGGCGCTCGCCGAAAGCCTGGCCTCACTCGACCGGCACCTGAGCTCGGCTCGTGGAACGGCGGGTCGAGCGATTCATGACCGGGAGATCCAGAACCAGGTGCGGCTCTTTCGGGCGCGCGCGGACTCGGCGAGGGCGGAGCTCGCCCGAAGACCGTTCAGGTGGCTGCGAGTTCGGCTCTTCTAGTGCGACTCCTCCAGGGGATCGCGTCCCTCCACTCAGGGGCGCCGAGAGCCGCCTACCGTTTGCCGGAGGGTGGCAGGCGGCCCTGGAGAACGAACTCCACCTTCTCCTTTTTTCGCTTCCCGCGACGTGTCACGACGATGATCGACTCGACCACGTCCATCCGGTCCTCGAGCGCCACGGTGAACTCGGCGGAGCCGTCTGCCGCTGCCACTCGGGTTCGAACGACCTTGCCGGGCTCGGCCTGAGCCTGTCGCGCCGGGTTTCGGAAGATGGTCAGCCGGGAGCGCCTGCGGCCCCGCGGGAGCTTTCGTGAGATCTTGACCCTGCTCAACCAGTCGGGCTGGTACCCGATGATC
>JBDGZR010000099.1:0-11579 GCA_039588495.1 Gemmatimonadota bacterium | reverse complement strand
GATCTACGCCACGAACATGAACCGGGCGAAGAACTAGTCCCGGCTCGAAATCCTGGATCGGGTCGGTGTGCCGCCTCTTTGGGCGGGGCCAGGCGCGCCGACCGATTCACTCCCTCCGCTAGCCCGCCCGCTTCATCGCCGTTCGCTGTAACGCCAGCAGCTCGCTGATCCCGACCTCTGCCAGGTCCAACATCTCGGCCAGCCCCTCACGCCGGAACGGCGCGCCCTCGGCGGTGCCCTGCACCTCCACCATCCGCCCGTCCTCGAGCGAGACGACATTGAGATCCACGTCGGCCGTCGAGTCTTCGGCGTAATCCAGATCCAGGCAGGCATCTCCACCGACGATCCCGACGCTGGTGGCCGCGACCAGCTGCTCGAGCGGGCTCGACGTCAGCTCGCCGGCCTGCACGAGGCTGTCGAGTGCCTCCCAGAGCGCCAGGCAAGCTCCCGTGATCGAGGCAGTGCGCGTACCGCCGTCGGCACTCAGCACATCGCAGTCTATCGTCACGGTCCGCTCACCCAGACCGGCCAGGTCGGTGGCGGCCCGGAGAGACCGTCCTATGAGCCGCTGAATCTCCTGCGTCCGGCCCCGGGCCCCGGTCCGCTCCCGCCGGGTGCGCTCGGGCGTCGCCCGCGGGATCATCGCGTACTCGCCGGTAACCCATCCACCTCTTCCCTCACGCCACGGAGGGACGCCAGCCTCCACCGTCGCGGTGCAGAGGACGCGCGTGGCACCGGTGGAGATGATGCAGGACCCTTCCGCGAAGGGTGCCGCGCCGAGCTCGATGGTGACGGGGCGGAGCTCGTCGGACCGACGGCCCGAGGGACGGGAACGACCTGGAGGGAGATTCGTATTCATGCTCCCAAGATGCCCGTTCGAGCACCCCGGGTCGAGCGCCGCCTTCCGGCGAGTCGGGTCGACTCAGGCGACCGGGACGTCGCTCATCAGGGCGAGAAGATTGCCCTCCGAGTCTCGGAGGAAAGCGAGCCAGAGCTCGGTCTCCTCGGTCCTGTGCACCGCGAGGGGCTCCCGCTCGAAGGATGCGCCCCTGGCCAGAAGGCCCTGATGAGCGACGTCGATGTCATCGACCCGGTAGTAGAGAATGGATGCGGGATGATCGAAGCCCTTTTCCTCGGGCACGCCGAGCAGCAGGCGTACTCCGCCGCAATCGAAGAACGCCATCTGGGGAGGCGCGCTGAACAGGAACTCCAGGCCCAGCACGTCGCGGTAGAACTCGATCGCCCGCTCCAGGTCCTGGACGTTGATCGCCACCTGTCCGATCGATCTCAGCTGGAAGGAGGATCCGTCGCTCATCGCCTTCTCCTGCATGTAGGGGCTCTTGGAGGCCATCTTCTCCTGCCAGGCGGCCGTTGACGTGGTCCGGACCACGAGATATCTTGGCTCATTATTATTAGCTTAGCTAACGAAATGAATACGACCTCGTACACTGATTCGTCAAGGCGCCGTCAATCCGGCGGTGGCTCAACGGGCACGGGACCTCTTTGAGCGCTACGGACCGTCAGGTCGCCGACCGTCTCCACTCGGCGGCGATTCATCTTCTCCGGCAAGTGAGGACGGTGGACTCGAAGAGCGGTCTCACGGCCTCGCGCCTCTCCGCCCTCTCAGTCATCGTCTTCGGAGGCCCGATCTCGATCTCCGAGCTCGCCGAGGCCGAGCAGGTGCGTCCGCCCACCATCTCTCGCCTGGTCAAGGAGTTGGAGTGGGAGGGACTGGTCAGCCGCCAGCGGGACACCCGGGACCGCCGGATCACACGGATCCGGGCCACGTCGAAGGGCCGACGGCTGCTTTTGAAAGGTCGCGAGCGCAGGGTGGAGAAGCTGGCGGAGCGCGTGGCCGGGCTCCCGCCGGAAGAGCGCGAGAGAGTGGCGGAAGCCGCCGCGACCCTGGAGCGCTTCAGCCTGCCCGCGGACCACCCCCTGTCATGACCCGGCGACCGACCGCGTTGATCCTGCTGCTCGCCCTGGCCGCGTGTGGATCGCCCGGGGAGCGCGGGCGGGATGGCGAGCGGGGTGAGAATGTCGGGGCGACGGACCGCGGGGACGCGATCGCGAGAGCGGAGACCCCCCGCATCGTGTTGGTGACTCACGGGCAGTCGGCCGATCCCTTCTGGTCCGTCGTGGCGACCGGGGCTCGGGACGCGGGGACCGAGCTGGGCCTCCGGGTCGAGTACCAGGCTCCCGGTACCTTCAACATGGTCGAGATGAGCCAGCTCATCGAGGCGGTGGCAGCCTCCCGCCCGGAGGGCCTGGCGATCTCGATTCCCGACGGCGACGCTCTCGCTCCGTCGATACGGGCGGCGGCCGCCGCCGGCATCCCCATCCTCTCGATCAACTCGGGGGCGCGTGTCTTCCGCGACCTTGGCCTGAGGGCACACGTCGGCCAACCCGAGCGGGACGCCGGCTTCGCAGCGGGACGGCGGATGGCCGAAGTCGGCGTGACCCGCGCGCTGTGCGTGAACCACGAGGTGGGGAACATCGCCCTGGACAGTCGCTGCGCCGGACTGGAGGATGGCCTGCGCGAGGCGGGTGGCAGCATGCTGGTGCTCGCCGTCGACCTGGCCGACCCCGAAGACGCCCAACAGAGGATCAGGGGCGCCCTGGCGCGCGACCCCGGCATCGACGGCCTTCTGACGCTCGGCCCCGCAGGCGCCGTTCCCGCCCTGTCGGCGGTGGCGGTGATGCGGACCTCCGGCGGGCTCGACACGACGCTCGAGCTCGCCACCTTCGACCTCTCCCTGCCCGTTTTGGAGGCGATCCGGGAGGGCGAGATGAGCTTCGCGATCGATCAGCAGCCCTACCTGCAGGGCTATCTCGCGGTGGTCCTTCTGCACAAGGCCATCCAGATCGGGGCGTTTCCGGACGGTGTTATCCGAACCGGGCCAGCCTTCGTCACCGGCGATAACGCGGCCGAGGTCATCCGGCTCGTCGGACAGGGGGTGCGTTAGGGATGGAGACGGAACCGGCCGGCGCGAGGTCGCTCCGCGTGAGGCGCCTTCTCGCGCGGCCCGAGCTGGCGGCCGCCCTGGGTGCGGCGGTCCTCTGGATCTTCTTCACGATTCAGGCCGGCGAGCCCTTCCTGAGCCGGGCCGGGACGGCGGCGTACCTCAACGCGGCCGCGCCTCTCGGAATCCTGGCCGTGGCCGTGTCACTGCTGATGATCGGGGGCGAGTTCGACCTCTCCGTCGGATCGATCATCGGGGCGTCCGGCATGTCCATCATGCTGCTCACCGGCCACTTCGACTGGCCGCTCTGGCCCGCCCTGGCGGCGACCTTTGCCCTGTGCCTCTCGATCGGCTACCTGAACGGCATCATCGTTGTCCGGACCGGTCTCCCCTCCTTCATCGTCACGTTGGGCATGCTGTTCACAGTTCGCGGACTCACGATCGCGATCAGCCGCGGGCTCACCGGCCGGACGCAGCTGGGTGGCCTGGACGGATCGGCGGGCTACGAGGCCGCCGGCTTTCTGTTCGCCAGCAGCCCCCTACAGCCCTTCCGCGTCTCGGTGATCTGGTGGATCGGGCTCACGGCCGTCGCGACCTGGGTCCTGAACCGAACGCGCTATGGCAACTGGATCTTCGGAGCGGGGGGGCAGCCGGAGACGGCGCGGAACCTCGGGGTCCCGGTTGATCGGGTGAAGATCAGCCTGTTCATGACCACGGCCGCCGCGGCCTGTCTCGTCGGGATCATCCAGGCGGTGCAGTTCAACGGAGCAGATACACTCCGCGGCACGCTACAGGAGTTCTGGGCGATCACCGCCGTCGTTATCGGCGGGACCCTTCTCAGGGGCGGCTACGGGTCGGCCGTCGGCGCCGCGCTCGGCGCCCTCATCTTCGGGCTCGTCCGACAGGGCATCGTGATGATCGGCGTCAACGCCGACTGGTTCCAGGTTGCCCTCGGTTCCCTTCTCATCGCCGCCGTCCTGTTCAACAACCAGGTCCGCCGCCTGGTCGAGCAGCGGCGTTGAGGGAGCGGGGGGCAGCGGGATGAGCCGTGATCCTCGGCTGCAGGTACGGGAGATCAGCAAGACGTTCGGCTCGGTCCGCGCCCTGGATGCCGTCTCGCTCGACGTACGGGCCGGCGAGGTGACCTGCCTTCTGGGCGATAACGGAGCCGGGAAGACGACGCTCATCAAGATCCTCTCGGGCGTCTACGGGCCGACGGGCGGAGAGATTCGCCTGGACGGCGCGAGCTTGCAGCTGCGCTCCCCGCGCGACGCATTGGCGCGGGGCATCACGACGGTCTACCAGGACCTGGCCATCGCGCCTCTGATGAGCGTGTGGCGCAACTTCTTCCTCGGCTCCGAACCGCTGAAGGGGCGAGGCCCCCTCAGGAGGTTGGATCCGGTCCGTTGCGAGCGCGTCGCCCACGAAGAGCTCGCCCGCCTCGGCGTCCGAATCGCGGACACCTACCAGCCGGCCGGGACCCTGTCGGGCGGCGAGCGGCAATCGCTCGCGATCGCGCGTGCCCTTCACCGCGGGGGTCGCCTTCTCGTCCTCGACGAGCCGACGGCCGCCCTCGGTGTCCGGCAGACGAAGGTCCTTCTTCACACCATCATGAAGGTGAGCCAGGAGGACGTCGGCGTCATCCTCGTCACCCACAATCCCCATCACGCTTTCCCCGTGGGCGACCACTTCGTCGTGCTCCGGCGGGGGCAGGTAGTCGTCGACCGAGCGAAGGACGAGCTGTCGCAGGAGACGCTCGTCCAGCTCATGGCCGGAGAGGATCTAGCGGCCGGGCCTGGCGGCCCGGCTGCCGCCAGCTAGAAGTCGGGCTCGTCGGCCGTCGGACCGTAGGTTTGGGGCAACGACACGTCCAGCAAACGCAGGAATACCGTGAGCTGCCCGCGGTGGTGGATCCCGTGGTTGAGAACGAAGCTTCGGATCACGGCGACCTTCGGCATGACAAACAGCGTCTCGCCGCCGCTCTTGAGCGACCAGTCTTCGAAGAACGTGGCGTCGCCCGCCGACGCGATCTTCTCTCGTCCTTCCGCCGAGTTCGTATCGAACAGCTCTAGGATCTCCGCCACGGTGGTGGGCTTGGGCGACTCCCACTGCTGTCCATCGGGCGGATTCACGTCGACCTCATCCTGGTCGAGCGACACGCCCGTCCACATCGGCAGTTCCGCCACGTGTGTGGCGAGCCGGCCGAGCGTCATCGATTTCTCGTGCGGGCTCCAATCGAGCTTGTCATCCGGCACACGCTCGAGGACTTTGCGCGTGGCCGCCATCTCCTGTTCGAATTCGGGCAGTAAGGCCTGAGCGATCGACATCACGTTCCTCCCTTGTCTTGCGAGCGCCGCGGGACGCCGGCGCGACTCCTTCCCATCGACATTTCGGCCGAGAATAGAAGCGAGGCTAACCGATTACGATCCCCTTCATGCCGCTTGCCAGCGCGCCGACCAGAAACTCGAAGAAGACGATGTCCTTTTCGGCGCACGTGTACTTGATCGTTCCTTCGCGCGGCTTGTCGCCCGGCTTTCCGGGGTTGTTCGACCGCACAACCAGGTTGCCGAAGAACCCGGCCACGGAGTGCCAGGGCATCGCCTTTCCACTGTTCCTGTCGAAGATGCGAAAGTCGAAGTCTCTGTACCGCATGTAGATGCGGCCACTCGCCTGCCCCCGTCGAGATTCCTTGCGCATGTAGAGGCTGTCGAGCCGGCCCTTTCTCACCTCCACGCCCACGACGTTCATAGCGAACGTGTTGAACGTGGACATGTTCATGGCCCCAACGGAAGCCTCGAGCGTGAAGTCCAGGGTAGGAGACAGCAGCGGGTAGGCAAGCCTCGCCTGCACGTTCCCCTCGCCGAACAGCTTGCCGGTGACGTCGACCACGACCGGCGTCTCGCGGGTCATCCGCTCTCGGTCGTTCGTCACGTTGACTACGGTACCGCTCAGATCCTCGAAGGTCAGCTCTCCGGGACGCTTCGCGCCCTTGGCCAGCTCCGAGTATCGGATATCGGCATCCACGAGCCGGATCGTGTCGATCGTCATCGGGACCTCGATCTCCGCGAAGCCGTTGTGGTACCGGCAGGCCCGGGCACGCGGCCCCCACGCGATGTTGATGTCGGCGAACACGTGCACGTCGAGGGAGTCGACCTCGATCGACCGGACGTAGAGCTCGTCCTCGGCGAAGTACTTGTAGAAGTCGAGGCCTCGGAGGAGGATCGGCCCGGCGTGCAGGTCGATCCGGTCCGCCCGCTGCGCGAGCCGGCGGAAGAAGGGGTTGGCCTCGAGCGTGGGGATGACGCTGAACTCCTGGATGTCGACGAGCGACTCCTCGCTGTCCGCTCGCAGCCCGGCGGCCCGGATCACGTACAGGCTGTCCTCGACCAGGTGGCTGGCCGAATCAAAGGCGATCCGGACTCTGGAGTTCGCAAGCGCGCGGGCGGGATTGGCCGCCGTCACCAGATCGATCGTGATGTCCGTGAGCTCGAGATCCAGTCCGTGGAGCGCCGATAGCGAGGTGCCGATCTCCGAGTCCTGGATCAGAACGACCGAAGCGTCGTCGATCCGGATCCGCTCGAGGGTGGCCGGCGGCGCCTCGAAGCCCGCCTCCTCCTGCGCGTCCTCGGCCCCCTGAACCTCCGCCGCTTCCTCGGGGGCCGACGGAGATTCTTCGGCTGGAACGACAAAGTGCAGCTCCGCCTCCGGTCGATCGATCTCGATCGACGAGATGAAGATCCCCTTCCCACGGATCAGCGGGATGAGCCGGATCCCGGCGACCTTTAAGGACCGCACGCCGGCGCTTCTGATCAGCGCGGGCTCCTCGGCATCCGCGACGCCGGTCGTGTCGAGAGCGACCGTCAGACCGCGCACGGTCAGGCCGCTCAGCCAGGGAGAGAGGCGGACCGCATCGACCGCGACGACATACCGATCGGCATCCTCGCCGCCGACCGCGGTGGCCACGGCTCCCGGCAGGAGCTTGCGGAGCTGTCCGTTGGCGATGACGTGGAGGCCGACGTAGCCTACGATCGCCAGAACTACTCCGGCAGCTGCGATCAGGATCCAGCGTTTCTTCTGGCCTCTCAAGGTTTGCCACCACCGGGCCGTCATGTGAACCTCCTCTACGCAACTCGTTCGAACGGGTTGTCCTAAAGGAGTATTTAGGGAGACGCGGCTGCGGGGGAAAGGCGGACATTCTGCGGAGCGAAGGTCTCATGCGGCCACCACGACTCATCCTCGCTTCCGGATCACCTCGTCGCCGGCTGCTGCTCGAACAGCTGGGCCTAACCTTCGAGGTCCAACCCTCCGATGTCGACGAGCGGCTCCTGGCGGGGGAGGGGCCGGCCGGGGCCGCCGAGCGACTGGCCCGAGCGAAGGCCCAGCACCGGGCCGAAATCGGCAGCCTCAGCCTCGGCTGCGACACGCTGGTGGCCCATGGGGATGCCGTTCTCGGGAAACCCGACTCCGCCCGAGAGGCCGCCGCGATGCTCGAACGCCTCTCGGGCGCGGAGCACACCGTGTACACGGGGATCGCGCTCGCCCAGGCAGGCCGCGTGGAGAGTGCCGTTGAAGCGACCCAGGTGTGGTTCCGGCGTCTCACAGCAAGCGAGTGCGCCGAGTACGCCGCGACGGGCGAGCCCCTGGACAAAGCGGGCGCATACGGCATCCAGGGCTTCGGTGCTGCCATCGTGGACCGCATCGAGGGCGATTACTTCAACGTCATGGGCCTACCGATAAGGCGCTTACTGCAGCTCCT
This sequence comes from Gemmatimonadota bacterium, assembly GCA_039588495.1. Lineage (GTDB taxonomy): Bacteria > Gemmatimonadota > Gemmatimonadetes > Palauibacterales > Palauibacteraceae. The sequence goes on along the minus strand of JBDGZR010000099.1, from coordinate 3,860 downwards.
GGAAGCTTTCGGATGGAGGTATGCCTTCGGGACGCTGCGACCCATCGGAAGTGGAGAGACGGACTGACCTTGTTGCCATCCCAACCGCACCCCAGATTGAAGGGTTGAGATGCAGCCGAACGAAGAGAGTTGACCTCCAGCAGCGACGAGACGGAACCGATGACAGAGCAGAGCGGCGAGCGAGTCAGGGTTGTCCTCCAGTGGCTTCAGATTCTGGACAACCTGGAGCCGGCCTTCAAGGAGAAGGGCGAATTCCGGTTTCGCTCCAAGGTCTGGGGCGACCGGAAGAACGGCACGAAGGTGATCCAGCAGACCCAGTTCCCCGAGAAGGGATACTGGTCGATCTCCGACCACCCGGCGTGGAACAAGAAGGACAACCTCGACCGCGTGGTGTTCGAGGGCGAGATCGATGACCATCTCGTCGTCGAGTTCTTCGGCGAGGAGCTCGACACGTTCAGCGCCAACGACGAGCTCGACCACTATCAGCGAGAGTTCAGGGGTTCGGTCGAGGCTATGATCGGGCGTTACGCGCCGGGAGAGGACGTGCCCGAGGACACTCCCGAGGACGACCCCGAGAGCATGTCGAACTGGCGGATCTGCTACTACGTCGAGCGGGCCTGACCGGGCCCGCTCCCTACTCCGGCGCGGAGCGGTCCGGGTCCGGACCAGCCGGGACCGGCACTGCTGTCGGCTCGGGCAGTATGTCCTCGAAGGCCTCCCCGTAGATCTGCCACACCGTCACGAACAGAGCGGCGACGATCGGGCCCACGACGATCCCCACCGCCCCGAATAGCGCCAGCCCGCCAAGGGTCGACAGAAGAATGAGCAGGTCGGGCATCTCCGTGTCCCGCCCCACCAGTCGGGGACGGAGCAGGTTGTCTACCGTTCCGGCAACGAGACCGCACCACAGAGCCAGCCCGATGGCGGCGGCCGTCTTGCCGATCACCACCAGGTAGATCGCCGCGGGAACCCAGACGAGGGCGATCCCGATGCCGGGAAGTATCGAGAGGACAGCCATGACCGTCGCCCAGAAGGCAGCGCCCTTGATGCCAGCCACCGCGAACGCCGCGCCCGCCAGGGCTCCCTGGACCACGCCGATCACCAAGGTGCCCTTGATCGTGGCTCGGGTCACGGACACGAACCGCTCCACCAGCCGGTCTTCGGACTGCGGCGACAACGGCATGTAGTAAAGGATGCGGTTCAGAACCGAGGGGCCGTCCTTGAGAAAGAAGAACATCGCGTAGAGCATCACGAACAACATGAAGAAGAACATCACGGTGCCCTTCGTGGCCGCGGCGAGCTTCGAGAACACGAATTCGCCCAGGTTTGCGGCCAGCTCTCCGACTTTCTCCGTGATCTGCCCCTGGTAGGGGGCGATCGCATCGGCGAATGGTAAGCGCTGGATGAGACGGTCCAGGTCGTCGGGCCGGGTAGCTTGCTGCTGTATCCAGGGCCCCACCGCCTGGCTCACCTCCAGCGCCTGCGTGGTCACGATCCCCAGAAAGCCCGAGAGCGGAACGAGAAGCGCGAAGACGAAGACGAGGATCGTAGCGATCGAGGCGAGCGACTCGCGGCCTTTGAACCAGCGGACGAAGCGACGGTAGAGGCCGTACAGCAGGCCGCTGAAGATGGCGGCCAGGAAAACCGCCATCAGAAACGAGCGCACCATGGCGAAGAAGAGAAGCGAGATCGCGACGACCAACAGGAGCAGAAACGTCGCCCGAAAGTGAGTCGCGTTGATGCCGCCGGTCTCCATCAGCTGTACTCCGAGTGATCCGAGGTGTCCCTGAACCCCTCTCCCGTCGGCTCCTCGACCGTCGCGAGCCCGCACGACTCGAGCTTGTCGCCGTCCCCGTCGAGCTGCCACATGAAGAAGACGGGGCGCTCGGTCTGGACGATGTGGTACATGTCCCTGAAGAGCGCATCGGGCAGCGTGGCCACGATGACGTCCCCGGCGACGCGCCCCACGCTCTTTGTCGTCGACTCGAAGTACACCTTCACGCCCGCGCTCCCCGGGCCCGTCTCACCCGCGTCCGGCTCCAGAAAGAGGTAGCGGGTGTCTCCGTTCGCACCCTTGTGGGCCGCGCCCACGCGGTACGAGGCGATCTTCAGGATGGGCATTCTTCTCCTCCGCTTCTCGGGCTTCGTGGTCCGTCTCGGACGATGCACGTTGTGCTGCCGACGGCGGGCAGACAAGGCGGCGCCGGTCGAGGCGCGATCAGCGCTTCGGGCCGCCGGGCCTGAGGGTGAACAGGAGCCCGGACCAGGTGGCATCGATGGCGATGATCTTGTAGTCGACGAGACCGGCGGCCTCGGCGGTTCGGCGGACGATCTGCTGCGTGAGATCGCTCCGGACGCCGGAGGACTTCTTCGGCCAGGCGATCCACACCGGCGAACCCACCGCCCGCGACGCGATCTGGGCCATGCGGCGGCGCATCGCCGTCCGGGAACGTGCGAACCAGACGATGAGGTCGGATCGCCCGCGCAGCCCGTCGCGCAGCACCGCGCCACGAGGAAGGTCGCGAAGCTGCGCCGCGAAGCCCTCGGGCGCGTCGACCAGGCTCACGACCGTCCCCTCCTTGATTCCCAGCTTCGTCGCGAGCGGTACGCCGGCGTAGCCTGCCATGCGCGACTCCGGCACGATGGGATCCAGCGGTGGGTTGGCGATCGCCTCTCGAAGCGCCGGGCCGATATCGGACCAGGTCGTGTAGACGGCATCGGGGAGCAGGGCGCGAACCCGCTCCGTCTTCTCGGCCGCGCCTTCGACGATGACGAGCGGGACGTGGCGGGTGGACCGGCGGTGTCTTACCTCGAGGGCGAGATCGCGTCCACCCGAAGGAAGGCGGCTCAGGTCGATCACGACGGCGGCTGGTGGATCGGCCGTCAGCTTCTTGAACAGATCGGGGCCGGGGCGCGCGTCCCACTGTACCTGGTAGCCTTCCGCAGCCAGCCGGTCCCGACGCTCGCCAGCCTCCGACCGGTTCCAATGGATGAGCCGGACTCGCTCCATCTCAAGATCCTCCGGCGGCCGGGGTTTCAGCGAATTGCGCGCTCTGGCGGCCGCGTGCAGGTTGCTTCGAACCTTCAACCATAAACAGGGCCTCGGCGATGAGACATCATAGCTCGATACGTTCGGCCGCGACCCGTCTGCCCGCGGCGTTTCTGGCCCTCTGGGCCCTTTGCCTGAGCCAACCCGAGCAGGCCCGGGCCCAGCAGGAACTGACGTTCGCAGATGGCGACCAGATCACCGGCCAGCTGGTGGGCATCGTCGACGGCAGCTGGGTGTTCAGTTACAAGGGCGCTGAAGTCACGATACCCGCTGCCGAAATCCAGTCGTTCACCGCACCCGATCCGATCGGGATCCGGCTCGCCGACTCGACCGTGGTAGCCGCCACCGTCCGGCCGGTCTCCGACGGGCTCCTGCTCGAGCTGGCGGACGGCACGACCCGCCTCGTCCAGCCAGCCGACTTCGACGCCGTGGGGGCGGCCGACGACCTGAAGGCGTTGGAGCCGATCATCATCGGGCTTTACAGCCCCTTCTTCAAATTCTGGGAAGCGCTGATCGCGATGGGCGGCTCGATCCAGAGGGGGAACACGGACGAGACGAACTTCTCCTTCTCCCTGGATCTCGGCCGCGAGACCCACAAGGACCGGACGGAGTTCACCGTTCTGGCCACGAGCACGAAGGAATTCGACGACGAAGGGCTGACGACCAAGAACGAGCCCAAGATCATCGTCAGCCTCGGTTCCGATGTCTTCATCACGCCGGGCGGGCTGTTCGCGGGCGTGACGATGCGCTGGCAGCACGACCCGGCGAAGGACCTGGAGTTCCGGCAGATCTACTCCGGCTCGCTCGGTTA